>JAFVGB010000013.1 GCA_017475185.1 Clostridia bacterium
ATGAAAAAAACAATCGTTGGGAATTAAAAGAGCTTGGCGGATTAAGAGTAGCAACAGACGAAAATTACGAGAATTGTTGCGGAAAAGATACTATAAAATTTTTTAGGAGAGTTTTTGGAAGTATAGAAACTACTATAAAAAAGCATAATTTAACTATACATATAAGTAGATTAAATAATTGCAAACACGAGCATTATTTTGAAACAATAAACATTGATTTAAAAGATTTAATAGAAAAATTACAAAATAGATTTAATTTAAAAGATTTTGCAAATTGGGAGCAAGAAAAAATTAAAAATTTTATTATAACAAATTTTGAAACAAAACAATACTATACAGATATTTTATTACATTATATAGATTTATATAATATGCAATATAAAAAATTAAATTAATAGGGGTGAGAAAAATGTTAGATGATAATAATATTATAGATTTTCAAAATTTAGAAGTTGAAGAACAAATACAAGTTTTTTCTAAGTTATTAAATCAAAAGTACAAAAAAAGAGATTTTAAAGAAATTAGCAATTATGATTTATATACTTTATTAACAGACATTAGCATTAGAAATAATATAAAAAATGAAAAATTAAAACAATTATTAGAAAATATTTCTAATATAGCTAATTTGTATTTTTTTACTAAATTAAAAAAATTAGATAAAGTTTCGGAGCCGGAACAAGTAGTAGAATTTTTAAGAAGTAGATTAAAAAATACAGAAGAAGAGTGTATAGCAATTTTTCTTGATAGTCAAAATAAAATAATAAAATATGAAACAATATCAAAAGGCACAATTTCAAGAAGTGCTATATATCCTTCAAAAATTGCAAAAATATCATTATTGACAAATAGCAGAAGTGTTATTGTTGCTCATAATCATCCATCAGGAACATTGAAGCCGTCGGAAAATGATATATTATCAACAACAGTAATTCAAAAAGCATTAAAAACAATTGAAGTGTTTTTATTAGATAGTATAATTATTACTAATGACAATTATTATTCATTTAAAGAAAATAATATTTTATAAGAAGAAATAAAATAATAAAAAAGGGGGAATCAATATGGTAGATTATACTAAAAATTTTAGTTTTACAAAAGAAGAAAAAGATAATATTATTGAAAAGATTAAAACTTTAAATTATATAGAAATTGTTTCGGATAAAGATGATTTTTTAATTAAAGGTAAAAATAAAAAAGATTTTTCTTATTCTTTAAGAATAGAAAAAAATAAAAATGGGAAATATCAACTTACATTAAATATGTTATTGCATAATGAGGATATCTTTGTTACTACAACGCCAAAAGTTATTTTTAACATATTAAAAGAGAGGTTTTGGAACATATAACAAGATAGAATTTACATTATAAAAAAAAACAATAAACAAAATACAAAAAACAAAAAAATTAAATAGGGGTATTTTATTATGACAAAAATTACATTAGATGTAAAAAAATTACAATTATTAAAAATGGGTTGTAGTAAAGAAGAGCAAAAATACATATTAAAAGGAATTAGTATAAAAGATTATAAACACAATAATGACAATTGTTATCGTGATTATGTAAGTACAGACGGAAAAATTTTACTATTAATTAGAGAAAAAATAAAAGAAATAGAATTATTAAGAAATATTGTAATATTTTTTGATAAAATAGTTTTACCTACTAATGTAAAAAATTTTGAAGAATTAAAACTAGATTTTGAAATTACAAACAATAAATTAATAAATACGGTATATAATATAATATTAGATTATGACAAAGAGAGTATATATCCTAACTATGCAAAGATTATACCGGATAGTGTAAAGGAGACAGATAAACAGATTGTAATTGATTACAATTATTTAAAAATTATTGATAAATTTTTCAATAATATTAGGTACAAACATTTTAAATTTTATACTGATAAAAACAATAGGGGTATTAATGTTCAGATAGAGAGAAAAAACGATATAACAAAGCTTATGTTAGTTATGGGTATAGATACGATAAATTTATTAGATATAAACACAACAAACAAAATATTAAAAGAATTTAATAATATTTAAAAAAATTAAAAATTAAGGGGGATAAAATGTATAATAAATTTGATATTAATGATTTTGATTTTAAAATTTTGCAATTACAAAACAATTTTTACAAATTTGCAATTGAGCAAACAGATTTTATTTTATCAATTTTTAAAAAATGGGATAACAAGAAGATAACAAAAAGAATATTAAATGAATTAAACAATAATGACAAAAACATAACTTTTTATATGCATAAGAATAGTATAGGTAATTGGAGATTATATTTCTATTGTGATAAAGATAGTTATTGTTATGGTGCTGATAAAAATGGAATAGATAAAACAAGAAGAATAAAATACAATGAATTTAATTATATTTATAGTTATGATAAAGATACAGTTAATTATGAAGAGTTAGAAAAAATTATATTGGAACATACAAGCTATTATAAAGAATTAATAGAAAAACAAAAAGAGATTTTGCCGGACATAGAAAAAAGAATTGCAAACATAAATTGTTTATCTATGCAATTACAACTTAATATTGAAAAATTAAGATTAATAAATGATTGTTATTTTGGAGCATACAACAGATTAGAATTTAGAATATAAAAAACAATAGGAGATAAAACAAAAATGACAGAAGAATTACAAGAATTTAAAAAGAGTGATTTTATTTTCAGTAACAAAAAATTAGTAGAAAAGATTTACACAAGAGCAGTAAAAGATTACAATGAATTAATTGAAACATTTTTTGATAATGATTACAGTTTTTCAAAACTTAAGAGAGATATTTTAGATATGAGATATTGCGGAAAAGCTGAATATGATTTTGATTTTTTATCACTTACAATAACTTGTATTTGTGATGATAATGGTAAAATAAAAATTAAAACAATAAGAGTATATGATTTAAAAACTTGTGATTTTTTAAGTTATATGAAATTAAAATAAAAAAGGGGTAATAATAGATATGAAATATAAATATACACAGCAAAAATATGAAAAGATAGACGGAAAATGGGTATTAAAGGAAAATGATAATATTGGTATTGTAGGGGAGCAAGAATATAAAAACATAACAGACAAATCTACAATGAATTTTTTTAAAAGAGTTTTTAAGAGTAAAGAAAAATTAACAAAGACATCAAATGGAGCAATAGTAACTAGTGAATTAAATAACATAAAATATGTTCATATTTTAGAGAGTATAGGAGACAATAAAAATGAAATTAGATAGAATAAAAGAAATTAAGAAGAAATTAATAAAAGAAAATTATAAAATTTTTGATTTTGAGAATTATTTTGAATTAGTAAAAGAAAATAAATATAAATTATTTAAAGTTATTTATATTAAAAAATTAAATCAACTAACTTTAATAATTAAAGATACAAGAACAGATATGATAATATCTTCAAAATATTATGATTTATTAAAAATTACAGATATTGATTTTATATTTTTAATAGATAGAATAAAAATGTTTTATAGATTGTTTGATGATTTATTTATATAGAGGATAACAAAATGTATAAAAATATTAAAGTAAGATACAATAAAGATTGTTGTAAATATGGAATATTTAAATATGGTAAATTTTCCGGTTATTATCATTATAAACAATTACTTATAGAAAATACTAAAAATGGAAAATTATTAACTTACACTTGTTATAAAAAAGTTGCTTATAGGTGGTTATATAATATAAAAATTGGTAAATTTAGAGAGTTTTCATATAGTAACAATTTATTGAAAATGTATAAAAAAGCTGTTCCGGTATTTTACAAACATTATTAAAAAACAATATTTAAAAAGATTAAAGGAAGTGAAAAAATGAAAAATAGAAAATATTATCCTAAAAGAAGTTTTAACGGTATACTTGTTAATTTTGAATACTGTTATAAATGTATACATTTTAAAAAGTGTGTAGAAAGTTGTTGGAATTATTTAATATCGCATATTTGTGATAGTTTTAAGAATAAGCACGGAATTAAAAATAGATAATTTTTATAAAAGATTAAAGGAGCTGAAAAATGCCGGATTATTTTGAAATTCATAAAAAAGATAAAATAGTACGAGAAATAGAAAAAATTTTAAGAAGTTATTTAACAAGTGGAAATTATTTAAATACTTATTATTGTTCTTATTTATTATTAGTTATAACGACAGAACATAAATATATTAGTAGATGTTTATACTTAAATAAATATAAAACTGTTTTTGATGATAAATTTTATCAAAAAGTAAGAGATTTTCTTCACTATAGAAGAAAATTTATATAGTTTATTTTATATAACAGAAAAAAGCACTTGTTTGGGATATTGAACAAGTGCTTTTGTTGTTTGTTATACAGAAAAGAAAAACAGAGAATTTAAAAAACTTTTCTATATAACTTGATGATAATAGGAATAGCAATTAATAGTATTGGTAGTATATTATCTTTATTTAATTTTTCATTAATTTTACCAAATTCCAAATTTACAATTTTAGAAAATTCTTTATTTAGTATCATATTTCTTAACAATTTTGTTTTTTCTTCATTTAGTTCAACATATTTAGCATTATAATATAGATAGTATGATAATACTTTATTAACATAATCTTGATTAGAGTATTTGTCATTAGTTTTATTGACACTACCGGCATTATAAGATGAAATAGTATCAGTAAGATTTTGATTATATCTTTTATATTGTTTAGCTAGATATTTACATCCGTAATTAAGGTTATTATTTATATTTAGTAATTCTTCCGGCTCTCCTTTATACCCTAAATCTTTAGCTGTAACATAAAGAATTTGCATAAGACCATAAGAATAGCAATCGTATTTATTTTCATATCGTTTTGCAAAAGGATTAAAAGCACTTTCTTGAGAAATAACAGCCATTACAAGAGCCGGTGGCAAGTTATAAATTGTTGCATATTTTTCTACATCCGGATAAAAATAATCTTCATTTTCAAAAATTTGCATTAGTCCTCTGTTATATTAACAATAAGATTTTTCTTTATATTAGAGAGTACTTTATTTTCATTATCATTAGTTTTAAATTTTTTTAAATAATTTTCAATACAATCTTTAAGACCGTCAACTTGATAAGAATTTAGAACAATGGAATTAGTATAATTAGAAAAATTATAAATAAGATTTTGAGCAATATGTCTATACATTTTTGAATAATGGGAATTGAATTTAAGGCAATTTTCTAAATATTTTAATTCATAGGCATTAAATTTAAAAACGGATATTTTAGTATTTTTAACAGCGTTATTAAAGACATTATATTTATTATATTTTTTATTACTCATTTTTATTTCCTTTAAATAGTTTAGTAACATTACTTAAATTACCATAACTTAAAAGTATTACTATTCCTACACCTAATAAAATATATGGCAAATAAGGTAAAGTTTTAGCAGTATTTTTAAAAGTATCATTAACAGCATTAACGACATTTCCGGTAGTATCAACAACAGTAGCAATTACCGGATTTTCGGTTAATGTTTGGATGATAGTATTTCCGGTATTAGCATAGTCTTGATATTGGGCAATAGCCTCTTTAGTAGTTAAAGGCATAAAAGTAACAGCAATAGGCTCTTTATTAATGATATTTTTAACAATATTGGTAACAGCTTGACCTAGTATATTTACAGAAGATTTAAGACCGTCTGTAACGGTTTTAAATATGAGATTATCTTTTAATTTAGTAGTTATGGTAATTATTTTTTCTTGTCTATCTAAATGTATATTACTATCTAGAGTAGGATTATATATAAAGTTATCCCAAAGATTATTTATAATATTTCCTAATTTTTCTTTATTATTCAATTCTTCGTCTGTTAATTCATAATATAAAGTATAAAGTTTTCCTGCCTCTATATTATTTACATTGAAGTTAGTAACATTTATATATTCTTCCATAACATCCTCTTAAATCTTATTTATATTAATTGTCGCATTAGCATATTGAGGCAACAATTCTTTTAATTTAGAAACATAGTTTGGATTAGCAGACCAAACACCGTTTTTATAATCTCCTACTAAAATACAACCGGCTGTATCTTTTTCACTTGAGCCGGTATGTATTCTTATACCTGTAAAAAAAGGAACATCTAAAATTTGAGGTAACATTTTAGCAAACTTTGTTGAATAGGTAAGAGCAAGTTTATAAACACCGTTAGGTATAGCTGTTTCTTCTTTAACTTTATCACTTGCAGAGTTAAGAGTTCTATAAGTATCTTCTAAAGTATCGCAAAAATATTCTCCATTAATAAACATTTTACCTATTGTTCTAGTAGCTGTTGTTATTTCTCTTTTAATTTCAATATTTAATGTTTTATTTTTTAGATACATTATTATTCCTATTCCTATAAATGATAATAAAAGTTTATATTCTAATTTCATTATTTAATATTTGATAAATATTTTTGTATATTAGTAATATTATAATTTAATATTTTATAACTATTTACAAAATCTCTTGAGGTATCTGTTACTATATAAGTAATAACATTTTGAGACAATAAATCTTTTACACCAATATTTTTATAATATATTCTATAAGTAAGCATTTGATTAGATATAGATATAGCAATTAATGTTGTTCCAAACCATATATATATTATAACAAGACCGGCAACTGTTAAATTTTCTATACTAATAGATATATCATCATTAATATTATATTTAACTTTATCATCTGTTATTCTTGATTTTACATTACCAAAATTAGTATCAATAAAATCTATAAATTTACTAATTACACTTCCAAAATTTAACATTTCTTTTGAATTAATTTTATTTCTTTTTTTAACATCTTTCTTTTTAATTTCTTTTTTCATTTTATATTCTCCTAAAATTTATTTTACCTCTTTTACATTAATTTATATAAATTAATATCTATCATCATTTAAATTTGAAAAACTATTTAGAATATTAGTTATATCATCTATATCATATTCTATTGTATCAACAAAATTTTCTAAATCATCTTCTACAAGTGTAAATTCTTCTTCAGTATTGCTGTTATACATATATACTTTTGCAAATTTACTATCTAAATATATATCTATAAATATAGAATAATTACTATAATTATAAAAATTACTAATTCTATTTTCCGGTTTCCAACCTGTATGAACATTTTTTAAAGTAACAATATTTAAAAGTTGTAAAGCAACAGAAATTTCTTTTTTATTACAATTATATTTTTCTAATATTTCAATTATTTTATTTTTTGTCATCTTATTTCCCCCAAACTTTTTTAGCACTTCTTTCTCCAAAATAGTAACCTAATATTATAAAGAAAGCTGTAGCAAGTTCTTCTTGCATTAAAATAGTAGCTTGATATTTCCACAAATTTACGATTGTAGTTATCATAATGGCAACACATATAAGACCAAACATTATTCTAATACAATCAAGTAATATATTAATAATATAATTTTTATTTTTAGCACTTTCAAAAGTAGCTTTAGCAACTTCTCTTTCAGTTATAGACATTTCTTTAGCGAGTTCATTATCACTAATATGTTTTTGAATTTCTAAATCATAATTAGTCTTAATGGTAAGTTCTTTTTCTTGTTTTTTAAGACCAATATATTTTGTTATTAAAGGTATAATAGTTCCTGATATAAAACCTACTATTGTTGTAAGCATAATTTTTACCAATTATAATTTTTCTTCATTTATTTTCCTTTTTATTTTATCTTTTCTATATTATATACTTTTTCTTCAAGTATTACAATTCTTTTTTCGTGCTCGTGTAATTTATCTAACGACATTTCAATTTTTGCAAGTCTTGAAATTATTATATCAATTCTTTCTAAAATTCTTCCAAAAGTAAGAGAGGTTGTTATTATTGTTATAAGAAGTGTTAATATCAATCCATAGATAGCAATTTTATTTTTCATTTTATCTTTTTTCCTAAATATAAAATTATAATAGTTATAAGACCAACACCAAATAAATAATATATTGAATTATTTGTTTGAGTTATATTACTAACAGATTTTCTTAAATCTTCCATATAAGAGCAATATTGTTCGTAAGTAATTTCTCCTTTAGCATATTTTAATTGTATTTCTTGTACACTCATTTTATATTGCTCCGTATTTTATATAACCACTAGTTAAAGTTGTTACAACTTTCCAATATACACCACTTCCCACAATTATAGGTATAATAGCAGAGCTTGCGGGGTCTCCGTTAGATACACCATAACGAGCTACCGTTATAAAAGTAACACCGTCACTAGACAACTGAATTTCCAAATACCAATCACTAGAATTGGAAGTTCTACCGGCTATTATCAATGTAGGTGCAGAAGTTTGATATACGGTATCTTTAGTTCCGTCTTGCAAATTATTGATTGTATCAATAGAAATCAAAGCAGACGCAATATTTGATAACTGATTTTTTAGAACAATAGAAGAATAATCATTTGTCGGTAAATCTTCCAAATCGTCAATAAAATCATCTCCTACAAATATAGCCGAATAAGTATTTTTATCTCTTTGAACACAAACAGTTTCGTTAGTTAAATTCAATAACCAATAATTTAGATAACCGAGATAATTTAAGACTGTTTCTAAATTCGTATCATTTGTTCCACCGTCAGCCAAACAAATTTTAAAATCGTTATATTTATAATAATTTATTGATACAGTATTACCGTTGATAGTATAATTGTCTGTATAAACTTTAATTGTAGGTGCTGAATAAAGATAAAAGTGATTTCCACTACTATTACTTGATATTATAATTATTCCGTCAACAACTGAACAATAATTAGATACTTGTTCACCCATACCGGCTATAAGTGTAAAAGTTAACAAAGTAGAAAAATTAGCAAAATTGTTTGTTTGTAAAATATAACCGTCACCAAAAATAAAATAATCATTACCGTTTTTTATTATTCTCCAATTATTTCCTGTTGCTGTATAAACTTCTGTCCAATTAACTAAATTTTGTGATTTGTAAATTTTGTTTACAGCTGTAATATAAAAATAATCTTCAAAATAAACAACTTCACTAAAATTGTATTTATTTAGGTTAGGATAAACATTTATATCACTTTGATTTTTTATTGAATAATCACTTAAATCATTTATATCTATTTCAACAAGTGTTATACTAAAACCGCGACCAACAGTAATATAAAATTTATTATCAATTACTTCACTAATACTGTTAGGTAATGGTCTTGAAGTTGTAAATAAATTTTCCGTATATGAGATATTGGCTGTTAAATCGTCATTGATTTTAACTACATAACACTCGGCATTACTATTATCTTCTCTAGAAAATGTTAGTATAATTCCACCATTAATAGCTCTATGACATCTCAAACTAGCATAATTACTCATAATATCATTTTTATCAAAAGTTTTAATAAATTCCCAATTTTTATTATAAATATGAAATAATCTATTACTAGTTAAAACAATATTTATATTTTTACCACAAACTAAAAACCAATTTAACTGTTCAGATGAAGTTAAAGCTATTGTAGAATTACTTAAATCCGGATAATTAGAAGTATATATATAATATTGCTGTCCTGACGATGATAACATATAATAATATTTTTGAGTATATTTATCGTAAGTTACACATACCATATTTTGACCTGTAATTTCACTTGTTACATATTCATTATCAGCATTATCATATTTAAATTTTATATCATTATACAAAGTAGGAACATCTGTTTTTGGTAAATCTCGTCTATTGGTATGGCACATAAAAGCCCAACCTTTATCGGCTATTGCTTGAGATAAAAGTTTAATATCAAATAAAGAGGCACCACTTTTACTAGCTGTTATTTGTTCGGAGCCATCTTCAAACACTATTTTTTTAACATTTATTAAATCTATTAAATGATTGTATAGATAATTTAAAACAGCTTTCATAGTTAATATTATATTCATAAATAATTGTCCTCTTTATTTGATATTTTAAAAAATTAATACGAAAATAAAACGCTATACTGAACATCAATACTGTTTGGCGTATAGAGAGTAAAATCGTATGGAGCTTTAGCTTGAGGATTAAAGTCAATAGATAACTTTTCTCCTGCCTCAATTCTTCCTGCATTTGTTAAATAATTTCCTGCATTTATATTTGTTCCGTAATATAAAGTATGATTATTATCCAAATTAGATATTATTATACTTTTTATACCTTTTACAGTTTTACCGTTTAATGTATCGTTAATTAAAACACCTGTAACGGAATTGTTTATTGTTACACCATTAACAAAAATATCATAATTTAATGTTTCCGGCTCAATAATCAAAGGTTGAGTTAATATAGCATTTGTTATAGGCGTTTCTTTTTCATAAAAACAATCTACACTTGTAAATATTCTTACACTAACATTAGATTGTGGCTGTGCATTTAAATAAAGTTTTTGAAATTGTGCTTTATATTTTGAGCCATTTAAAAATGTTAATGGATAGTTTTTACTAGAAGTTACAGCTATATTAACTTTACCGTTATTAATACTTTCTCCGGTTAAAGTATCAACATAAAAGGTAGTTAAAAAATTACTTACTAATATTGTATCTAATTCAACATTATCAAGACCATTACTTAAATCTATAGTAAAAACTTGATATTTATCTTTTATAGAATATTCTTGTTCCATATTAACACCTTTTATTTTTATTTTTATTCTTTTACACCGTTAAAAGCTAAATGAACAATATTAGCATTAGCACTATCATTTAACAATTCAATAATAATATCTGTATTACCTGTTATTTTTTTATTCATAGGTAATATTAAAAGTCCGGCATTTGTCATACCGTTCCAATTTACAGAGCTTAATACAGAGCTATGAACAAAATCATTAGACCATAATTTTAAAGATGAGCTATCTTTTATTTTAATGAAAAAATCTGCTGTAGCAGAAAATCTAATTTCATTAAATGTAAAACTATCATCTCTAGAAATAGTTAATTTTCCTGCTCCTCTTGTATTTACACCGGCTCCTATAGGAATATCAATAGTGTATATTATATTTTCTCTACCCATTTTATTTTTATCTCCTTTTTAAAAATATAGGTATGGCTACTTAATTAAAAATAACCATACCTAGTAATTTAGCTTATCAGCTTATTAGCTTATTAGCTTATAAGCTATTTTAATTATTATCTCTTAAAGAATTTGAAACCAATTAAATCAATACCAATTCTTATAGGACATCTTGTGTTAAATTCTTCTTCAAACAATATTTGAGCTGATATAGTTATTCCCTCTTCAATAAATATATAAGGTGCTATTGTTATCGGTTGAATTTTTGAGCCGAAATTTGCAATTTGAGTAGTATCTGTTTCTACTTTTGTTCCAAGTGTTCCCAAAGGTTGATATTCACTAACAACTTGATTATTTACAGTTAATGTAAATCTACCGGATTTTAAAATGTTGTTGTAATCATCTAACATTTCATTGGCACTACTTTCTCTACCAACAGTTCCACTTGCTCCGTCATCTTCTTCCCAATAATATTTACCTATGTCAAGTCTTAATGCAAGACCGGTAATTAACAAAGGCTCATCTGCTTTACCACTTGTTACAACATTATGTACTTCTTCTCCGTCTGTAAAGTTATAAGCCATAACAGATTTTTTGTTTCCTTTAGGATTTACAAAAAATTCTATTGTAGGTGGCAATTTAGCTCCTCTGTTATTTGTGTCTGCTTGGTCTATATTACCATAAAATGTTTTATAATGGTAAGTAGTCCAATCTCTCATACTTCTTCCACCGTTTAAAACGGAATTAAGACCTGCTGTTGATACAATGTTTAACAACTCTTGATTGTCTATAAATTTTACATCTGCCATTTTCTTTATTCTCCTTTTGAAAATTTAATTTTTGATAAGATTTTTTTATTTGTTATATTAGAGTTAAAAAAATCTTTTAAAAACATATCTCTTTTATTAATTTATACTACATTTATTTTTTAATGTCAATTAAGCTCTTCTTGTTCCTACACTTCTTGTTTGTGATACACCACTCAAAGAAGATACCGGAGCTTGTAAATCCGGTCTTACACTAGATTGATTAATTAAAGGTTTTACAGCATTAGCATTACCTAATTTCAATCCGTTAATTTTAAGACCATTTACTTGTGATGTAGTAAGAGCCGGAATTTTATTTACAACATATTTATCAACCATTTCTTTTACTACTGTTATAACAGCACCCATAAGTAACTGTTCAGCTATAGCATTTTTCTTCAAGAATTTCTTTACTAAATAATACATTACTACACCTGTTCCTAGTTGTGCTATAGGTTTTGCATAAGTTCCTGTAACATACTTTGCCGGTAATACTTTGTTAGGAATTATTGTTGCTCCAACCATACCTGCAACTATCATACCTGCCTCAAGTATAGTATTAGATACTTTACCCATATTAAAAGGATTTAAAATTTTTCCTCTTGATTTAACCAAAAGTTTAGATTTTTTACCTACTTGATAACCTTTTTTAACTTTTCTAACACTTATTCTGTGTTTTGTGCCGATTGCTTTAGAATAATTATACTTTTTTCTTCTTGCCATTTTTCTTGCTCCTTTTTTCTTATTAATTTTTCTTGTAACTTTTTTAGTTACTTTTCTTACAACTCTTTTTGCTACTCTTTTCTTAATTCTTCTTACAACTCTTTTTGCTCTTTTTACTTTTTTAGCAACTTTTCTTACTACTTTTTTAGCAAGTTTCTTTTTTGCTTTTTTAACTTTTCTTATCTTACCCTTTTTTGCCGGATTTAACAAAAATGCAAATTGTTTCATCTTTATTCTACCTCTTCATCTTTTATTTTTTGGTAACCCCATAAAGCACCGTTACCTTTTATTCTTATATAATTAGGTTGAAAATATCTACCGATAATTTCTTCACTTCCATTTAAATGATGTAAAAATAATTTACCGTGATATTTCTTCCACTTTTTCTCGTTTCTAATATATTCTATTTTCAAAAATTTGTCAATATTATTTAAGTATAATTCGGCACCAATATTTTTTGCTTTTATACCTATAGTTTTTAATTTATCTCTATAACATATTATTTTTGAATTTTTATCAAAATAAAAAATCTTTTTAACACCTTTATCATTTCTATAATATAATTTATAAGGTATTGCCGGAAATTCAAAACTATAAGCCATTTTATTTTTCTCCTAAAAGAGATTTTAAAGTTTTATAAAAGAAATATAATGATACTATTCCTGCTCCTATACCTAAAGCATATTCTAATTTTGAAGTTTGCTTTTTAAGAATATATGCACCACTTTGATTAAGTATTGCTACTTGTAATATTTCTAAATTCTCTCTAAAAATATTTAATCTTGATATTGTGTCCGGTATTAATTTAGAGTATCTTTCAACAATAGAATAATCATCTCCTAAAGTTTTAAAATAATCTATACTTAAATTAAAATTTGATACTTTGTTTATTATATCACTTATTTTGCCACTATTTTCTATAATTTCGTTTGTGGTCTTTTCTAACTCTTTATATTCATTATAAAGTTTTTCATAATCATAAACATATTTAAAATATACACCCTCATCAACAACATCTTCTAAACTTTCAATTTGCGATTTAATATTTTTGAGTATTTGTTCACTTTGATAAAATATACTTAAATTTGCAAGTAATGTAGAAAGTTGCTGTTTTAAAATATCCATAACCATAATTATCTCCTAACAAGTAAAACTAATAAAATTAAAAACATACCACCAATAGCAATATACGGTAAATATTTGTTTATATCGTTACTGTTATTACCACTTAATATATTTGCTAATTGATTTATTTCAGCATTTGTGTATGTTCCTGTTGTATTTGTTTTAGCATTTATAATTTGTTGCATTTGTTGTTGTTGCTGTGGTGTATAATCATAAGTTGTTTTATTTTGTCCTGTAATATTATTATAAGCACTTATAAGTCCTGTTACATCTGTTGCTATCTCTACAAGACCACTAGATTTTAAAAAATTACTTATATCACTTGTTGCTCCTGTTACCCATTTTCCTGCACTTGATATTCCACTTGTAATACTGTCAAAAATGTTGCCTACTTTTTTATTTGTTTTTATTATAGGTAAAATATATCCACCGTTATATTCTTGTATTGTGTCCGGATAAAAAGTTATACCGTCAATTTTAAAAGGATTTTTACCATTTGTTTTAACTATTTGTGGCTCATAAGTTATGTCAACTATTTTCATTATTTTTTACCTCTTTTTACTAAAATTAAAAGTATTCCTAGTATTGCTAAACCTATAACAGTATAAACAATATATTGTTTTGTTTTATTCTTTTTAATATAAAATATTTGATTATTTATTTTTACCATTTGATAATCTAAAGGATTAGCATTTTGTGGAATTTGTTTTACAAGTGTTCCGTCATTAATAGCTTTCTGTAATTTAATTAATACTGTTTTATCTTCTATAGATAAATTAGTATTATTGTTTACAATATTTGAAATATTATTTGATATTTCATTTATATTGCCACTTATAGACATAATATTCTCTATTAGTCCGGAGCTATCAAAACTTTTTGTTACAGTATTAATTGTAGAATTAACATCGTTAATCATATTATTTATTGCCGAAAATAAAGAATTTTCATTACTTGAAAAAATACTACTAACGTTAGATTTTAAATCTGTGTACCAATTTTGATTTTCTGTTGAGCCTAAAGTTTTTCTTACCGGATTATAAATATACATATTTTACCTCTATAAAAAAATTAAAAAGACAATAACTTTAAGAAAAGTATAATCAAAATCCTCTTCTGTTTGTGATTGTTGCGATGACTGATTATACTTAAAATCTTCTGTTACATCGTTACTGTCTATAATGTTATTTTCATCAATAATCATATCCTGTTGAGAAGTGTTATCACTCTCATCAAAATAATTCATCATTGTTTCTTTAATATAACCTAAATTATCTTTCATATCTTAATTATAATCCTTTTTAGTTTGTAAGTAAAGCTACACCTAAAACTGTTACAGCTATTTTTCCTATACCGTTATTTGAAATATTAGGCTCTTTTATCTCGTTATTTGCTAATATATCAGTAGAATTTATATCATTAGATAAATCAATTATTTCTTTTAACTGTGTTTCATTTATTTTTGTTTGCTGTAAAGTTATTGTATTTTGTTCTAACTCTTGTAATTTAATATCTAAAGGTTTATAATCACAAGCTATCTGTAATACACTAATAAAATTTGTTTGTGCTATTGTTGTTACTATATTAAGATAATTGTTTTTTGAAAAAATGTAACCGGAATAATTATTAATATATTTTGTAAAAAATTCAAATAATATATCATAAAAATTTATATTATATCCTGCATTTGTTATTGATAAATCTATATCTTTAATTAACCCTACAGATGAATTTGTTATTTGTTCAAGTCTTGTAAATAATTCAAATAAAAAATAACTTTGTTCCGACAAAAATAAATCTTGAAAAATACTATATTCGTATTTATAATCTTGTCTTATTTGATAAAGCTGTGCCTCTAATTCCGTTATTTGTTTATCAACAACATCACTAACTAAAATACACTCTTTTATTCTTAAATCTTTTGTTTGTTTTGTTTCATTGATTTTATTGTCAAATAATAATATATCGTAACTATAAGAATAAGTTTTATAATTGCAACTTTCATAATTTTTATTTATCTCAATTTGTATTTTTGTCAATACAAATATAAAATAATAAATAAAATCATAGAAATTATTTATTGATAAAGTTTTATCAGCTTTAATAAATTCTTCTATTGCAGACCAACCATAATTTTTAGACATTTTATTAAATAAATCATCTAACTCTTTGTCAGATAGATTTATAATATCTACACCATATTCTTTTAATTGCTGTCTTATATCATTAATATAATTAAAATATTCTTTTTGAAAATTACTCATCTCAATAGTATTAATATCAATATTATCTATTTTTTGATTATCGTCAATAGTATTAAAATCAAAATAATATAAAAAATCATTAAAAGAATATTTTTTATTATAAAAATAATCTTCTAAATTAAAAATTTTATCACTTAAAATAAGACTGTTTTTAACTTTTACATTATTAGATTTTTTATATGTCAATAAATAATTTTCTAAAAATTTTTGTGTTTTTTTAATAAATAATTCTTTAAAATAAGTAAATATTCTATAATTGTTTACAGCTACTTTATTCGGTAAAACTTGATTATAGTATTTTTCTTTTAATACTTTTAATGATTTTATTTCATTTAATAAATTATATATTGTTATTGCACTATTAATATATTTTAAAGTATCTTTTTGTAAATTTTGTTCTGTTAAATAATAACTAGTCATAAGCATAACAAATTTTTTAATATAGATGTTATTAAAAATAAGTATCATTAAATCTTTAGTATTAAGCATTGATAATAATATAGGCATATCATTTGCAATATATTCTGTAGGATATTGTGATAAACCACCTATATCATAAGTTTGTGCTGATAAATCTAAATATGGTATATCTTTTGCAATTTCTTCTAACATCAATAAAGGATTATCTATTTGTTGTGTATTTAATTGTTCTATATAAGTTTTCTTTATTTCATTAAGTAATATACTTATATTATTTTTAATAAAATTTATATCTTTTATTACTTGCTCATATAATTTATTTTCTTCTAATTTATCTATCATTATAAGTAAAGCATTAAGATTATCAATATATGCTTTAATTGTATTAACATCTGCATTTGCTATTCTAATTTTATCTAATTCTAAAATATCTAAATCTTTAATATATTCTATAAAAGAAATAACATTAATATATTTATATTTATTTACGGTTATAATACTTAATACATTTTGCTCATTTTGTAAATAATTAATTATTGGATTTGATAATAAATAAGTATTTGTTTTTGCACCTATAAAATTTCTTATTTGTAAATTTTCATCATTTAAAGTTATTTCATAATTATTGAGTAATTTTAATTTTTCATTTAAATATTGTTCTATATTTCCATATACAATTTTATTTATATCTGCTATTCTATTTAATCTTTTTATTTTTCTAAAAGCCGTTAAAATTTTATCTCTTTGCCTTTTAATACTATCTACAGCCCACATAGCTGATAAATAAGCATTTACTGTTATTACAATAGCTATTACAGTACCTATTATTGATAATGTTGATACAATTGAGCTAACTGTAGATAAAAAACCTGTAGAGCCGACAGTTTGTCCTGCTGTTGTAAAAGTATATCCGGCTACTGTTTGCTCACTTGCAAGAGTAACCGTTTCTAAAGGTAACATATTTATACCGGATATAACTAATTTCCCTGCTTGTTCTCCTAAATTAGCATAATTTTGAATATCTGTTAATGTTTCTACCGGTACTAAATTATAACTTGATAAGTCCATTACGGTTGCTCCTTTCTAAATGGCTCTTCATTTGGATTTCCGTCATAATTAGGATTTCCAAACGATAAAGGTTGTTCTTGACTAGCTACTTCTTTAGCTAATTTGTCATAACTATCTCTTAATTGCCATAATAAAATTTCTGTCTGTTGCTCATCATAAAATTTTTTATTATCAGCTAAATTTTTTATTGTAGTAAGATATATCATTATTGTTTGTCTTATTTGATTAATTAAATTTATTTTTGCAAATAACGGATATTTATTACTTTGTAACATTTTTTCTATATGTAAAAAATTATTTTCCGTTTCAGTTAAATTAAGATAATTTAATTTATCACTATCTCCAACTACTATATTTAATTTTTGTGCTTTAAAATAAGAATTATAACCTCTTAAATCAAGTTTTTGTTTTTTATATGTATTTAAAATATTTTCTAAATAATTTATTTTTTCGTCAATAGTTTTAAATTCTGCATAATCTATTTTATCAAATTCCCATTTTGCTCCTGCTATATATTTTTCTATATTATTACAAAATTTTTGTATATCTTCAAAAATACCTTGTAAAATAATATGTTGTTCATTAGCATACATATCATCTGTAGGAATAGGTTGTAATTCCTCAATTAATTCTTGTTCATTAATAGTATCGTACTCAATTCTATTAATCATATTTTGTGATATAGTTTTATCAATATTATTATCACTCTTTAAAATTTCTGTTTTTTCTAAAGGTATATTTGAATAGTTATTTGTTTCAACTTGTTTATATTGTAATAATCCATAAATAAAATATTTTATAACATTAAATACACTACAACCTTTAAAAAAGTTATAATATGTATTATTATAAATTTGTCCGTCACAGTTTTTTAATTTAGTAGGATTTACAGATATAATTTGATTATCTTTAATTTTTATAATATCACTATCGTTAGATGTTAATGTTGTTTGTGATATAATAGGTATATTAAATAATTCATCAAAAATTTTAAAATCATCTGTTTCTTTATTTGTTATCATTACCGGATAATATATATCAATGTTTGTTATATCTAAATTAAAATATTTTTTAAAAAATAAATAGTCATTAAATTTTAAATATGTATTATTTACAAACATTTTATCATATTGTCTAAAATGACCACCAACCTCTTTTATATATATTGTATTATTTATTTTAATAGTATCTAACCAACTCACACCGGATTTTGTATCTTGTAATACAGATTTAAAATCATAATCTTGGTAATTACATTTAATTATAGAAGAATTTTTAGGAATAATAGGAAGATTATTTTTTCTTTTTATATATAATGTAAATCTATTCCAATATTCTTTTGTTATCCCCCAAAACTCTATTTCAGTTTTAAACATTTTTTCAATACTATCAAAAGGTAAATCATTTAAAACTATATCATTTGTTTTTAATAATTTATCAAAATATATTTCTTGTATTTCTCCATAAATAGACATATATTTTAAATTAATATTACTTAAAAAATTACTAATTTTATTTATAAATTCTTGTTTATCCATTATTCCACCACTATATCCATATAATCAGTCATTTTAGGAGCATTAATATAATAATCTTTACTGTCTGCTATATCCATTGATACAAATTTTCCGTCAACAACTGTATAACAATATATATGAGAAAAATAACCACTATTTTCTATTTCTATAAGTCTTATTATAGGTAAAAATCCTGCATTTATTATCATACTTCCCATAAATACCGTTGCGTCATCACAATCTCCTACAAATTTTCCTGTAACTTGTATTTCATTGTAAATTCTATCCGGCGTTTTAATATATTCAACTGTCTCAATATCTTTTAAATATGTAAAATGTTTTCTTCCATATCTATATAAAATATCCAATATTGCAAATTCACTTGCATATTCGGTATTACGACAAATATCCTCAACCAATAATCTATAACTTAAATTATTAGTTGAGGACAATATTAAATCTTTTATTAATTTTGCTGTATCTATACTATTCTGTATCGGTATTTTCTTGAGTTGAAATGTCATTAGTATCAACCTCTTCATTATTATCTGTGCTGTTATTATATAACATATCTTTCATTTTATCAAGAACAGATTTTACATAATGACAAATATTAGGCTCATTAAATTCCGGTATATCGTTAATAAGTGGTGTCGTATCTTGTAAAAATACTTCAGTAAAAGCATTTATTAAATCATCATCTATTAATATACCATTATAATAAAAATCAGCTAAATCTTCTATTTTTGTTTTAGAATTATACTCTATTAAAATTCTCTTTTTATGCTTATTTAAAAAATTCTTTACAATATCTACACTAGAATTTTGTTGTATAGACGGAGCAATAGATTGAGGTTGTATAATTGTTTCCGGTTGTAAAGGATTTTCTGCTGTAGGTTGTTCAGCTTGTGGTAAAACTGTTTTTCCTGCTAATAATTTTTGTAAAATATCAGCTCCTGCCTCACTATTAATAACTTTTTTAAGTAATTTTGTAATTATACCTGTATCTTCATCATCCTCATCTGTTGCCTGTAAATCACTAACTTTAGTAGATAAATCCAATCCTCTTTGAAATACCGATAACATTTTATCAATATCGTTATTAGCATTTTTAACACCTAAAACACTCATCATTTTTATTGCTTTATCAAAACTATCATCTTCTTTAGGTTTATTAGCTAATAATGTTGTAAGTAATGTAGTCATTTGTTGTTGCTGTAATTCCAACATTTTCATCATAACATTATTAGAATTTTCATCTTTTTGAATATTATTATTCATCATTGTTTGAATTTCTTGTAATGTCGGTACTTGTGGCTTTTCCGGTACAACAGCTGTTGCATAAGTTGTTGTCAATCTTCTATGCAATTTATTTCCTACTCTAACCATATACTCATATTTTCCACCACCATAAGTTTTTGCAATCATATCCGGCTTAAATTCAGCTATTTGATATGTTCCTACTTTTTCTTTTTGTTGTGTTTTATCATTATACCTAAATACCCCAACTGTATAACTACAATCAGCACCACACTCATCAATTACACTTTGCAACTCATCGGGAATATCATCATTATCAATCTCTTTTGGAGTATCAATATCTTTTATTTTTATTACCGGATTATCTTCTTCCTCTTCAATAACAGTAGGCTCTTCTATTTCTATTTCCTGTTTTTGTTTTTGTTTTTTAGCCATTTTATCCTCTCTATTTTTTAAATTTATTAACTAAATTGTTAATACTTTGTTTTGGTAAATTTGCCTCAATTTTATAACTGTCTTTCTCTTCACTAACCGACAATTTATATCCGGCAACTTTTAAATTATCAAAATATCTAGAAATTATAGTTTTTAAAATTATCATTGTTACTTTGTTTGTTATTTTATCAAACATAATTTTATACCTTTATTTTGAAAAATTACATCTTTTTATTGTTGAATTGTATATAGCACAATTATCTTCTATACAAGCATTAATTTTTAATTGTGCCTCTTGCTTTTGTGTAAATTTGTTTGTCATCATTACCGGAATTGTTAAAAAAGGACAACATTTAGGCTTTTTTAACTGTTGTTCTTTTTCTAAATTTGTTACTTGCTCTTTTTTTTCTAGTGTGTTCTCCATTTTCTATAAACCTCTCATCTAAAATATTTTTTAATGTATTTAAAATACATACTTCACATATTCCTATACAACAATTATTACAATGTCTTACTATAGTATTCCTTACTCTTTCAGCTCTACTCATAACCAATTGTTTTCCTTTATTTTTTCTAATACATATTCCGGCTTTAAATCAAGCATACATCTGCTATTACAATTATTATCCCATACATATAAAGGCTTTGATAAACTACCTTTATCTATATTACCACTACAAGCATTACAATTACTGTTTCTTAAATTTAAATTTCCTTTTCTGCCAAAATGTCTATTATCAGTTGCTCCAAATAACACAACAGATTTTACACCTAAATGTTGAGCTAAAATAACAAGTCCACCCTCAACATCAATATGAAAAAGAGCTTTTTTCATTATCATAGCACTTTGCTCTAAAAATAACTTGTTTACTAAATTTACTTTTACACCTCTAATATCTTTACAGCTCCAACCACCACCAATTTGAACACAATCTATTCCTAATTCAAATAACAAATATACTAATTTATTCCAATAATCCAATGACCACATTTTTATACATTTCATCATCGGATTAGAATTATTATCGTGTCCGTAATTAACCGTAACAAATTTTTCCGGTAAATCAATATCACTTATATTACAATTCCAATTTAATTTTTTTATTTTATTAAAAGTATAATTTATATTAGCATTTACTGCTATACATTTATCAAATCTTTTATCACTATACCATTTAGGTAAATCAAAATAACCAAAATTAGCATAATAAGTTAATTTAGTTATATCACACTTTGTTGCATTTTCTATTTTAAATCGTGTATCTTTAAATATATTTTTATGTATGGATGTATATACTGTTATACTGTCTTGATTTATATGTTTTTGTTCACAATAATTTAATAAAAAATCTCTAGAATTTAATGCGTCTCCAATACCTCTCATAACATAAGCTTGTGTTATCATAATTTTATCCCTAAATCATAACAAATTTGTTCTATTGCATATTTGCAATTTAATGTATATTTGATTAATTCCATATCCTCATCAAGAAAAGTAAAACAAGTATCGTATCTAAAAACATCTTTAAAAATATTATATACCTTATACATATTTACATAAGATAAATCAAAATGAAATATTTTTAACATTATCTCAAATCTATCTAATGGTATTTCATAATTTGTTTTTAACATACCTTAAATATATAAAAATAAAATTATATTGTCAATAATCTTCTTTTACGTCTATAACAGATAAATCTATATCTAAAATTTTATCTTGTTCCGTCATCATTAACGGTTTTAATTGTTGTTTGTATGCCTCTCTAACTTTTAACATCCTATTTACTTTATATGTATTTTTCTTGTTAGTTACAAGCTCTAATAATTGCTCTTTTTTACCACTAAATCCGTGCAAGGCAAACTTTTTTATTTCTCCTTTCTCATTATAATGCAAATATAATTTATTTCTTAAAATTAAACAATCTCCTACACACTCAAGTTTATATGTTCCAAGACCTTTTGGCAAATCTTTTTCCAATCGTTTAGCATTACATTTTATACTATCCGTTGAAGAGTGTATTGCTTGATATTTATGTTCTAATCTGTGTAAATAAACTCTTGTATATCCTGTTATTAATGTTGCTATCATAGGATTAAACATACCACCGGCAATATATTCTTTGTTTCCTGCATTATCATTTAGTAATTTTATACTTCCGTCAGCCTCTAAACTTATTGTAGGCTCTTTAGGTTTTTCTTCCTCTTCCAAAACATTATCATCATCCAATGTAGTTTGTATAAATTTTCCATACAAAGAATTTAAAATAATTTTATACATAAGTCTTTGTTGAAAATTATCACTTGTTTCTTTTTTATTATAAAAAGTATTTACAAAATCTTTAAAAGGATTATATTTGTATTTTTCTTCATTACTCTCTTCAATAATATATCCGTCTAATATCTTCAAATCTTTTACACTTTTTTCTTTTATTACAGCTCTTAATTCATAACTAGTTACCCATATCTTAAAAATTGAATTTTTCTCTATCTCTTTAAAATTATGTGTAAATATTACCGGATATTTACAACCTAAATATATTCCTGTAATTTGATAAATTCCCTCAATACCATTTTTTAATTCTTTTGTTCTTTTATAACTACAATGATTAAAATTAGGTAATTTAGTCATAGCATAAGGATATGCACTTGAAATATCAACCTCTGCACAATTTTTAAATAGAGTAGGTCTGTCAACATAAAATCCGTTTCTTCCACCGTGATAACTTAATACACAGCCCTCTAATGCTCTTTTAGGTATATACGGTATTAATGTATCTTTTTTAAAAAAACTAGACCTAAATACTCTCATAGAAAATTGTGCCGATGATACACACGGAGCTACATTATACTCTTTATGTCTATCTAAAATCCAACTTGCTAAATGCCATTGAACAATACAATCCTGCTTTGCATAATTTATAAATTTTTTACTTTTAAGTTTTTTCTCTCCTATACCTTTTGGTACCGGAAGTTTCTTAAATGGTAAATGTAATTTTTCAGCCCAAAATTTTAAGCTACCACCGGACATAAAACTTAAACTATCTAATACCCATAATACAGTCATACCTTTACTATTTTTTTCTTCATAACTAAAAGTAAATTTAGCAAATGTAATACTTCCTAAAACAGCCTCTATCTCTACACCGTCAACTTCTGTCTCTAAACTTATATGACCTAAAAATTCTTTATGAAATTGATATAGCAATACCGATAAATCAAAATTTAAATTATGAAAATATACAACATTTAATTTGTGTTTTACAATATGTTTTTTAAAATAACTTATAAATTTGTGTAAAACATTTTTCTTGTTTACCCATATAAGTTTTGCGTCTTTACCGTTCTCACAAATTTGTAAACTGTATGGCTCTCCATTTACAGTTTCAAAATCTGCTCCCCAAAATTTATAATATTTAGGAAATTTTTTTACTTTATTGTTTATTCCGTCAATAATGTATGTAGGTACTATAATATTTTTTATCATCTAACTATCCTTTTTATATCACACCAAATATAATAAAATAACCAATAAAAATCATCTAATGTAGTATCATAATCTGTATAATCCCATACTTTTTTATTTTGCCAATCTTTACGAAAATATCCATAAATATGTTTATCAACACACTTATAATAATGTCTTTTATCAATATAATCCATTATTAATGCAATAATAATAACAGAAAATAAATTTATACTTAACATTTTTTACCCCAATCTTCTATTACACCAACTACTTTTACTTTTTCTATTTCATAAAAACTTTTTCTTACTAACATATTTTTGTATAAAATTATTACACAATTATTAATGTAGTCTATCCCCTCTACATTATACCAATGATTAATATTTCTTACTTTAACAATATATGTATGAAAATATTTACTGATACACATTAAATTTTTCCTAATTCATAATAATCTTTTAAAAATGTTTTTAATAATTTGTACATTTTACTGTCTTGAACTTCATTACTTTCTATCCCTTTTGTCTGTTCATTATATTCCATAAAATATAACATTTTATCTTTGTGTTTTATCTCTACTCTTATTCTTCCCATATCCATATAAACATCATATTCTGTATATCCTGTATCATTTAATACAGAAAACTTTTTTAAAAAATTATTTAATACAATCTCTTTTTTAACAATTTTTCTAACCATTTTTATTCTCCTTTTTTTAAAATGTTAATTTGTAACATAATATCTTCAATTTTTTCAATACAAAAAATATTAGTAATGTCATTTTTTATTAGAAATAATACTATTAACTTTAGGATGAGATATTTTATCTTTATTCTCAAAAATAATAGTATTTTCTGTTATAGGTATTATCATCTTTTTAAAATCTTCTACATTTAATGGTATAAAACTACCTGTAAAACCCTGTACAATTATAAATTGTGTCATTTCTGCCTCCAAAAATAATCATAATATATATCTTCTACTATTATATAAATTGAACAGCATATTAATAAAATTAAAGTTATAAAAGGTATTAATAATATCAATTGTTGTCTAAAAGTAAAACTAGTTGTCTTTATTATTGAAATTGTTAATATATAATTAAAAATTAATAATAATATAAATATTAATATCATTTTACCTCTCTTGTTAAAACTCTAAATTCTTCTAAAGTCATATAAACATACTTTTGCGTTTTATCCATTAATTTTACAGTTTTCTTATCTCTACAATATCCTATTAAATAAAAAATACTACCATTAGATATAAAATCTTTATCATTAATAACATAATCACATATAAATCTTATTTCTAATAATTTATCAGCACCTTTATGAATTATAACATTTTTATAATCATTAAGTATTTTTTCATTTTTTACACCATTATCACGTAATATTTCTGCAATAGTTTTTGTTTCTAATAAATCTTTATAATAAAATTTTAATCTTCTTAAAATTTCTTCATTTAAAGTACTACAAACACTATTATGAGTTATATCTGTACTACATAATTCTTCTCCATTATCATCAAATTCAGTATACCAATAACAATCATTTATTCTCTGTATTTGAAAATTAAGTTTACGCTGTTTATCGTGAAATATTAATAATCTATAATAATCTAATATTATTTCTATGAAATCTAAATTTAAAATTTTTTCTATATCTTTATTCTGTTTTAAAATTTCTAATATATTCATTATTTCCTCTTAAAAGATATTAAATTGTTATTGCTGTTTATTTCATTAACAATTTTATTATAATATCTTCTTAATAAATTTACTTTATGAACTCTTACTAATTCTCCATCTCCAATCATATCTGTGTCTACTGTTTCATCAATAGGTCTTAATGTCTGTTGCTGTTTATCTAATTGCTTTTTTATAGCTTTCTGTTTATCTTGTAATTTTTTTATATTATTTCTTAAAGTGTCCTCTAATGTTAATCTGTCATTGTTAAATTCTTTTATAGCATTATCATATAATTTTTTATCATAATAACCCTCAATAGTCTCTAAATCATCTCTGTAATTTATAAATGTCTCTAATCTTAATAATAAATTCTCTTTTATCTCGTTATCTGTAATAAATCGTTTCTGTTTATTTAATTTGTTAATACTATCATTTAATTCTGTTATGATTTTATCAATGTTTCTGTCAGTAACCTTTTTAATTTTTCTCTCTGCAAAATAATTTTTTATTATCTGCTCTTTTTTTATCTGTTTTTCTAATCTCTCTATCTGCCTTTGAATAGTATTATATTCTATCTCTATTTTGTTTATCTCATCTTGCTCTTTACTACTCTTTTTTAGCTCTACATCTTTTATATCTACTAAATAATCAGCATTTCTATTAATATTCAATGAGCTACTATCTCTCATTTTTCCGGTATCAGCCTCACTATAAACATCTATTACATCTACATCATCTCTTATTGTTCTTCTATATCTCTTTTTTGCTGATAAATTTTTCTGCCCTACATAAAACAACATCAATACCGGCGTATCAAAAAATCCTGTGTCTGTATTTGGCTTTTCTCTTAATCTTCCGTCTGCTCTTATTAAATCAGTCATACTCTTACTCTCTAATATCTGTGGCATTACTACATTACCAATCATATCACTATTAGCTATAATATCGTGTCCGTTTTTTATCGTTGACGGAATATATTTTATATTACCCTCTTTGCTTACATAAGTAGATATATAAAATTTTATCTTATCAACAATTTTTCCGGTATCTTTATCTTCTTGCTTAGCTAATCTTAAAAATAAATAGTATGGTAAATAATTTCTGTATGTCTGTGCAAAATAATTAACTTTAACATATTCAATTTTATCTATCGTTGTTGTTTTCGTTTTAATATATGTTACTTCTTTTTTACTTAAATAAGCACCTCTAATCTTTTTTACACCTTTTTTAAGTTTTAAAGCTACTTTAAAAGCATTTTTCTTATATACCCTCTCATCTGTCTTAACATTAACATATATTGTTCTGTATGTTCTACCAACCTTATATACTATCTCTTCAATATTCTTCTTTAATACCAACACTCTCTCAAAAGCATTTTCCTTTTTTATCTGCTTACCTTTGTAATAATATCTGTCTATATAAACTTTAGGTCTTACCTTTTCTTCTCTTACACTAGTTTTTGTTTTTGTCTCTCTTATTTCAACCGGTCTGCCATAACTGTTATTTTCTATATCCTTTTTTGAATTTATCCCATAAGTCTTTAATAATAAGTATTTACTAGATAAATTGCTTTTCCAATTATAATTAAAAGCAAATTTTGAAGATGTGTCTATTACCGTGTCCGGTGGTAATAAAGCAAGTCCTGTATTTGTCTCCCATAAAATGTTCATCTCCCTTTCTTCCTGCTCTTGTGGATTTTTTGCTTTAAATATAAAATCAGTAATAGTATCTACACTCTTTTTGTCTATCTTATATCCCTTATTCTTGAAAAAAGCTACATAACTTTTTAAAGTATTTGCTATATAATCTCTTAATAACATCAAATTTTTATGAACATAAGCTCTGTTTTTGTATCTAATAAATCCTATATTATTGTACTCTTCTAATATTTGTCTCTTTTGGTCTAAATTACTCATTAAGCTACCTCTTTAGAAAAAGGTAGATATTTGTTGTGTATATAAATATCTACCTTTCCTGTGTTGATTTTACTTAATTATACTACTTTTTAATAAAGAGGTCAAAATTGTGATATTTCTTTTTATCTCCACCGTCTTTCTTACCGTTATAAACTATCAATACTTCTTTACCCTCTGTTAAATTAGCTTGGTCAATTAAATAACCTAAATTTCCCATATTGTCTATCTGCCATTTCTTTCCGTCACTCTCAAAAAAGTATCTGTTTACTTCTACCGGTTTTTTAGAAAATTTTGATTTTTTCTTTGCTACTTCCATTTTCAAATATTTTCCTGTAAATTCATCCCCTGCTTTTTTAAAACTAAAAAATTCTGCCTCAAATCCACCTACTTTTTCATAACCTTTTCTTTCTACTACTTTTGCTGTTTTTGTTTCTTGTTTAGCCATTTTGCTAAATCCCCCTTTTTAAATTTAGGCTCTTAACCTATTGTTATAAACTCTCTATTGCACTTCTTATACTACTACTCTCTACAAATGCTCTTACTTTTTTATCTCTTATAAAGATTTCTTCAATTGCTCCCCCCTTTACTAACATTATTTGCCCACTCTCTAATTTGTTTACAAAAGCTACTAAATCTTTTTGCTCTATTTTTGCCTTTTTTACACTTAAATTTATTGTATCAAATACTATAATTGTTATACTTTTCATAATTATTTGTTCCAATTTTGTTCAATTTTGTTCAATTTTGTTGTAATTTTGTTCAAATTTTGTTCAATTATTTGTTCAATACATAACTGTATTGTGATTTTCTTTTGCTTTTCCCTCTTTGTCAAACCTTATAGTTTCTCCTAATAAATCATCTATAAAAAATCTCTGCCCTACTGATAAACTTTTACTGTAATCTGCATTTATAACTTCTAATAAATTTCCACTAATAGTCAATTCTGTATCACATTTTTTTCTGTCTGCATAAAGTAAAGTAAATAAAAAATTTTCAAACCTAGTTAAATACCTCTTTCTTGATACAAATAACAAGTCTAAAAAAATTCTATGTTTATCCGATTTACTTAGTCCGGATATTTCTATCTTTGCCACCTTTATCCCCCTTTTCTTCTATATTTATTACTCTTCTATTTTTCAAACCTAATACTAACTGCTCTTTATAAAACCATACTCTATCTACATCATACTCTATATATCCGGTAACACAACTAATTGTTACCCTTTTCATTAAATATCTAAAAAACCATAATATTATTCTCTTCATTTTAACCTCAATAATTTTACTAATCCGTCTATAAAATATTTAGCCAATTCTATATTTCCATACATTATAACCGTTTTTAAATCTTCATCATAATAACAACCTACTCTCTGCTCATTAATATAAGTGTAAAAACTTTTGCTCTTTAAATCTACTATTATATCTTTTGCACTTATATCATAACCTAATTTATTAAGTATCTTTGCTATCTTTATCTTCTCTTCGTTCATTTATAAACTCTCCGTTATATATCTTTTCTATCTGCTCTATCGTTTCAATTACTCTTATACCTCTACCGGATTTTAATACTATATCCCAACCACCACCAAAAATACTTTGTTCTATATAATCTATACTAGCTTTCGGTATCTTTACTTCCAATTTTTTATTCCTATGTATATCTACATAATGAAATGTTAATAATTCAAATAATTCATTTTTCTGTTTTTTAGTTTCATTTATTAATCGCTGTGTTAATACATCAGTAATATAATACTTAAAACTATCTTCATTTAAATTTGACATCCCTATACAACCATTTTCAATTTCTCCTATAACATGGTCTACATTAACATAATTACCGTCAAATTTTTTAATTCTATAAACAAGTATATTAATACCTTTTTGATACATAGACCTATAAGTAAAAATAAATTCAACACCTACACTATTTCTATAAATAAATTCTGTTTCTGTATCTTTATATAAACTATATCCTAATTCTTCTAATACTCGTAAATATTTTTCTATAAGATAATAAAATTTAAAATATATCTTCATAACTTTACCTCTTTATAAATTCTTTCTAAATTCATAATACTCTAATTCCATTACCCTTTTTACTATTCTATCAGCAAGTATCATACCTATATCACTTATATACATCTTATAAAATATGTTTATCGCTGTGTCTATCTCTCTACCTATATTTTTTACTACCATTTCTACCGGTAAATTAAGTAAAACTTGTAATCTTACTATAATATTAGCTATTACACTCTCCTCATCTATCTCTATGTCCGGATAATAATCTTTTAACCCTAATTTTAATTCAGTCTTTACTAAATTCTTCTCAAAATCCTTTTTAAATCCTTTTACTATAGTCATACCCATATTATTACCCCGTTATTTTTAAATTGTGTGCTACTAAATCTACAGCCTCTTCTTTTAAATTTATTAAATCTATTAAATCAAAACTTCCTAATTTCATAAACCTAATAGTTAATTCACTTAACTCTTCTATATCAACATAAATATTGTATTTATCTAAAATCTTATTCTGTAAATCTACTAGTATTCTTCCATTATAATATGCCATACTATTTACTCTCTAATTCTTGTAACTTTTCTCTTAACTTTTTATATTCTTTTCTAAAATAAATTACTGATATTGTATGTTTGTTTCTCTTCATCCACATTTTTCTAATATTCATATCTTTTCTATATATTCTAATTAACTCTTCTTTTGTTCTATCTTTCATTATTCTACCATTATAAATTTTTCTGCAAATAATTGCTCTACTACCCCTACTATTTCATCATATAATCCTGTTCCTACTATTATCTCATCACAATAATTGCAAATATCTAAAAAGTCTTTCTCCGTAAAATTAAATTTTCTTACTACTTGATACAATAAATCTAAATTAATACCCATTTTTTCTACCTCTCTTTTTTATTTTTTATCATTATCTAATTTAGATAAATTAGATATTATCTCTCTTGATTTTTTAATTATATATTCTATATCCTCAAAACTTTTTCCTAATTCTGTTCCGATAAATAATTCGTTAGATAATTGTTGCACTCTTCTTATTGCTAATAATTTTATCCAAGTTTGTGTTTCAAAAATAATATCTGCTTTTTCACACATTTTATTGCTCCTTTTGTTCTACTCGTTATTTTTTAATAATCTCCAACTTTCATTTTTAGGTAAATATCTTATTCTTCTTTTATTTTCAAACCCTTTCCAATATCTCTCACCGATAATTTCAAGTTTTATAGATTTTTCAGTTTCACTAATAACATTACATCTCATATAATATGTTCTACAATGCCCTGCACTTACACAATGTCTACACTCTAATAAGTGAGTATATTTAATTTCTTCCATTTTTTATCCTATTTTACTTTTTTTCTTTTATAGAATAGCCAAAATTTAAGTTAGCAAACAAAAGGCTATTCTATTTTAATCAAGTATTTATATTTTGTTTTTTAGTATAATTTTTGAAATCTGCTCGTTAAGTGTTCAATTCTTACCGAGCTACCACTTTTATCCTAACAAATAAAAGTTAAAATTTTATCCCCCAACAAGACTTGAACTTGTATCTCACAATATTCTTATTAGATATTGCTATGGTTATAAAAGAATTTAATAAGATAAAATCCCTTTGTCATCCACCTTTGGCATTTATGCTCCGGATGAATAAACATAAATGTTATTCCAAGTGCATTACCTCTTATGCTATAGGGGAATATTTTTTAATTCAAAAGAACTTAATTTATTATTGTGATAGTATTATAGCAAATTAATTTTTGCGAATTTTCAAAAATCGCTAAAAAATCGCAAAAATGTGTAAAAAAATGTAAAGAATTGAAAAAATCGA
>JAFVGB010000014.1 GCA_017475185.1 Clostridia bacterium
TCTAGAATTGTAGGAGGTATTAAACCAGAAAAAGAAGAATCAGAAGATTTTAGAAAAAAGCAGAAGGAGCATAATGAAATATTAAGATTAGAAAATATTAAAAAAGAAAAAGAACAAGAATTAGAAATCAGTAAATTGAAACAAGAACTACAAGTATTAAGAAATGCAATTGAAAACAAAACTAAAAAAAATGAAAGAAAGGAAGTAAGCAAAAAGATAAGTTATATAGAGAAAGAACTAGATAATTTAGGAGATAATGATGATTTGCTAGGAAAAAATTCGAAAATAGAAAACTTTAGATTAAATAGTAAAAAGATATTAGTAACTTACAGTATGGATAACAATAAATTATCTAATTATGCTCCTGAGGATTTTGTTAAATTCTTGTATAAAAAGTTTTCGAGTAATATGCATTGGTGTATAATAGCATTTGAAAGATCTGAGATAACAAACTATGAACATACCCACATTTATATACAACTTCTTTCCAAATGCGATATAAAAAATCCAAGAAGACTTGATATAGATGGAGTGCATGGTAGATATGAAACGGTAAAAAATGTGGAAAGCACTATAGCTTATATAACTAAGACTGAAAACTTTAAAATATTCTCTGGTAAGAATGAAGATAGCGTTGAATATCTAACTAATAAACAAATGTTAGGAATTATATCTAAATATCTGGGCAAATATTTCAGTAAAACATGTAATATAGGAACTAAGTCTATACGTGAAAATATATACAAACTAATATGCTCTAATAAAGATATTAAGAATTATAAGAAACAGATAACTGAAATATTTGATAAGTATTTAGAGAATAAGTATATTAGTATTAAAGATTGGGTATTATTCTTTGACATTATATCTAATATGAAAGATATAGAAAATTTGGATAGACTGAATAATGATAAACAGGATTATGAAAAACCAATTTATATACACAGAAAATTATTAATAACTATATATATATGGGCTAGATTGTACACAAACAAGTATGGGAAGCCAATTAGCTTTGGGTTGCAAGGTCAACCAGGAACTTTTAAGACTTCTGTAATAACTCACATGGGTGGAAATGATATGATAGTAATACAGCATAATGATAAACTAAAACTATATGATAAGAGAAAACATTTGTTCTTACTGTATGATGATATAGATTTAAAAGGTAAAAGTAGAGAAGAGATAATACATTTATTAGATAGTGAACAGGAATACCAGGCAAATGTTAAAAATTCAATGCAGGTAGTAGATAAAAGTACTATTAGAATTATTACAACTAATAAAGATTTTAAAGAACTATTTAATAGTAAAGATAAAGCTATAGCTAGAAGAATAATGAAGACAAAGCTTTATAATAGAATAGAAGAAGAAGAATATGATAAAGATAATTACTCTGATGTATTCGATGGTATACTGCTATATATTAAGAGTAGAGTAAGTTGGTATTATAATGTTTATATAGATATTAGTAATTATGATATTATAATGACAGATCTAGATAAATGCAATAAGGAAAATTATATAAAAGTAAATTATGGAACTCTAAAGATGTGGATAGAAGATAATGAAAGCTTGAAGAGAGTAATTTGTGGAAGTTTGTATGATAAGCATGATAAGGAATTAGAGATAGCCTTTAATATATACAAACAACAAATAAAGAGAGGAAGCAAATTATTGGAGATAGAAGATATGTTAGAGATAATAAAGATTGTTAAGAAGCCAGTTTGTATTTGTAATTCTAGTAAAACAGATAAGAGTATAACTTGTTTTGTGCATAGATATTTTCTAAGATACTTAAAGAAAGGTAATAATTTGTATGAAAGTCCTATTCAGTATGAAGTTATATAATTGCAAGCTTTAGGTTATTAGTAAAAATATATTTTATACTTATTTAGTCTTGTTAATAGATTTAGCAGATATTTTAGGATTACTTTTTCTAGCACGTTGAATATTAGATCTCTGCTTATCTGTCATCTTATCTTTATTGAACTGTTTTAAAATAGACAACAATTCTTTTATTTCAGAATTAATCCTTTGTTTTTTGTCTCTAAGTTCTTGTATTTTATACAAGATTTGTATTTTAGTTAAGTTCTTAATTATAGAATGCATCTTTTTAAAATATTATATATGAATTTTTTAATATTAAAAAATATAAAATTTAATTTTAAAAAATTATAATTCTTAAAATTATAATATATAGTATATATATTATAAGTATCCCGCGTGACGCGAATAATATAATATTACCATATATGAGCGTCACGCAAAAAAAGACAGAAAGAGAAAGAAAAAGGTAGAAAGTTCAAAAAAATTTATCCAGGAAATGGCAAATTTACCCCATCTGGAACGTCGTATTTTTGCATTTTTGGCTCTGTAAATGACATTTCCACGAAAGATAAGAGATTAAAGAAAATAAAATTAAAAAAAATTAAAAAATTAAGAAGAGTATTTTTTGTAATAAAGAGCGATAGTATATAATTTGAAAAATTAGAGATTTAGCGGAAATTTACTGCCCGACCTCAGACCCCTGAAATCGGACAAAAATGTGATGTCGCAAAATTTTGCTATTTTTTGGCTAATTTTGGCATATTTTCTGTGATCAGGAAAGCAACGTTCAGTCAAATTTTGCAGTTAAAAGAAATTATATTAAGAAAAAAGTAGTGATTGGATTTACTGACCGACCTCAATTTTGAGGCGGAATTTACGCAAAATTTAAAAATTATATAGTCTAGGACGTCGAAAAAAGATAGAAAATTGAGAAAGAAGCAAGATTGAAAAAATTGAAAAATTTTGATAAATTTCCGCCATGGGGTAGGTCGGTCAGTACGCGGTCAGTAAATTGCTATGAAAATACGAATTTTTAGTTTTTTAATATTAAAAAATGAATTTTCTAAAACATATACTATCTAGAATTGTAGGAGGTATTAAACCAGAAAAAGAAGAATCAGAAGATTTTAGAAAAAAGCAGAAGGAGCATAATGAAATATTAAGATTAGAAAATATTAAAAAAGAAAAAGAACAAGAATTAGAAATCAGTAAATTGAAA
>JAFVGB010000001.1 GCA_017475185.1 Clostridia bacterium
ATATATATATAATATTATAATTTAAATATTATATTAACATATAAAATAATAATTAATACTATTAACATATAATTAACATACAAGATAATATTACATTAACATATAATATTACATTAACAGTATTTTAAATTTAAACATATAAAATATAAGACAATATTACATTAATAAATAAATATTACATTAACAGTATTTTAAAAATATATATATAAATATTTATTTTAAATATATATAATCGATAATAGGATAAATAAAGCGCGTGCGCGCGCGCGAGTGTGTGCGTGTGATTTACTATTTATATGTTCCTATAATTCAGGATATGCAAAATTACGCACAGAAATGACCAGTATTTAATTTTTATACTTCCACCCTTACAATTATCAAATTAAAAATAAAATTAAAATATGAGCAAATAAACGCTGTTTTTTGATATAATGAGAAAAGAATATAAATTTTTAATTCGATGAGATAATTTTACGCTGATGATTTGATATTTTTATTTTTCATTCTCTTTTATTTTAGAATGTGTGTTTTTGCCGTCATTTGTCTCCTCTGTTGAGACTTTACAGCTTCACCCTTATAATTTATCATTTGAAAAGAAAAACGCCGTAAATCAAAAATAAACGGCGTTTTTTAATTTTAAGAGGTTTTATTTTTTTTTTATATAAATTTTATTATTTTTGTATGGTGCTTTTTGCATTAAGTATAATTTTTTGTTTTTGTTTATAAATTCAAAAGCGGACCTGTATAGATCCGCTTTCTTTTTAGTTAATTGTTCCTAAGGAATTAAATGTTCTTTTAACTTGCTCTATCGTATTTGACAGCTTGTCTGGCATTTGTGGATAATATAAGATTTCTAATTTATCGCATTGGACTTCTGTATTGTCATCTTTCGTATATGTTAAATGTCCCTCAAAATATATTAAACTTCCCAGTGCATAATCATTAATCAATAAATCCGCTATTCCATTCCACGCTCTTATTTTTACAATATTCGACTCTCCATGTTTTCGCTGCAGGTCAAGCCAAGCATACGCCCATCGATGGTTTGAAGTTTTAGAATTAACAAGTTTGCTCACCTTTATAACTCTGCCTATTAACTCCACTTTATTCAAAGTATCCACTTTAACAACCTAAATTTATTTGTTTGATAAATAACTTTTTACTACAATTTGAAATTCCTCTAATGATTTGATTACAATATATTTATAACCTTGCTGTTTTACTAATTCTTCAAAGAGCTTCTGGCTCTCTGACTGCTTGTTGTAATCCACCTTAAACTCAATATAAAGACCATGATATTCATTGTTTGGAACGCTTAGAAACATATCCGCTACGCCTGCCACTACTCCCTCTTTTTTTAGATAAGCTGCTGTTTTAATGTTCCTTAATCCGCCATTGGGAATTGCAAATAATAAACCTTTATATTTTCTATAAATTATATTAAAATAATAATAACAAGATGTTTGTAAATTATGCTCTTTAGTTTTCATATTAAAATTCTATTTCTGCTTTGTCTTCTAATACTGCTTCGTAAGACTCTGTATCTTTTTTGTATTTGTAATTGAATGCTTTAGTTGCTCTCTCGTGTAGTTCTTTAATTAAACTTGTTTTAACTTCATCTGCTATTTCTAAATTCTTTGCTCCTTGTTTAATTTCGTGCAGAAGAGCAGTAAAATCTTGAGCAAGAAAAGTATTATTTAAATTTTCTTTAATATTTTTTATAAACTTGTCTTTTTGTTCTTTTGTTATTTCTTTAGGTTTTATTTCCTGTATTTTCATAACAGGTTTTTGCGCCTGTCTTGGTTGCTGCTGAGCTGGCTGTCGTACTGGCTGTTGTGCCTGCTGTACTGGTCTGCTGCTTCTCTGTACTCTGTCCACTTCAACATTGTATTTGCTTTTAGTATTTGCCCATATATCAGGCGCCATAGCGTCCACGTCAATCTCATCACAAATTATTATATTCAAAATGCTTGATAATAAATAACGTTTGGCGTATGTTATAAATCCGCCGAATTTTTGCGGATTGTCTTCTATTTTTTGTCCAATAATCAATTCTGTAATTCTCATTTCTTGAGAAGCAGAATGGGTTAATGTACAAGTCAATTTAATTTTTTCATTTTCTAAAGTCTTTAATGAAAAATAGCATTCTAAACCTACCTCGCTTAAAATAGGGAATATAGCTTGCTGTATAGTTGCTAAATCTGCATAGCTGAATTGAGTTTTGCCGTTGTATTTCACGGTGTTTAATTTTTCAATAGGTTTAAGCTGTCTTTGAAATTCCAGCATTGCTTCGCTTAATGTTTTGTAAGATTCTTTACTCATTGTTTTCTCCTTTGCTGTTCATAATAATAGGATTTAAGATTAATAAACTTATATGCTTAAATAAATAAATCAATATATATTTAGCAGTGTTTTTCATTCTGAAAAACAAAGAGTATAAAGAATAATCATTATATTCTTTTTTGTAGTATTTAATAATACTTTTTCTATTATCTATTTCTTTAGATAATTGTTTGTAAACTTTTAGATATCTATTGTATTTTTCTAATTCTAAAAGTTTGATTTGATTAGTTTCTTTTTCTAATCTGGCTAAAATTCCGTTATACTTATTGATATTCATTGATTACCTCAAATTTATATTAATAATTTTGTATTACAAAAATAATAATTATTTTAAAAAAAACAAATATATTTTTAATTATTTTAACAAATATTTTTCTTTATCAAATTTATAATTGCATTTATAATTATCTTTTACTTGAATATCAATAATATGGTGTCTATCGAAAGACAAAGAATAGCATTTACTGAAATTACAGCAATAATTACATTTATCGTATAATTTGTTTTCGTTTATGTACTTCATTATATTCTCCCTTAAAGATAATTATTTTTTTAATTTAGGAACGTCGAAATATCTCCATAATTTATAATATGTTATATCATATTTTTTAGCTATTTTAAGTCTTGGAATACCAAGTTCTAAATCTCTTTTTATTTTTCTTACAATATCGGAATTATTAAGAATAATATAACGTTCAGGAGAAGGTGTATTTTTATCAATATAACGTCTCTTAAAGAAAACGAAAGATTGATAAGTAACTCCCATTTTTTCAGCTATTATTCTTTTTGGCACGCCTTTATCCAATAATTTTTTTATTTCTTTTTTATTAGCGTGCAGATTTTTAAGGTTCTCATTACTCATAATTAATACTTGTTTTTAATTGTTGTTTCTAAAACCAACATAGTTTCAATAAAATTGCTTTTTTTAATATCTTCTACCCTTGTAATATCATAATCTGCCAGGAGCAGATTGTACCAGTTATTTTTTATTGCCCAGTCGAGTCTTTTTTCGATTTCTTCTTTTTCGAAGATATGCTTTGAAATAAATTGTTTTCTGACAAGGTCTTTACGGAGTTTGTCATTTTTTCCCACGCTTCCGCCAATGCCATTAACTCTTCTGTTGGCGTTAGCTTTTTCGGATTTGCTCTGTAAGAGAATGTCAATAGATCCTTTAATCTTCCCCGTTTTAGAAAAAAACTTTCAATAATCTTTTGCATTTTTACCTGCATGTCGCGAGAGCCGTTTTCTTGGTCTGCTGGTTGTTCCAGAAGACCGTTTCTAACATCAAGACAAGCATCAAGATTAAATTTTTGTATTTTATTATCTATTTCTTCCAAAAGCAGATAAGAAATTAAAGTCTCTTTCCAATAAGCAAAATCACATTGCAGTAATACATCAAAATCTTTAGGTACTTGCTTAGAAGACTGCAGGCACCACGTCATGTATTCTGTTGCAATAGACACTTGAGCATTGCAAAGTTTATTATATTGATAAATATACGTTTTATCGTTAATAATAAACGTTTCTTTTTCATTAGTAAATTGTTCTACAATATCGTTAACCGTTTCCATAAAATTTTATATATTATTCTTTAACTTATTACAAAAATAATAATAATTTTTGAATAAATCAAAATTATTTTTAATAATTATCTAAATCATGCAATAATAAATTCAATCTTTCAAAAAATCTTTTTTCATTTATATTGTCGCATATATCATTATGATTTGCGCTTTCTGCTCTGTCAAAATCCACGCAGAACCAGCACGATTTGCAAGTCGTGCATTCTTCACACATAAAACAATTCATACAGCTGCTGCATTTATAACATTTCGTGCATCCAGTACACGCAAGACAACCTATGCAGTCTCTACAAGTGCTTATGCACCACCCTGTGTTGCAGTTATGGCAATATTCGCATTTATAGCACTCATCGCAGTCTGAGCATTCGTAACAATTAAAACAATTTACATTATTATATTTGTTTAAGTAATCTTTATACTCATCAAAATCTAATAGCCAATAATCTAAAAATTCTTGAGTACAGCCATTTACTTTTTTTGTTTTTATATCTTCTAACCATTCTTCTTTGTTATTATATAAAACAAGAGGGATTTCTGGATTATTCATTTTTGCTCCTTTTTCTTGGTACAATATTTTTTTGATAGTTTAATCTAATGCTTTTGTTTCTCTGTCTCCATTCTTCAAAACATTCTTTCACAGCATCAAGGAGTGCGTCTCCGTTTAATAAATCGTAACACTTCATTCTGTTTATTTTGTCTTGAATAATAGAAGCAAACTTTTCATATTCTCTAACATAAGCAACAGCAAATAATTTTTCTGGCATTTCTATTTCATTGTCCAGAATCATTTGGCACAAAGGACTTTCTTTTTGAGCGTTTACTTTAGCTTGTCCAATTTGATATGTAATAAAAACATATCCTTCATTTTCATAACACATTGCGTTACCTTTTTAAGTTGTTAATAATTTTGTAATACAAAAATAATAATTCTTTTTGAAAAAACAAAATAAAAAAAACAGCAATCGTAAAATTGCTGTTAAGTAATGAAAGTTAAAAAGAACAGTTATTAATTATGAAAAATGTAATAAGAAACATTTTCAAATTTAATAATTTCTCAAGCTATTTTCAAATTCTGTACGTTTTACTGATAAAATAATATCACTTCCTTTAATAGTAGAAGTAAGGTTTATATTGCTTATAGAATTTTGCAAAGCCTTGAAGCTGTTTGAAATTTTATTATTTTGAGTATCTACTACTTCCTCGACAAGTGAGCGGAGCTGGTCGTCTCTAAATACCCATTCTTTGTTATCTCCGCCTAACCTGTTGCCGTCTCCTATTAAAGCTAATGTTGGTGAGTCAATTCGTCCGCCTGTTGAGAAACTTAATAATTTAGAAGTTATAGAAGTTATTAAAGGACTTATAATTGCTTTTAATGATGATTTAGCAATAGCCAATAAAGCAGGCACAAAAGCAATAATACCACCAGATTTTAAAGCTATATCTGACCAGAATGAGCTGCTAAATAAATAAGTTTCTAAAGCCGCTTCCGCTTCTCTAATTAAAAACTCACTAAATGTTTTTAATATCAATCTAAGACCGTCTTTTATAGAAGTTATTTGCTCGCCTGACGCAATCATGCTGTCAAAGATAGAAACGAAAGTCTTTGCTATTTCTTCACCAGATAAAGCTAAGTTTTGAGAAACGGTGCTTATTGTTCCTTCTATTTCCTGTATTTTTAATTTCATTTGTTCAGCATTTTCAGTAACAGAAGCGATTTGAGCATCATACATTGCTTTAATAGTATCATCTTGTGTTTTGCTTCTTTGTTCCTGTAAAGTATTAATTAAATTTAATTGCAGTTCTAAGCTCTTTTTATAATATTCTTCTTCTTTCTTTAATTGTTCCGTTCTTTGTTGTTCTTCTAATTCAGCCATACGTCTTTGGTTTTGCAAATTAAGCGATTGCTCTCTGTATGCTGCTTGGATTTGCAATTTTTCTTTTTCTTCTTGATATTTCTTTTCAATTTCTAAACGTTTTTTATTATATAATTCTTCTTTGTAAGTAAGTTTTTCTTTTTTGCCGAATTGCTGGTCTAATTTGTCTAATTCGTTTTGCAGTTCATCGTTTATATTTTCTGTATCAATTTCTAATTTAGTATGGATTGTAGCAATTAAAGATTGATTTAAGAAATTAACGAAATTCGTTGCCTGCTCTTTTTGTTTATCCAAAGAGTTTTTATTTAATTCATTTTCAGTTTCGTATTTTTGTTTTAATAATTCTATTTCTTTCTCGTTTGCGTCTTTAGTTGCTTTCAATCTGTTATTAATAATATCATTTACTTTAGATTTAGCTTCATTCAATTCTTTAGTAAGATTTAAAATATATTCTTGATTAGTTCCTGCTTTCATAGCTTCCTCTAATTTAGCTTTAATTTCTTCTGTTCGTTTAGTCAATATAGAAAGCATATCATCTGTAATTTTATTAACGTTTTCAGTTGCAATTCTTATACTGTCGTCATCTATACCGAATTTTAGGTTAATAGTTTTCATTTCGTCTTTTAATCTTTCTTCTAATAAATCCAATTGAGTTAAATCGACTTTAGCTTCGTAAGTCTGTATATCTTTCAAAGTATTATTATATTCTTTAATAAAATCAACTACTAATTTTTGAGCTTTTTCCAACTCGTCTTTTTCTAATTTTATTCCAATAGATAAATCACTTAAATTATCTGTTGTCATAAAATCATCTTTTAATTTCAAATACTCAATTAAATCATTCTTTTCTTTTTCCAGGATTTTTAATTGTTCTTGATTGTATTTATAGTCATCGTAATCAGTTCTCACTCTTTTTTCAGATAAAATTAAATTATCTGTATTTATTTTAAATATCTCTTGTTCCAATTCGTATTTATTTTTCAAAGAGTTTAATATCTTTTCATTCTTTTCAAATTCAGTTTCTTTAGCTTTAGCAGAAGCAGTTGTAGTTTTCACTGATTTATCAAAAGTTTTATTGAAAGCATCTACATCTTGATTTGTTTTTTCAATCCAATCTGCGTTTTGTTTAGCTTGTTTCAATGCTTCTTTAGCGGCTGTAACATCTTCTAATAATTTTTTAGCGTGTGGGTCTGATTTAGCGGCTTTAACAGAATTATTTTGTACCCATTGATTATAACGCGCCGTCATGTCCCATAATCTCTGCTGTGCTTTTGTTACTTCCTCTGTATCTTTTGCTTTGTTGTAAGAAACAGCTTTGTTTACTTCTTCCTGTAATTGTAATTGCTGCTCTAATAATTGTTTTCTTTGTACTTCTGCTTGAATAACTTTCTTTAATTCGTCAGGTTGTTGTTTAATAGATTTAGCTATGCTGTTATATATCTTATCTGTTGCCGTTCCCTCTTTTTCCATTTGTTCTAATTGGCTTAACATTACGTCTTTTTGATTGCTCATAGAAGTTGCCAATTTATCATATTCAGCTCTTAGCTGGGAAACGTCTTCACCTCTCATTGATTTAGTTGTAATTTGTTTTTGCAAGTCTTTAAGTTTCTTTTCATTATAAGCAAATGTTTCACCTTGTTTTTCAAAAGTCTTTAATAAATTATTTTGGTTGTCAATTAATTCTTTGCTTACAGACTCTTCTAAAGCTTTGCTCATTTCTTCAACGGCTTCGCTTGACACTTCATAGCTATTTACTAATTTACCGTTTTCATCGACAATAGTATCTACAACCTTAACTGCAGCAGGCGCCCATTCTTGTATTTTTTCAGCAATACGTGCTTTCTCTGCTGCATCTTTAGCATTTTTAAAATCATCTTCTAATTGTTTAAGAGCTTGTACGTCTTTTAATTTTTCAGTAGATTTAACAATATTTTCAATTTGTTCTCCTATGTTAGCTTTTACAGCTTCATTTTTAATCTCGTTGTACATCTCTTTTACTTGTTCTACGGTTGTTTCTGTTTGCTCTGCAATCTTACGCGCCGCCTCGTCTGTAATCATACCGCCTGCCGTTTCTTTTATATTTTTATCGTATGCTTCTTTTACTGCATTGCTTAATACTTCAACCTTAGCTTTTTCTACTGCTTGAATTTCTTTTACTTTGGCTTCAGTTAAAGCGTCAAAGGATTTCATCAAGCTGTTTTTTTCTTCAGCTGTTGCTTCTTTTTGCCACCATTCGCTTTCAAATAGTTCCTGCATTTGTTCCTTAGCTTTTGCTAATTCTGCTTCGCTTGTTGCTTCTTTTATAGAATTGCTTATATTCATAGCAATCTTTTTAGGATTAGGAGTAAATACGTCATCTAACAAGCCGAAAGTCTGCCAACCTGCAATAAAATTTAGAACGTCATTTTTTGTTTGTACAATCCATCCACCCTCTGTTGCTTCGCTTAGTTTATTTTTTAATTTATCGATTTCAATATCAACATCGTTGGTTGCAAGTTCTATATCTAAATCAATTTTAGTTTGCTGTAATTCTTTAGCTTCAGTTTTAAGTTTGCTTAATCCTTCCACGTTTTCAGCTGATTTCTTTTTCAGAATATCCAAAGATTCAGAATAAGAAAGAATACCGATTTGAGCTTCTGGGATTTCTTTATTTAATTGAGCTTGTACGTCTGCAAGTTCTTTTTCTTCGTTTTTAGTAAGACTTGTCTTTTTACCTAACTCATCATATTTTTTAATTAAAGCATCTATATTGTTTATAGTGTTTTGTCTTTGCTTGTTGCCTTCGATTAATTCTTCATTGTTTTTCTTTAATTCAAGATTAATTTTCTTTTGTTCCTCTGCAGATTTGTTTAATTGGGAAACAACAGCAGCTATTCCTGCACTTGCCATAGCTATTGCAGAAAATACAGCAATCATAGGATTAGCTTTAACAACATTCATTGCTATATTTAGAGCTTTTTGTATAGCAGTTGCACTTTGTGCTGCAGTGTTGTATTTCATTAAAGAAGGGATAAGCTGACCAGTAACAGCAGTCGCAATACCTGTTATTTGTTGTTTAGTATTACCAAAAAGAGTATTAATACCGTTAAGAGTGTTTATATAAGGCAGCATTTCGCTAAGAATTTGAATAGAAGCAACACCAGTTTCACCTATCGGACCGGTAACATTTATAACACTTGTAAGGACGCTTTCCAAAGTTGTTTTTAATTGGTTTGCTCTGTTTTCTATAGTGTCGCTCATATCATTAAAAGCGTCTTCAGTTGTACCTGCTGCATTATTGAATTGAGCGAGTGTTTCTGCCAATCCGTTAATATCACCTGTAAGAGTATTAAAAGCAGAAGATGCTTCGGCGCTTCCGAATGCCTGCGTTGCAGATACACCTGCTTTTTCAAACGCATCTTGTAACAATTGCAATGCACCTATAAAATCTCCGCCTCTTATTCTGTCTCCTAATTCTTCAATAGTAACACCTGCACCTTCTAAAGCGTTTTTTAATTCAGCAGAAGGTTTTTGCATTTGGATTAACATTTGATTTAATCTTGTTGTAGCTTGCGCAGTCGGCACACCTTTAGCAGTCATTATAGCAAGCGAAGCTCCTATATCTTTAAGCGACGCACCGTATGCTGCGGCTGTTGGGATTACTTGAGACAAAGAACGTGATAATTCTGGAATTGTAGTTTTACCTAAATTTACGGTTTGGAATAGAATATCAGAATATTCGGTTGCTTTTTCAGCAGTTTCACCATACGCATTTAATAAGGAAGATAATACATCGACCGTGTTATTAATAGATTCAGAACCGCCGACCGCCAATTTAGCGGACGCGTCCATAAACGCTTCCATCTTTTCAGTTGTAGCTTCTATTCCAGCAGATAAAGCATTATAAGATGCGGCTTGTATATCTGCTGCATTGATAGGGATTTTTTTCGACATTGCCAAAGCCATACGTTCAAAGTTCTCGGCGTTTTCTTTAGCTGCACCGCCTAATGTTTTAATTTGAGCAGTTGCAGTATCTAAATTAACGAAAGGGTCTGTAATAGATTTAATAGAAGAAGTAAAAGTATTTAGACCTTGAGCAACAAAACCGAATTCGCTTAAAGCAGAAGAAAAATCTTTTGCTGGTTTTTCAAGATTTATATTTTTGTTTGCTTCCTGTAATTCTGTTATTTGATTTTCAGTTTGTTTAATAGCATTAGATAAATCAATATATGCTTGAGTTCCTGTTTTACCAGAAGCCTGCATTTCGTTTAACGCTTTTCTTTGAGTATCTAATAATTTGCTTATATTTTTGAAAGCTTTATCGTATTCTTCCGCTGCAGTTTTAGCGTCATTTCCAATTTTTACTCCATCTAAGCTGTTGCTAAGATTTTGTAAATCTGTATTAAGGTTTTTAATTTCATTTTCTGGCAAGTAAGCAGCGAATTGTTTAAGACTTTCAATATCTATATTGCCAATATCTTTAAGATTTTGAATAACAGATTTTAATTGTTGTTCAAATTGTTTAGTATCAATACCTAAATCAAGATTTTTAAGAGTATCTTCCAATTTAGAAAAAGCACCAGTATCAACATTCAAAGACATTTTAATTTTGTTTATATTTTGTATCATTTCTAAAGTGCTTTGAAGTTGTGCTTCTAATTGTTTGTATTCATCAGTACCCTCTTTTCCTGCGGTTTTCATTTCTTTAAGCTGGCTGATTTGAGCGTTAGCTAAATCATCGACTTGTTTTTTGAATTGACCGAATTCGTTTGACGCTTTTTTCAGACTGACGTTTGCTTCAATAGTAGGGTTCTGTTTATCTATTTCATTTTGAATTTGTTTAGATACATTATCAAGTGATTTTTTATCTACAACAGGGTTTATATTAGCCTGTAATTGTACAGAAAATTTTTCGCTCATAAAATTTATATATTTTATTAAATAATTATAATTATATTTGTAAAAATAACAATTAAAAACAATATAAATTTACTATAAAATGGAAACATCAGACGTAAGTAAAGAATTTAAATCCTTTATAGATGGATTTAGCAAATATCTTGCTGGATATTCAGGAGACTTGCCAAAACAATATGAGAACGCTATAATTGCCATAATTCAAACAGAGATTGCACAAAATATGGCTTTTCACGGTCGCTATGATGGTTCTGGAACAAGTCTATTCAGCAGCGGCAATGTTCAATGGAAAGAATTAAAAGAAAGCACAAAACGTTCATATAAAAGCAAGTGGGGTGATAATTACGACCCACAACCTACATTAGATAGGACTGGTGCTTTGCGTCAAAGTATAGAAGTAGTATATAAAGATAATTTAACATTTGAATTGAGCGCCAATACACCTTATGCACGTGTACATCAATATGGCAGTGAAGATGGCAAAATTCCTGCACGTCCTTATTTTGTATTATCTAAGAGTGCATTAAACAAAATCATAGATAATGTAATAGAAGGATTAGAGGAATATACTAAATCTGCATTAGTATAATTATTTATGCAGTCTGATAAGATAAGTGTTCCCAGTCTTTATATTGTCAAATACCTTAAATTTGTTATTGTTTTTAATAATAATGTCGTTTTTGTTATTAGGAATATAATTTGTTCCCTCTTTGATATAAAATTCATAAAAGAAATTTATTCTCTTTTTATCTTCTTTAGTTTTATAAGGATTAAATAAATTCTTGCTGTAGCTGTTGTGTCTTGACAAGCTAAGATTAGAAAAAATTTCAAAAGTTATATATTCTCTTCCGTCAATAATATCTTTACATCTTTGAGGGAGTTCGTCTTCGTAATAACATTCACCGTAATAATAAACGTTCTTATAGTTTGTTTTATATATATTTTTTTCGAAAGCATCGTTTAGATTATCAATACTTTCTATATCTGTATTTCCGTAAGTAATTAGGTTGTTAATATCTTCAATATTATCTGCTAATTTTTTATTTGTGCTGTTTAGTTTATTATAGTTTCTTTTAATAGAAACATTTTCAATTTCATCTTTATCTTTAACGTTTTCAGTATAATCATATTTATCAAATTCATTGTCTCTCTCTTTCAATTTCATTTTAATTTCCTGAGCGAGTTTCATATCATAAATAGAATAATCTGGAACGTATTTAGAAGTAATTTGTATAGGGTTTTCTTCGTCATTCACAGGTTTATAATTGCTTCCGCTGTCTACTTTAAGACCGTTTTGCTTAACAAGTTCTTCATCAAGTTCTACCACGTGGCACGCGCAATTAAAAGCAGAAGGCGGATATATGCTGTTCCATATAGGGTCGTCATATCTAAATACTTTATTGTGCCATTTTTCGTGGTCGTGTCTTTTAGTTTTTCTTTGAAATTGTTTATACTGCCAATAAATGTTTTTTGTTAATTCTGCTGTTGCCGATTGCTGTTCCCATCTACCTTGAGCATAAGCAACACCCATATTTGTATTGTATATAGTTGTAAGTCTATGCAAAGGTAGTGTTTCTTGTTTAGTTTTAGGGTCGTAAAGCCAACCTTTCTCTTCTAAATTGCTTCTGACATTATTTTTAAATTCTTTCATAGGCAATCCTTCTTTTTTAGCTTTGATAAGGTTGTCAATCACGCATTGCAGTACGTTTGCATTTGTAACGTTGGCAATAGTAAAGCATCTTTTATGTTCAGCAGAAGTTAAATCACGCCATGAGCTTGTAATTACAATATGTTTTTGTCTTTGGTTAAGATATTTAAGAGCTTCGTCTGGCGTTCTTCTCCACATATTGTTGTATATAGTATTTTTATTGTTTTGCTTTTTTGTTTTAGCGAAAGAATTAAATAAATCTTTGTTCATATTATAATCCTGCTTCTCCGATTAGTTGCTGGTAAATAATCACTTTTTCCATAAACTTAGTAAGGTTTTCAGTTGGCATATTTGGGAAGCTCTGGATTAATAAATCCTGCAATTCATCATAATCTGACCCTTCGTAGTTATCAATCACTTCTTTAATAGTTTTATAAGCACCGTTATTAACATAAGTTTCTAATTCTTTTACTTGTTCTGTAATATCGTTTCCGTTATCATCTTTTATTTTAAGTTCTTTATTTTCTTCTTCTTTTAGTTCAACAACATCATTGTTATTTTCATTTTTATTAAACATTCCATAACTTGAATTGTCTTGGATTTCAAAAACGGTTTCGCTTATATTGTAAGTAGAAGCAATATATTTTTTATCGAATCTAATACCTAATTGATAAAGTTTAAGGTCTCTTTCAATTAAATCGTTATCGATTTTATAAGGAGCGTATAATTCAAAATAAGGTCTTCTTGATAATTCTTCTGGGAAGTTGTACAAAGTAATATAATAAATCAATCTGTCAAACATAGGCATAATCATTTTGCAGTCGCTTTGGATTACATCTTCACGAATTGCGAAATGTGTTTTGCTCATTGCGTATGAACCTACATTTGAAGTGTTTTCAGTTGTACCAGTTTGAGATAATACAGCTTTAGAAATTTCGTTATTATGGAAATTAATAAATGAAGTAAATAGTTCAGGATTAGCTGATATATTATTTAACGTAGATATTTGCGTATCTGGTCCAACAGCAACAGCTATATTTTTATTATAGTATTGATCAAGAGTATAATTTACTAATGCGTCAGTTTCTGCTTGGTTGGCAGTTTCGTTTACGTGTATATAAATAAAGTTATCGGAGTTTTTATCTGTTGCTTTAGACCATAATTTAATAGTTTGTTTTTTGAAAAATACAGACCAGTAGCAAAGAGAAAGAATAGCCAAGCCGTATGGGTTGTCAGGAGTTGGGTCGTGTTGTACAACAAGGAATTTATCCTCTTTTACAGGAATAGGTTCTGTTGTATTTTTAATCCAAAGACATTGACCTGCTTGATTGAATTGAAAATACTCGTTAGGTCTTTGAATAATTTTAGTTGGAATAATTTTTCCATTTTCGATTTTCCATATTATTTCAAAAACAGAGTAACCATAAAGCACTGCGTCCATCATTTGTTTTATAAGAGTATCTATATTTAATTTTTCAAATATAGCGTCCATAAAAGCAATATATTCTTGAGAGTTTTCAATAGTAAATTGATTATAGTTCAATTTCCATAACATAGAAGAGACGCCTGATATTCTACTCTGCACGCATGAGAATACGTGAGGGTCTGTTAATAATTCTTTATATACAACAGGATTAGCTCCTAATTTTCGTAAAATTAAATCTGGGTTAGGTAAAGTAACGTAAAAATCTTTAAATTGTGTTAAATTAGTTTTATATAAGTTAGCTGCAATACCTAACAATCTTTTTCTTTCTGATGCATCCATAATTAAAATTTGTTTAATAAGTAATATCTATTATCAATAGCTTTAATATCTACTTGATATTTATTATTAGAAAAATAGTAAAATTTCTTTTGCAAATAATCTAATCCAAGAGTAAGAGCATCGACTTGGTCATCGTGTTCACCGTTTGGGAAGTCTGCCAATTCTCCTGTAAATTCCATTAAATAATTTGCATTCTGATTAAGATATACATTTCCACCCTCAATAAGGGACATAACTTTTTGTGCACGTGTTACTTTATCCATAGGTTTTAGTTCTTCAATTCTCATACCGAATTCACCTTTTAATTCTTGTATAAGGGATTTACCGCTTGCAGCACCCTCGATACAAATTTTATCAGGCTTCCATTTGTTTATAAGTTCACGTCCTTTGTTTCTTAACTGCACGAAATCAATTTGTCCTCTGTACACATCTAATATATATATATCTTCATCTTTCTTTCCAAAAGTTACGCAAGCAGAATAATCGCTTGTTTTTTTAGTTTCAAAAGCAGTGTCCCACGTTTGGAGTACGTAATCAAATTCAGCTCTGCTCATATAGCTTGGGTCATACCATTGCCAATAATCCGATTTGAATATTGACGCTTGGTCGTTAATAGGTTCTTGTTGATATAAAGCAGAAAACCAATAATTTCCTTCAAGTTTTCTAATAGAATGGATTTGATTTTCGCTTATAAGGTCTGGACATAACACTTCGCCTTCTTGTCTTCCCAATTTATCGTTTCTTCCTGCTATTGCTGGAATATTAATCATTTTCACGCCATTAAATGCGTCTTTATTGTCTATAATTCTGCCTGTAAGGTCGTTTTTATGCCATCGTGTCGCCATGACAATCAATTTAGCTTTTCCCTGCAATCTTGAGTAAAGAGTAGTAGTGAACCATTCCCATATACCGTCTCTTGTACGTCTGCTCATTGCTTCCTTATTGTTTTTCACAGGGTCATCAATAATAATAAGGTCGCCGCCTTTACCAGTCAATGCTCCGTTAATACCAGTACCAATTACTCCGCCGTTATAATAATTATAAAATTCTTTTTGTGTATTTTTTCTTAAAGACACTCCTAATTTATTGAGTGTGTCTCTAACTCTTGACGTAAAAGTTTCTGTTAATTGTACGCCGTAGCTTGTAAGAATAACTTTAAGATATGGATTATTATATATAAGCCAAACTAAAAGCCAATAACTTACATATTCGCTTTTTCCGTGTCGTGGCGGAATAGATAATAATAAAACTTGTAAATCACTATTAAATAAGAAGTTAAGCACTTCTTTTTCGATATATCTAAGATGTTTAAAAGGAAGATAAGAATGACCGCTTATAATAAAGCCTAAACCTAAAGGAGTATTTAATACTAATTTTTCTTTTTTCTTATTCTTACTTACTTCTAAAATATCATTAGTCAAATTTTTCATTCTCGTCTTGAATAAGATTGAATTTTATTTTATCCTTATTTAATAGTTCTATATTATTACCATTTTCTTTATTTTCTTTAGCTTTTTCGTAGCTATATTCAAGGAAATCGTGAGTTCCTTTCAAGTCAATAGTTATATTATTAATTATATTGTCTTTATTTTCAGTTTCTGTATTGTCTTCTATATCCAAACCGTTTAATTGTCTTAGCTGTTTTACGCAGTCCATAAGCAGTTGGTTATTGTTAGTTTCCATACTTTCAGTAATTTTATTAGTAAGAATGTTATAAATTTCAGCTCTAAGCATAGTTTTATCTTTTTTAACAAGATTAGATAAAATAAAAGTTTTAGCTGCTTTATAAAGTCTTTCAAATTCACGTTCGACCGTATCGCCTTTTTTATATTGGAATAAAGTAAGTTTTTGTTTTTCTTTATCCTTTAAGCTGTTCAGGAAGAACGGATAAATTACACCAGTTCTATAACATTTTTTCATAATTTCAGGTTTCGTATAGTAAGCAAGGTGCAGAGCCGCAATAATTTCAATTTTTTTAGCGTCATCGCATACGAAATCAACGGAATTAGTTTTTCTTTTAGTTTCTTTTCTTTTTAACACACTCATTTCAACAAATTTTATAAAAATTATTACAAAATTTTACAAATTTTTTATAAAAATAAACTTTTTTTTTAAAAAAAGCAAAATATTTTGTAAAAAATTTTGATTGTATTGTTAAATATTTATATTTTTACAAAAAAGATACAAAAAATTTATTAACTAATAATAAATAAAGCAAAATGAGAAGTTTACAAGGAGTAGAAATTTTTAAAGCAGGCACATTTACAGATGCGAATGGTCAAGATGTATCTATAGACGCTGCAGGTTTAGAAAAAATAGCTAAAGAGTACAACGAAAAGATAAAAGAGGACGGCAACCTTGATGTTCCAGTAATAAAGGGACATGATACAAGTTCAGATAATCCTGCTGAGGGTTGGGTTAAGAAGTTGTATGTAGAAGATGACAAGTTGTACGCTGATTTTGATATAAATGACGACATGGCGGAGCAGATAAAAGAAGAGAAATACAAGAAAGTAAGTATTTGTATTGAGCAAAGTGATGACGGTTTCATATTAAAGCATATTGGATTGCTTGGAGCCGCTGCACCTGCTGTTGCTGGAATGCAGTCAATATCATTAAATGAGCAACAGAACAAGCAACAATTTATATTTACAAGTTCAATAAGTCAAGAGACATTAGATTTATTAAATTCTTTGCAAAAAATAGAAAAAGATACAAGAGTTTCAGAAGAAGAATTTGAAAAGATATGTAATAAAGACTCTGTAAATTATAGTATTAAAAATCTTATAAATTTTTTAACAAAGGAGTTCACTATGGACAATGAAAACGTAAAATCTTTCTTTGATGGATTAATTGAAGCGTTAAATACATTAGAAATAGGATTAACAGAAGAACAAAAGAGTTCTATTCAAGGAATAGTTAATACATATTTCAATGATCATGCTTCAGAATTAATAGTTGAAGTAGAAGTAAAAGAAGACAAGGAAAAAGAAGCAGAAGCTTCAGAACAACAACAACAAAACAATTCATTTGCAAAACAATTACAAGAGCAGGTTGAATTATACAAAGCAAAAGTTGCTGATGTAGAAAAGAAATTAAGATTTAGCGAATATCAAAAGCAAGCAGAACAATTAGTTCAGAGTGGCAAGATACGACCTAATTCAGAGAAACAATTTATTAATATGCAGGAATTAGCATATCAAAACAACATTACAAAAGAATTCAATGAGTTCTTAAACAATTCAACATTTACAAGAGATTTGTTAGTTGATAATTCACAAGAATTTACACAAGAAAAACAAGCACAAGCAACAAATCAAAGACAAGAATTAGATTTTTCAGCTTGGGCAGAATTAAATCCACAAAGTTATTTAGTATATAACGAAGTAGAAGATTATGCAAAGAAGCATAATATATCATTTATTCAAGCATACGATGAAAAACAAAAGAAAGGAGAAATATAGATATGAATACAAAAGATTTAGTTGTAAATCCAATGCTTACTAACTTTGCATTAGGTTATAAAAATGCAGCTTATGTAAGTGAAAAGATATTCCCAGTTACAAAAGTTTCTTCCCCTTATGGAAAAGTAAGAAAATGGGGAATTGAAGATTTTAGAAATTATACAACAATTAGAAATGCACGCGGCAATGACAATGTTATTGACAACAACAATTTAACTAACATTGAATATTTATGTCAAGAACACACATTGACTACTCGTTTAGATGTTCCACTTGAAATAAACATTGCTAAATCTGCTTCTGACGGTTTGGATTTAGAACGTGCTGCAGTAAATCAAGTAAGAAACAATTTATTATTATCACGTGAATATGACGAATTGACATACGCACAAAATGGTTCTAATTATGGAGCAAATAATAAAGTTACTTATGCTGATAATTATTTAAACGAACCTGATGTAAATCCTATTACTGAAATTTTGAAGTATATGGATCAATTACAAACATCAATGCTTGGCAAGCGTCCAAACAAAATCGTTATGAACTCAAAAATTTATAACATTATACGCAATCATCAAAAAGTAAGAGCATACGCAGTTAATAACACACCAGGTGATGCTATTCCAACAAAAACATTCTTAGAAGATTTGCTTGGAGTAAATGAGATTATTATAGCTGACGCTACATATACAGCAGATGGTTCTACATTCTCAAATATTTGGGGTAATAATATATTATTATTAAACACTGCATTAGAATTTAATAATGGTATTTTAGATCCTACATTTGGTTTAACAATAGTAAGCAAAGAGCCTGTTGTAGATGAATACTATGATTTTGGCGGCAAGATTAAGAACATACGTATAACAGAAGAATACGATTTCAAGATAACAATGCCAGATGCTGCATTCTTAATGATTTCGCCTATTGATCCTCTTGAGTATTAATAGGAGGCTGTTATGGCTTTTCAGAAAAAGAAACCTGTTAAGAAAGCAGAAGAGAATATAGAAAAAGAAGAGATTAAACAAGAAGTGGAGCAAGTTGTAGAAGAAGCAAATAAGATTAAATATCGTGCTTTGACTACATTCAGCTTTAAGAAAAGAATATACAAAGAAAACGAATTATATGAATTAGAAGATGAAGCAACAATTAACAGATTGCTTGATTTAAAATTAATAGAAGGCGTTTTAATAAAAGAAAATAATGAAAATATAGGAGAAAAATAAAATGGCTTTAAATAAAAAGACACAAAAAATAGGAATGGCTGTTGGCGATGTAAAAGCTGGCGGTACAATTCACAAATACAGATTAGTAAAATTATCTGCATATAATACAATAGTAGAAACAACAAGTGCAGCAGTAGCAGTTGGCGTTGTATTAGAAGATTATGCAGAAGGTGATACTGCAACATATTATTCACATTCAATAGTTCCTGTTGAATGCAGTGCTGCAATAGCAATTGGTGCAAAGGTTTCTGCTGATTCTAATGGTAAAGCAGTAACTACTTCAAGTACTAATTTTGTTGTTGGTATCTGTGTAGAAGCTACAGCTGCAGCAGGTGATTTAGCAATGGTGCAATTATTAGTATAATACTAATAGCATAATAAAACAATACCTATAAAGTATAAAATTATATATTATAATTAGATTTAATTAAATAAAGGGGCGGGCGACCGCTCCTACAATATAAAGCTTATGACAAATACACAATATACGACGGTAGCAGATATAAAAGCATATTTTGATGATAACTATTTAAATCAATTTACAATAGATACAGGAGATACAAGCACTACTGATGACGTTGTTATCGGTGCGGCTGTTGATGCTTCTAATAATTTGATTGATGGTTTTGTATCAAAACGTTATTCTGTACCAATAACAGATTCAACAAAGATACCAGATATATTAAAACAGGTTGCTCGCTACTTTACATATTACGATTTATATATACGTCGTGATGGTTTCCCAGATGAAAAGATGTTAAAGCAAAGAGAGGAGTATATGGATTTGTTGAAACGAATAGCAAAAGGTGATATATTACTTGATGGACTTGAAATAGTTAATGGCAATGTTATTTTTGGCGGTCGTCGTTTAGTTTTTACAGATGATATACTAAATATGTATTAATATGGTAAGCGAAAAGAAAGTAATTGAAGAAGTTAAGAAGTTATTAAAAGCAGAATTTAGTCAAGCAAATAAAGATAAATTTGCTGTTGAAAGTTATCCTGTTTCATTATCAAATTATACATTGAAGCATGCAAATGGAGTAATAATGGTAAAGGAGTTAGGAATGAGCGTTAATTTAATTCAATCTGAAGCTGGCTATTATTACTACAATAAATTTGCATGGGATATGTTAAGTGTTGGGTTGGCTGTATTGTTTCGCCGTACATATATCAGACAGGATAGGGTTACTGAAATATGTGAAGTGTGTGATAGAATAAGAGCTTGTTTACAAGATCACGCAATTTTTAATAAGAATTTATATGTTACAGATATGAGTGAGAGCATATATGATTCTAATAAAGATTGGTATTATAGAACGATAGATTTAACTTTCCCTTACATTGTGGAGGTAAGATAATGAGTGCAGAATTTTTAGCAAGTGTAATCTTAGCAGTATGTTCATTAGCTGGTTTAATCATTAAATTAATAATGGACTTTAGAAGACTAAGAAAAGAAATTTTTGATAAAGACAAAAATATTGAAAATATACAAGACAAGTTTGTAGAAAGCATAGAACGTATAATGCTTCCTATAACACAAAGAATGGATAGAATTGAAGATGATTTCAATAAATTAGAATTAAAGATAAAAGACAATAATTCTAAAATCCAAGATTTAAAACAGAATGAAATTAATATAAACAATAGAATAGATAAAATTTTAACTACTAAGAAAGATTAAATATGAAATTAGAATTTAATATAAATGAAATTAGGAAAAATAAGTTATTAAGTTTAGCAATAAGCATATTATTAATTATAATAACTATTGTAGGTATATATTGGATAGACTCACCGTTTTTATATACTATTGCAAATATATTTACATTAATATTAACATACATAATAAGTATTAGTTTAGTAACGTATGCTTCTACAAAATTAAACTTTTTCAAAATTGGTTTTGATATAGAAGAGTATAGAAAAATTGAAAATCTTAAAGAAAAAGATGCATATATAGAAATAGAAAAAATTAAGTTATTAGGAAAAGATATTATATATGCTTTTTTGCTTTTAGGAATAGCAGTTATAATTGGTTATGGTTATAGTTTAATACAATTTAGAATGTAGGCAATGAAAAAGATTTTATTATTATTCTTGATTATTTCATATAGTTTATTTTGCAAAGAAAGTTATTCAGTAATTGATAATAACAATGTTTCTTTGTTAGCTTTGGAAATTGCAAAAACACAAATTGGAATAAAAGAAACAGCAGGTAAAAATAGGAGTAAGCAAATAGATTTATACAATAAGACAGCAGGTGTGAGTTTAGGTTCTCCTTATTGTGCAGCAGGTATTTATTATTGTTTCAAAATTGCTTCTGATTCATTAAAAGTAAAGAATATAATAAAACAGACAGCGTCAGCCAATGGACAATATGATTATTGCAAAAGCAAAGGTACAAAAGACAGCATTTATAAAGCTAATAAATCAAGTTTAATAGTATGGAAATATTCTAATTCTTACAATGGACATATTGAAATAATAAACAAAGTATTAAACAATGGAAACGTGGAAACAATAGGTTTTAACACTTCTTCAGGCGCCAGCGGTTCTCAAAGGGACGGTGAGGGAGTATATAAAAGACAAAGAAACATAAAATATAAATTAGGCAAGATGTTAGTTAGAGGAGTAATAAATTTTGAAAAAGAAAAGAATAATAGCAATAATACTAATTATTATAAATGTACTTTGTATAAGTTGTAAATCTAATCAAGATATAATAAAAGATACTACAATAAATATAAAAGATGTAGAAACTGATTACAAATTTCAAAATGTGCCGAGTTTAGTTTATGATAACAACCTTAATTTGATTTATTTTGAGAATGATACAATAATAGATGTAGATAATACTAAACTACATATAAAACAAAAATACGATGTAAAAAAGAATTTACTAAATACTGATATACAAATAAAAAGACAAGATACTACTACCATAATAAAAGAAACAAAGGAAATAAAAAAAGAAATAGAAAAAAAAGATTACTTTTTTTTAATTACAGCAGGTTTTTTATTAGGTATTTTAGGAACAATATTTTTAATATATAAAATAAAGAAATAAAAAATATGTATTTGCAAAAGATAGGCAACAATAATCTAAAAACATACGAAGCATTTGGAAAATTAGAATTTGATGATTTAGGAACAGGTTTTATTAATGTAATGAATAGTTACAATGTATTAAATCTTGATACTAATTCGCAATATGCAGGGGACAACGTTTTACAATGGATGGACGCATTAGCAAATACAAAGGTGCCGCAGGGCTCAGCTTCGCATCACCAGTATAGAGCAGGTGATTACATAGTACAATGTGTAATAAATGTAAAAGATACTACAAATAATACAATAATACATTATAACATAGACAAAGACCGTCAGCCAACAACATTTGATAGATTGGAAATAGTATTTGATGATATAATACAAAGTGATGTTTCAGGTTTTACTAATAAGAATTTAGATTATGATAGTTATGTTACTATTTATAATCCATGCAATATGGGTATAAGGACATATTTTGGATATAGAAATATATATTCTGCTTCTTTGGATGCTGATTACGCACGGGATAAAAATCCAGCTTTTTATTTTCAAAAGGAGCATATATCATTATATCAAGGCTTTGCTGTTGTTGGAATAAATGAAATGATGGTTTTACATATTAAATATAATGTATATAGTGGTTTGATGGTATTTATAGAAAATTATAAATATTCTGATTTTAGTTATGATAACACTCAGGATACTAAAGACAATGCAAATATATTTAAATTCATTTAGGAAATAATTTTTTTAATTAATAAATAAAAGTAAACAATTATGGCAGAACGTTTAGATATAGTTTCACAAAGTAACTTTCCAACAAATAAAAGCAATACTGTTGAAATAGTTACTACAACAAAGAAAAAAGTAACAACGGCGTCAGCTTCCGATATTGCAACGTTAGTAACGCCAGCAATTAGCAATTTGGATATAGCAACACAAACAAACTTCCCGATCCAATCAAGCGACGCGCAGTCTGATTTTATAATAACAACAGACGGTGGTGTAAACAATGTAACAGCGGAGGCGGCGGCAGGTTTGATTAGTTCATACATACCAACAGGCGGCGGCGACCCTCACAAGCCAGACTTTACAGCAGATTACAGCACAAATTATTCTGATTTTAGCAATTTTACAGGGAGCGGAACAGAAGCAGACCCTTATCAAATATGGGATGAGGAAATGTTTTTGAATGCACGTTTTAAGGTAAATAATGGTGGTTTGTCTTCTGCAACATATTTTAAACAAATGAGAGATATTGTGTGGCATTTTGATGGGATAGGCTTTTGTATGACAGCAGGTACTTTTTATATTTATGATACAGACAACACCGAGCTTCTTGATACTGCTTTTTATGGTTCAAGTACTGCATATCAATATTTTAATTATGAAGGCGGTTTACATACATTAAATGTACATTTAGATGATTTTACATTTAATACTGATTTTGTAGCAAATTTAATTAATTTTACTGCGCCTCATGGGAAAATAACTACTTCTACTACATCTAATAGTTGTAGTTTATTATTTTCTTTTATAGCTGCTAATATAATTAAAGATTTAACATTTTCTTTAAAAGGGAAATTTTATTCTTCTTTATCTTTTATATATTGGAAATTGTTGGATTTTAAGACAAAATTAGAAAATGTTACAATAAAAGACTCTCAAGTTATTGTTACTTCAAATAATTCTAAATTTGAGCAATTGATATTGAATAATTATTCATCAGCCGAATTTAAAAATATAAAGATTATAAATTGTAATGTAGTTGATGGTAATGCTACACCTTTAATTAGTATTTCATGTGATACTAATAATTTATTAATTGAAAATTGTGATTTTTCAAATACTTATAATTATATATATAATACTTATTATTCCAAAGATATTAATTATTTACATATTAATAATTGTATAATTAAATGTATGCTAAGTAATACTAATGCAATGATTACTGGTGGTAATATATATAATTGTTTAATAGAAAATACTAAATTTTATAGTGGTTCTGCAAGTTATGTTTGTTATTTAGTAAAAGCAGATTATATATATAATTCATGTTTAAAGAATTTATATGTAGAAGGAAATTCTTTTTATGGTTTCAATGTAAATTATAAAATTTATGGTTGTTCATTTTTAGGTTCTATATGGTGCAAGCAATTAGACAACAACGGCGAATTTTATCTTTGTAGATCTGTTGGTTCGAGTGCTTTGCCAGAAGGTGAGTATACGGTTAATTATTGTAAAAATTCTGCAGTTTTTATGGTTGATAGTAATTCATATACATATAATTTAGATACTCATGCATATTTAGGAGCAGACACAACAGATTCATCAGGAGATAGCGAAGGAGTCGTTATTGCTAATATATAATTACATACTATGAAAAAAAACATACAAAAAGAATACAATAAATATCTTCAATCAAGATTAAATAAATGTATAGAAGATTACAATGAGAAGGTAGAAGCTAAGAAGTTATTATTAAAAGTAAAAGAAACAATAAACAATAATAAAAAAGTCAATGGATGATAGTTCAATTTTTCAGCCTCATGAATGGAAAATGATTTATTATTTTTTAGGCAACGAAAAGTATTTTAATTTAGAAGATACAAAAGATTTAAGGAACGAAATAAAAGATTATTTAGAAAAAAATGGTTATGGAGAATACAAAGAAAAAAGAAGACGAAAAAGAAAAAGAAATAATTAAAACTTTTAATATAAACATAAAAGATTTTATAAAATTCTTAAAAGATAATAATATAAAATTTATGTATAAAAAAGAAATGAAGGCGGAAGATTTACAAAGAATTTTCAAATGTTATCTAAAAGATTAAAAATTTCGTTTATATTTTGTTTCTAAGACGTTTTTATTATTGACTTGATAAATTATAAAAATTTAATACACACAAAATAAACATTAAAAAATAATATATTTTTTTAACATTATATTAAAAATAAATAGGAGAAATTAAAAAATGGCTAAGACAGTTAGTGCAACATTAGGAAATGAAAGCGATACCACGTTATTGTGCGCCTATCCAGCGGTGGCAATGTGGAAAGTATCCAGCGGCACTTTAGTTCCTTTATATAGTTTTTATGATACAGGCGATACGACAACAACATGGGCGGCAGATCCATCCAGTACATCTGGTTCAGAAGCTACAAACTATGAAATAACAGCAGGCGACGGCACGGTGGTTCAGTTCCCAAAAAATACAAGACGCATCGATGGTACAGACGGCACTTTAGTTACTACAAGTTCTACAAGTGATGGTAACTTCTCAAACGTAGGTACAATGCAATTTACAGCACAATTTGCGCCAAAAGCATATTCAGGTGCTTCATTTGCAAAACAAACATGGTCAAGTTTCATAAATCAATTAACACAAGGCACTACGCCAGTAAGAGATATGGAATTATTGGTTGCAATGCCGACAGGTCAAACATACACTGATATAAACACAAATAATACTGGTACTGGTCAAGTTGATGGTTGGATTTTCATGTTTGGCAAAATTAATTCTGATATTACAGTACAAGCAGGCAGTGCAAATCCAACAAACTTACAAATAACACTTGCATCATATCGTCCGCATGGAATAGATGCAGAAGATATAGGAGGCTTAACTTCAATTGCTTTGTTAGTTCCAGATGGTACACAAACAGGCATCACCGTTTCTACACCTTCTTTAACAAGTGATGATGCGGCAGTTCTTTTGGCAGGAAAAATTTTACTAAAAGCTAATTAATATATTGAATATCTTATAAAGTTGGTTTATTTAATTATTTAATATTATTATTAGAGGGAATTATGAGTACTTTGTAATTCCCTTTTTTTATAAAACTATTTATTTTTAATATGGATTTTATATTTCAAACATACAAAAGACAAGAGACTAATTTTGGCAATAAGTATATTTGTTTTATTGTATCCAAAGACTTAAAACATTTATACGCAGGCGGCAATAACTACATACAAACAAATATATTTCAATTATCATCTATAAAAAAAGATTTGGAAAATAATAAAGGTGGTTTCGTCTCGGACTCTGTTTCTTTTTCGTGCATAGATTATGAAGATATGTACACATTAAGCAGCGGCAATCTTATTGCAAACAACGATGCTAAATGTATTCATTTTATACTACAAAATATAGAAAATTGTTTTTGCAGTATATTTATGAGCAATGAAAATTTTATAATTAATAATGGAATAAATTATAATGAGCTTATAGAAGATAATTTATTATATTTAGGCAAGTTAGACGCAAAAATAACAAGTACGGATTTGAAATGGTTGTATAATGAATACTCAAGCGACCGCCGACCATCTAAAGAGTATAAATTTAATAGTAAAAGTCTTGACGCTTCTTTATTGGAAGATTGTTTATTCAATGGCAGCATTCAAGATATACGCGGGTATGATATAAAAAACGTATATGAAAGGTTTGTAGAAAGTGAAGACTCGGCTGGCAATGCTTATTCTATGTTTAATAGTTATTGCAAATATAGATTATTTCATTTGCAAAAAGGGAACGACCGAGTTTTATATCCATCTTTTACGTATGGAATGATTAATTTATATGAATGTTTAAGAATATATTTAGAAACTTGTCAAGATTTAATAAATGAAAAGTATAATTTAACTGATGATGATTGTATTAGTGTAGTTTTAGATAATACTACATATAATGATACGAAATTAAAAGGTATAACGTGCAATTATAATGTAAAACATAAAGCAGGCACAAAAAACTATTTACGATGCGTGGACGCAATAGAAGCTACAAACAAACAATATGAATTATATATTACAGATGACGCAACAATAGATATATTAAATGCTGGGCATACTATATCAAGTAGAAATTCTGCGGCTGCTTTGTATATCCATAGAGGCATGATTTCAGGTGAGTTGATGAATGAAATATGGCTCGGCTACACTTCTACAGATGGATCATATAGAAAAACATTAAAAGAAATAAAACTATTATTAGAAACTAATTCAGAAACTTTAACAGATGATGATAAAAAAGCAATAGAAGATTATCAAAAGAAATTAAATTATTCTAATTATTCTGATAGTTTATCATTTGAAAAACTATATAAAAATATGTTAGAATTATTGAATGCAGTTACACAAAGTTTAGGATTAAAACTAATAATAAAATTTACTGATCCAAATACAATTACAGTTTATCTAAAAAATAGAAGTCAATTATCCAGCAAGGCAATAAGTTTTAAGAGTTCGACAAGTTCAAATACAAATTATTCTTATAATTTAGGAAGCACTGATTATAAACATTACACACAAACGACCGTCAATACTTTTGGTGGTTTTAACAATTTGCGTATACAGCCAGATGCAGGCTATATACCACAAGAAAAACTATATACGACTGAAACAGAGTATTTATTTTTTACAAACAAAGTTTTTGCAGACAGCAAGGTGATGTATGAAAAGTCGGACAGACTTCAAACAGACGAATTAATAAGACAAATAGATAAAGACAAACGAAAAATAGAAGCAATTTATAATTGTTTCAGCGTTACGCATCCGCCGATGCTTACATACGATGAGAATTATTTTTCATTTAGGAGAAGCGTATTAAACGACAAGTCAGTTTTAATTAATGTAACTGATAGTATATCAAATAGTTTAACAGAGTATGCAGAAGATTATTATTATAATTTTCACTGGGGATTTTATCAAAGTATAGACTTTGAAGGCTATATATTAGAAGGCTTAACTTGTGAATATTTGCTTACTAATCTATTTATAAGAGCGAAAGCATCTTATTTTACTGATACTTACACTGATAATTATGGTGAGCTTATAGATGTAGAAAGTACTGATAAAACAGGTTTGTATTTTACTCGTCCTTTGGTTGGAATAAATGCAAATATCAATAATAATACTAAATGTTATACTACATTACATGATTATTTAAATGATATATATGAATTAGATGCTTCTACATATACAACCGAAATAGATTTAGATATTCCTTATTGGTCAGCTTTTAGACAGGTTCTAAATAACACAAATATAGATGTATTAGACATATCAATGTGTGATTTAGTAACATTAAAAAATTATACAATAGATGCAAACAATGTTTTAGTATCAAGTGATGCAACATATTGTATAACTTCTATTGAAATAGATTTAACAAGACCAAACGTAAAATTGAAATTACAGAATAATAGTAAATTAGGTATGTATGATGTTAGTTTAGAATATGAGCCAGTAATAATAGAAAATAATAATAATTTTGATGTATCAAATAAGAATATACAAGTCTATGAGGCAGGCGGACCAATTACGAAAGGTTATGCCGTCAGATCATACGTTGATAATAGAGACCAGTCTGTTGTTGAAATTGCAGAGTCTATATTTGATGATTACAAAGTAAACAACATAATTGGAATTGCCTTAAATGATGCTTTAACAGGCGAGTTAGTACAAATTGCAACAGGCGGTGTGGTTAATGTTGATTTTGGAAATTCACCATGCGAAATTGGCAAAGAATTATATGTAAGATATGGAGCAGGCGGTGTGCTTCCTGCCGACCAAACAGGCAATATAGGTTATGCTAATAGTAAATTAAATATATCATATCAAGATATTATAACAGCAAAAGACAATAACAATTTGATACAAGACGAAAATTTATATGCTAAAATTGGTTTCGTAAAAAACAAAAATTCAATAGAAATAAATATATTAGAATACAAATACGAAGGAGAATAAATATGAATATCTATTTATCTACAAATGCAAACAATAGTTCGCCAGAATTATTTAAATGTTTAAGAAAATATACAAATGAAATAGAGTCTGCTTCTGATACGAGCACCTGCTTAGATGGTACAATCGTAAAACATATAAAGTATTATCATAGAAAACATAATATAACTATTGGAGCAGATGTATTAAGCAATAATAGTAAACTTAATTACTTAAATAGTTTTTTAGTATCTCCTATAAAAAAATTATCTTTTGATGGTACAAATTATGTAAATGTAATAATGAATGCTGAGACCTTAAATTTATCATACGTGGATAATTTAGACTTTTTAAGAGAAGCTACAATAACATTTATAGAAACAAAAGCAGGAGGCAATTAGAATGAGCGTTACGTTAGATAAAATTTTAGGCAGTATATTAATGCTTCCTATAACAAGTGCAAGATTTTATTCTAATCCAATAATAGAAAGTGAAGTTATAACAGGTTATACAAACGATTTAAAAATTTTATATCCAGAGTTGGAAAGCAGTTATAATTTTCCATCTAAAAGCGTTATAGATAGTAAAGGTATGCAAAGAACATACGGCTGGGATTTTGAATTTAGTGTTTACGTTCCTAATAATAATTTTTATAAAGATACAACAAGTGCAGGATTACATGGACAAGGTTTTAATATGCTTTTAGAATTACAAAAATTAATAAATTATGGTTCTTGTTTATTAGATTTAAGACTTGGCAACGTTCCTGATGGTTCGCAATTATTAGTTGATGAGAATTTGCCGTTGGGCGACCAGGAGGCGCCAACAAATATAAATTTTTCATTATTAAGACATATAATAATAAAAAAAGGAAGTATAAGTTATTCAGTTGAAAGTGTAGAAAACCGACCACGTACAAAGATAACATATAAAACATTCTTAAACTCTTTAACAGATCCAAATGAAATAGAATATACAGGTACGGAATACGTGGATACAGAACCGCCAGAAGAAACTACATAAAAAACAATTTGATTTTTAATTAAAAAAGTGTTATTTTTGTATATAACTAATTAACAATTTTTATTAACTAATTAACAAATCCTTAAACATTTAATTTAATAATCTGTTTTTTGATTTATATTTCATCACCATTGAATGATTTCTTTTGAATAAAATAGCTTAAAATTTTTTAGGTTATGAAATTATGAAAGTATTTCAAAGTAATATGAAAGATATTAGAAAACACTAAGAATAACTTAAGATGTTTATAAGAAAGGTTTTTTTAATAACAATAGTAAATTAGTTGTGTGTGTGAAAATAGGAAGGCGCAGCGAGTATCTACGCCTATTATTACACAAAATATCGCGGGGTGGTGTAATTGGTAAACACGCGAGGCTGTGTACCTTGTTAGCTGGGAGTTCGAGTCTCCCCCCTGCTACGAATTTAATTAATTATTGTTTAACTAAATAAAATCCTGCCGTGTTTGGAGGGGCAGGTGTGACATATTTAGTAACACCTATTAATTATTTTTTCTAGACATAAATAATCAAATAATTCTTCAAATCAATATCATACTAATTTTAGTATGATATTTTTTTTATTCTGCAATAAGAATTATTTTGTTATTGATTAGAAATTTATTATTTTTGTATTGTCTTTAGGTTTGATAGGTTTAATTTAACGACAACACAACATGACAAGGAGAATGCTTAGGAGGGTCGGCGTTCTCCTTTATTTATATATAACATAGCGGGGTGATGTAATTGGTAAACATAGCAGGGTGGTTGCTTGCTTATTGTAGGTTCGAATCCTTCCTCCGCAACAAAAAATTTACTTTGTATTTTAATAAAAAAGAATTAATTTTGCAGTATAATTATTATGTTTAACTAATTAAAATCGCGCCGATGTTTGGAGGGGCGCGTGGTTAAGGTTTGACATACTAACTTCCTGTAAAATTTTTTTATAATATTTAACATTGTTTGAATGAAATATCATACTATTCCAGTATGATATTTTTTTTATTTTGTAATTAATTAGAAAAATGTTATTTTTGTATTACAATTAATTTAATATGTTTAACAAACTTAAATCGTACCGTGTTTGGAGGGGTACGTGTGTTGGGGGTTTGGATAGACATAACTACCTATTATTTTGTTTTGTAAAATTTAATTTTCTTAAGAAGGATAAATAATTTATCCTTCTTTTTAATAAGAGTTTCCAAAACGGAAGGTGCAGGTGGTTGCTCTTCTGCATCTATAAAACATAAATGTTTTTTTCATATTTATAATAAAATTAAATTATTAAAAATAGTATTAGACTGATTTTTATTTTTAGCAATAGATTAAAATTCTATTGCTTTTTTTATTTTGTTATTTCAAAAATAATTATTATTTTTGTATATAAATTTTTTCGTAATTAACAATTTTTTTAACTATTAAATCCCTTGTAATAGGGACTTCTTACAGAAGAGTTATACGTAGAAAAGAATATAACTAATGGTAGAATTAAAGTGTTAAAGAAAAATTTTGAAATGTAGTAAAAAAAAAGAAAAAAGGGATGACAGAGAGGTTTTCATGCCTCTCTTTTTTTTTCTAAAAATTCTCAAAAAAATTTTGTTATTTATAAAAAAGTTATTATTTTTGTAACATATTTGATTTTCGATTTGCAGTTAGCGATAACTGGAGATTCAAACTGACTGATTCATAAGAGGTGGTTGTTACAGCTCGCCGCCTCTTATACTGGCAATAATTTATTATTTATTGTATAGATATAACTTAAAAATTGCGTTCCATTAAGTTATCATGTTCACCTTATTCTCATAGAGTGTTATTTTGGCGGGACACTTTGTGAGTATATGCAGTAAGAAAAAGAGACAAGTTCCCTTATTAGGTTTATTACTCTTTCTTCAGCTTGTCTCTTTCTCTTAAAAAAGACAGCAATATTTTTTTAATTCTTATATAATCTTTAAATAATTTTTTCATATACTTTTAACATTATTTGTTTATAAAAATTTATTTTTTGATATACTTTTGATTTTTTCATGGCTAACAGAACCTACAAAGGTTCTGTTTTTTTATGCAAAATTATTTTGTTTTTAATAAAACTTTTTGTATTTTTGTAATACAATTAATTAACATTTTTTTTAACAAATAATTTTTTATATTTCTATTAAATCTATACATAAATATATTAAAATATGTTATTTGATATCCTGCTTTATCTATTAATCAGTGCCAATTAAATAAGTTTATCATAATAGAAAAGCAAAAAATGTTATTAAATGTAGTTAATATATATAAAATCATATAACCAGAATAATAATGAGCAACAGAATTATTAAAGATTTTTAATAATTCTGTTTTTTTATTTGCTCCAGAATTGTTATTTTTGTACAATAATTAACTATTTATTCAAAATTTCAATTAAATGGTTTAATTTTTGATTCAGTATTATTTATATATCATTTAGCAGGAAGCCGCTCCTGCTTTTTTTATATAAAAAGTTTTGTTATTTGAAAGAAAATTATTATTTTTGTATATAATTATTTTTGTTTAACTAATTAAATATAATTGCTTATCAATTTTATTTATTTAACTCTCAAATTATATAAAGACTTAAACATAAATAATTGCAAGTGTTCGGCTAATTGGAAATTTAGGGAAGCGAAAAACTTCCCTTATTTTTTGAAATTTATTAAAAATTTATTATTTTTGTTTATAAGATATAGATTCATTGAAGTAAAAAGGAAAATTTGAAGCAATAATTTTAAATTATTGCTTTTTTTATTTGTAAATAATCGTAGAAATATATATTTTTGTACTGCCTTTATAAAAATATAAATTTTAATAGCTCTGATAAGAAGGGACGGCTTGCCTAACCGTCCAAATTTTTTAAAATTTTCGACTTCCCAAGACCGAGACCGGTTCGCGGCGAGCGTGGAAACCATCAGTCGTATGCATCCGAGACTTGCTGTTACCTGATACGTCTTAAAAGCAGTATTTCTATACCCTCTGCCAAACTATACTAAAAAATAAGACTTTGCTATACTGGGAAATATGTATAAAAAAAAGCACGCTCAATGCGTGCTTTGACCAAAGATAAAATACTACAAATTTTTGTAAACTAATCTGCGTTTAATTAATTTAGAATCATACAAGTTTATTTTACTTGCTCGGTTATAATTTAGGAGGCTGTCAATATAGGCGTTGCTGCACATTTCGGCGTTATTGCAAAAATTGCAGTTATTACAGCAGTAACAATTTGTGCAGGCTTCGCATTTATAGGACATTTCGCAATTATGGCAATGTTCGCATTTGATGCAGTTATAAATATTTACGCAGTCGAAATTGCCGTAAGATTTAGAGGCGTTGTTACATTTTATGCAATCAATGCAATTAATACAGGACATACAGGAGGCACAGCATTCACAATAGGAGCAGTCCACGCAGTCTGTGCAGTTTTTACAATTATAACAATTAAAGCAATGAAAATTATCTTGATTTAGATTTTCGTATTCTTCAAGGGTTAAATTTGCCCAATTTAGGAACTCTTGCGTTACGCCGTTTATGATATATTTCCAGTTCCATTTTTTATATTCTTTAAATTCGTTATAATCTTTAAATATTAGAGTTTTGATTTTATAATTTAACATACTTTTAATTCCTATAAAATTTTATTAATAAAAAGATACAGGAGAGGCTAATCCTCTCCTGTTAATATATAATGGTAAAAATCGACTGCTTTATTTTTTAATTTAATATTTGAAATTTCGTTTCCATATTTTACATTTGTGCAATTTTTGCTTTTGCGGAGCGTTTCGCATTTTACGCATTCAGTGCAATCGTCGCAATCTTCACAATCGGTGCAAAAATTTGCTCTTTTACAATAGAAGCATCTAACATCAAAGAAGCAGTAATGACAACCTATGCAGTCATCGCAATCTTGGCAATTAAAGCAATTATGGCAAGATTGGCAATTTATGCAATCTTCGCAGCCCATGCAGTTCCAGCAGTAGTAGTTTGTTTCGTTGAACTTTTGGTAAAGTTCGAAAGAGAGGAGATAATTTTTTAAGAAAAGCTCGGAGCATCCGTTTATTTTTTCGTTCGGATGATATTCAAGGTAATTTTGAAAATCATCGTAGCTTTCAAAAATTTTAGTTAAAAATTTTTGTTCAGAATTGTTTTGTTTTTTTGTCATAATTTTAATTCCTATAAAATTTGATTTTCGAAAAAGAGTTAAATTTTTGTATTACAAAAATACAAAAATTTTTCGAAAACTCCAAAAAATTTTTAATTTTTTGGACGGAAATATTCGATTTTTTTGAAAAATTTTTTTTAATTTTTTTTTAAAAAAATTTGGTTTTTTCGAAAAAAAGTGTTATATTTGTATTATAAAAATTGACAAAAAAAAGGAACGCAAGAATGAAAAACAAGAACAGTTATTCAAATTTTAAAAAGGCAAGGCGGATAAAAAAAGCCAAGAAGATACTCCTCGCAATTTTTTTGAGAAATCCGATTGCATTTTTATTTTATTATATGCTTTTTTCGTATTTATGGTTTAAGCTCTGGGGCTTTTAGAAGCAGGAAGCAAGGGAGCAGGGACGGCGGAAGCCGCCAAGAGGAGCGGACGCCCAAAGGGGCACCACCCACCCTCCTTCTTACAAACCTAAAAAAAGAGCAGGAACAAAAAGGAGACCAGGCGTTCCGCCCAAAGAGACTAAAAAAAAATAAAAAAAGTTCTTGCATATTTCAAAAAAAAGTATTATTTTTGTAATACAAAAATTAACAATAAACAAAAACAAAAAAAAATAGGAATTAAAAAAATGCAAAGCACAGAAAAAAGATTTATTTGTTTAAGACGTACTATATTTAACCATAAGCCTTATATAGTAACAGAAAAAGCCACTCTAAGATTGAACAACACAATAAAAGGGGACTTCCCAATGGTTTTTAATTTAGCATTATTAAAGACAAAAGATGCTTTTTATTTTGAGCAATATATAAAAAGCAAATTAAAGGGAATAAACGAATACGATTACCCTGTAAATTACATAAAACGTTTATTTATTGAATGCTGGGATATGTCAAGTGACGGCGAATTAAAGATAGGAGAAAGAAAAGCAATTAACAAAATAGGATTTACAAAAGAGGAGGGGTTAGTATGTTTATAATAAAATTATTATCTATATTTTGGTTTACGGTATTAGGACCAGTATTAGTAGGCGGGATAATAGGAGCGTATATAAAACGCAACGAAGAAGAGCCTATACAAAAATAATTTGTTTAATAGAAAATTTATTTTTATTTTTGTAATACAATAAGTACTTCAATTTTATATTAAAAATATATTCTTCCTCAAAGAGAATAAATAAAGCAGGTTCAGTCTTCCCCCATTTTATCTTAATAAAAAATTTGAGCCTGCTTATTTTTATTAATAATTAAAATGATAACAGACATATATTCATTTACACAATCTATTGTTGAAGTAGTAAAGACATATTACAAGAATAATCCGACATTAGACAATTACAATGCGTCATCGCCATTATTTCCAAAATACATAGCAGAGTACATATTACGCACCAGATATGGGATATTGCGCAATACAGGGTTCAAGTTTTTAGATTTATTATTAACAAACACAGAAAGCAATCATATTTATAAAAAGATTGACACTGGGAATTTTGGATTAAAGCGTGATGTTATATTAATAAATAAAGAAATAGACAAGATAAAAGAGAATAATATATTAACTTCAGAGCAGAATATATTATTTGGCTTTATATATCATACATTATTAGATTATTACAAAGATTATGAATTTTTGGAGCGTTACAATTTAAAGACGGTATCCAAGCAGAAGACATTTTTAGCACATTATTTAGTTTATTTTTCAGTAAGCACATATTGTGGGACATTTGATAGGTTAAAGAGGACTGAGAACGTATTTGATTCAGATTTTACGACCACTCGTATTAGTTTTATATATACTAATATATCTCGTAAATTCAAAAAGCAGGATAAAACGGCGATTGACATATACAATGAGATATTAAATTTTTTCAATGCTTCAAAATTCAAAGAATATTTTAATTATATTAAACCGATAGAATATGGACACAGCAACAGAGAAGAAAATTAATTTAATGGACAGCCTATTACAAAAGATATTTGAGGTTATTCCAGAATATAATTTTGAGGATTGGTCTGTATTTCAGTATAACATAGAGCCGTTATATATGGACACTATATTATACGTATTAGACACGTTAGAAATTCCACGTTTTATACTTGCAGAACGTTTTAATTATGACATTGACGAATTGACAACGATTTTACACAAGACTTATTATGCTATAAATTTAGACAAAGAATACATAGAATTTTACAAAAAAGTTAAAACTAAATTAAAAGAGTATAATATTTTTATTATTTAGAATGTATAAAAAATTTGAAAATGTAGTTACTCCATACTATACATTTAATTATAAATATATAAATGAGATAATAAATATATTCTTAAAATTTTATAATGTATCGTATTTTGAACTTATAAATATAAACAAGAGTTATAATAAGATTTTCAGATTATTTATCTATTTTTTATGCAAAAATTCTAAATTATCCAATGAGGAAGTTTCATATATTTTTAAAGTTCCTTATGATGCTATTATCGCTGTACTTGTAGAATTTAATAAAGAATTTAAAAAAAAAGATAAGAATGAAATTTATGCAAGTTTATACTCTGATTATTTAACACTTCAAGAATTGATTAATGATTTATAAACAAAACGGATTTTATCAATGTTAAATTTTAATATTTCGACTTTTAAATTTATTGAGCTGGTAAAAAATAGTTATGCTATTTGTACAGATTTAAGATGTAGAGGAAGAAATAGAGATACTGCTTTAATGTATATTTATCAAAAAGATTTAGAGGTTTCTTTTTGTACTTCTTTTTACAATATATCGACAAAGAAAAATTATTTTACTGATAAACCAAACGAAGGCTTTGCTCTTGTTAAAATGTCTTCTTTATTTTATGTATTAAATCAATTTGGACATTATCAAGATAGAGTACTCGATACGCTCAATCCTATATTTAATGTGTTCTATGATGAAATTACTTCTCAATTAGTTATTTCTTTTGAAAATACTTCTTTTAAATTAGAAACTTTTAATAATGACGAAGTAAAATGCAGTGAGTTTTATTCTTTATTCAAAAACTTCAAGAATAACTTTGAAAATTTAACGTCTTTCAATCTGCCAAAATATACTAATTTTTTTATTGATCAGCTTAAAGGTTCAGAACAAAGCTCGTTTTATGACGGCTTCCCTTCTTGTTCTTTCAAAATAGATTTTAATAATGGGATTTTTAATTTTATAGACAATAGACTTGATGGACTTTTATTTTACTCTTCTACGGAAATGAATTTTGTAAATAAATTTGATTCTGGCGTTTATTATTATAATGTTCCTTACAAATTTTTTACTTGGTTCTCCTATTTCAAATATAAAGAAAAAAATCTAATGTTTTATATTTCTGGAAATGATATTTATATTGTCCGTGATTTAGTCAATTCTATTTCTGATTATTACGCTACTTTCTCTCTTAAAAGATTAAACGAAAATAAACTTAAAGCGTCTCAACAATCTCTTTTTGAAAATGCGTCCGAAACTTTAAGAAAATACAGGAAACTTAAACTCCACGACAATCAAGATTTTAATAATATACTTAACTTCAAAGATATCATTAAAATTTCTAATATAAAAGTTTCTTCTTTTGAGAATATTTATAACGATGTAGATAATTATAATGTAAACTTCGGTACTATTCAAGTTAATTTTAATAATTTATTTAATACTTTGGCTCTTTTTAATATTGGAGCTGATGCAGAAAATAAAGCTTCTTCTGGTACTTTTAGAGTTGTTGGTAATAATTTAAATTTTTCTCTTTCTTCTGCATATTCTAAAATAAATATTTCTCAAAATATCCCTATTGGTAATCCTGATAATGTAAAATTTAATGTCTCTTTGAATCTTAATACTATTAAATTATTCTTAAACTCTTTTAGAGCTAAATTCTTTCAAGAATATTCTAATACTAAAGATTACGATTTATATCTTTCTTTACTTGGCAATGATAATAACAATAATGCACGTTTAACCTTTAGAAAAAAATCTTTTGTTGATAATTATGCTATTAATAATTTCAAATATCAATTAAATTGTTCTCTTTCTAAAGATTATAAATTTTATAAAAAATCATTAGGTATGTAATATGAAAAATATTTTTCTCTTTTTGCTTCTATCTCTATTCTTTGGCAATTCTTTAATTGCTCAATCTGAGACTATACACAAAAACGATAAAGAAGCATATCATTTATTTTTTGTTCACAAAAAAACTCTGGACACTCTCATTTCTAAATCTAAACATTTACAATTAACAGAAGAGAATTTTTTACTCCTCTGTGATTTGTTCAAAATACAATATCCTCGCTTTGTCTTAAAACAAGCTATTCTTGAAAGCGGAAATTTTAAGTCTAATGTCTTTAACAATACTAATAATTTATTTGGTATGAAAAGACCAGGAGCAAGAAGAACGTATGCTCTCAAGAAAAAATACAAATTAAATTACGCTTGCTATGAAAGCTGGATACATTCACTCGCTGATTATAAACTTTGGCAAGGCAACAAAACTATTACTGGAAATTATGCTGATTATCTGGAAAAACGATGTTTTGCCGAAGCCAAAGACTACAAAGAAAAACTAAAATAAAAAAAGCACCTTTTATGGTGCTTTTCTTTTAACTTGTAGGGATTATTTTATCGGAAATAAATATTAATGAAAGCTCTTACGCAATTACAAAAATAAAGACTTTCTATAACTTTTCAAAAATTAACCACAAAAATTCGGTTTTATACATAAATCCCTTTATCCCATGCACTTTTTTTTACGATGCGAGCCAATACGCCGCGAAGCGAACTCCTTTAACTCTCTTGTTTTTTTGGTGTTACGCTATTTCTCATTTTCGACCGCTTTTTTTTTGAGGCGGGAGCGGGCGGGAGCGGACTGCTTTGGACAAGGAGCAGGACGCCCGCACGACTGCCGCCGATATGAGGGCGGGAACAAATTTCGTGCAGTTCACGAGAGCAGATGGGAAAGAAGCAAGTTGAAGGTAATATCTGCACGCCGCCATGGAGCAGGGTCATTGGGAAACCCAGCGACTAGCGGCGATGCAGAGCTTGATGACAAAGGGTGGGGAACCAAAGATACAATACAAATAAAATAAAAAAATTGTTTGTTTTTTTCTAAAAAAAGTATTATTTTTGTAATATAAAAATTAGCGACTGGGAGCGCGGCGCGGCGGTAGGCTTTTCCCTACAAGCCGAACGACACGGCGACGACCCCAAAGAGCCAAAAAGCACGAGATTTTGTCCAATCCTTCCCTGTGAGACTTTACACTCTCACAGGGGTGGAATACTTCGATACTAAGGGTCGGGCAACAGCAGGACGCGGGGTGGGACAAGGTAAACTAAAGCGAGGCGGTCGATGCACCGCCGAGCGGATTCCCTGTTCGTTTGGAAGTAAAATGTTTGGGAATTAGAGTAGGCGGGCTGCCGCACGCCTGCAAGAGTACGCATTCAGGGCAACGTGTTTATAAACGCATCGGTCTGATGCGATGCGTGTAGGCGGGCGAGGGGCACGCCTGCGAACAAAGGGTCGTCCTCTTGGGGGTGGGACTGAGAAACTTCAAGGCTTCGCCTCAGACGATGGCAATCGTCAAAGGACTTGGATCAATCCGATACTATTAAAAAGCACTTGGATTTTGCACGATTCACACGCTTAAGCGCAAGCAGGCGAGAAATTGAGTTAATTCGATAGTTGATAGATAATTTGCCGTCCGCCGGGAGCAGGACCAGTGGAAGTCCAGCGACCAGCGGCGGCTGCTAAGCGAACGAGCGGAACGAATGTGGAGCGAGTGAGCGACAGCAATCATTTTTTATTTTTTTACAGGATTTAATTATGAATAAGAAACAAAGTCATCTTAAAAAAAAGAAAAAGAAAAAAGAATTTGACAACAACAAAAGAGTTTTTATAGATGGAGCTTGGAAATTGTTAAATGATGAAATTAGGAATTACTTTGATAATGTAAATAAGAAGTGGAGGGATTAAATGGTAAGTCAAGATAATTTATTTGGAATTGAAGCGAATGAATCTCCTGTTCCAGTTGAAGCACCAGTTCAAGTTAATACAGAGTTAGATATAGAGCAATCAATTATAAAACTTGCTAAAGAGTTTCAAGGAGTAGTTGATGACAATGATTTTAAGAATTGTTTTATAATAGTTTTATTTTATCGTTTTATTTCAGAGAATTACTGGGATATAATAGAAAAAGAATGTTTATTTAATTATGTAAAAGAACAATTAAATAAATATGACAATTTGAATGATTACTTAAAGTCTATATTTAGTAAAGTAGAAAAACCAAAATACAGCACAGAGTTTTCTTCACAATTTGAAGGATTGTTTGATGATTTCAAAGGATTAGACAACAGACATATAAAATTATTGTTTGAATGTATAGGAAGGTTGAATTTAAGCAACGAACATACAGATTATTTTGGTTTTATCTTTGAGTACTTTTTAATGTTTTATTCCAGTAACAGCAGGAAATACAGCGGAGCTTTTTTTACTCCTGTTTGTGTTAGTAAATTATTGGCAAGGTTAGTAAGATGGGATTATAACGGTACAGAAAGAGAAGACCCTTATTTTAGAATATACGACCCTACGTGTGGAAGTGGTACATTGTTATTATCTACATATAAAGAAATAAAAAGAGATGGATTTAATATAAAGGTAAAAGGACAAGAGATTAATAAAACTTCATCACGATTAGCAAGAATGAATATGATAATAAACAACATACATTGGTATAATATAGAATGTGGTGATACTTTATTAAATCCAATACATAAGAATGAGAGGTTTGATGCTATTGTAAGTAATCCGCCATATAGTATAAAATGGGCTGGTTCAGATAATCCTGATTTACTAAAAGATGAACGTTATTCACCTGCTGGCGTATTAGCACCAAAAGGGAAAGCTGATTTTGCATTTATTATGCATTCATTATATCATTTGAAAGAGAGCGGGAGTTATTATGGTGTTGTATTTCCTGGCATATTGTATAGAGATGGAGCAGAAGCAAAGATAAGAAAGTATTTGATTGATAATAATCTTGTAAAAGCAATAATACAATTACCATCAAATTTATTTTATGGCACACAGATTTCAGTTTGTATAATGATATTATCAAAGAATAAAGAAGAAGAAGGAGTAAAATTTGTAGATGCAAGCAATGAATGTGTAAAAGATGGCATATTTAATACATTGACTGATGAGAATATAAATAATATAAGTTCTTGGGTTAATGTTCCTTCTAGAATAAAATATAGAACACAATATGTAACGAATGAAGAAATAGCAAAGAATAGATATTCATTGACTGTCACTCAATATGTAGAGCAGGAAGACAAGAAAGAAAAGATTGATATTGTTGCATTGAATAGAGAAATAAGAGAATTGCACGCAAGGAATGAAGCCACTTATCAAAAGATAGAAGCGTGTGTAAGAGAAATGAATGAATTGTTAGGAATAATAGATGAATATTAGATTAAAAGAGTTTATAGAATTAAAGAAACAAGGTTTTAATTATGGGTTATTGAGTGAATGTTGTTATATATTAGACAACAAAAGAGAAAGAATAAAAAAAGCAGACCGTGAAGCTGGGATATATCCATATTATGGACCGAATGGAGTACAGGCATACGTAAACAAATATACATTTGATGGTGAGTTTGTATTAGTTGCAGAGAAAGGCGTTGTAACAACAGATGAAGGGCGTCCCATAGTAAACTGGGCAACAGGGAAGATTGGTTGTGGAGATAGTGTGCATATTATAAGCGAAAAGCAAGGCACATTATTAAGATTTTTATATTATTATTTGCAATGTGTAGATATAAGAATGATAGTAACAACAGGAATGATACCGTCATTAACAATAACAGCATTTAGGAATATAAAAGTTCCAATTATTCCCATAGAATATCAACAAGAAATAGTAAACAATTTAGATATGTTTTATTACAGCTATAAAGATTTAGAAAAGGAATACAAATTGATAGACAAGTTATTAAAAGAGAATATTATGTCAAGGATATTTAATTTTAAGGAATTGAAATAATGGGATGGGTTACAAGTACAGAAGATTGCAAAGAGTGTAGTTTAGACAATATGAAGATGAGATATAAATTATGTAATAAATGTATATTAGATTATTATATAGAATATAGTGATTATATAAGTTCAGATACATTTAATTATCATAAATATAAGAAATATAGATGTTATTTAATAAAATCGGAGCGTGAACGAATAGAAAAAGAGTTAAAGAAATTAAAAAGGAAGAAAAAAATTTAATTTTTTTATAAAAAATGTTTGTTTATATCAAAAAATATTATTATTTTTGTAATACAGAATTATGCAAAACATAGAAGAATTAGTAAGAATAATAAAAGATGTTAAGAAGCTGGATGAGCATTTAGGCAATCGGCTTTCGATGTTTGTATTAAACTCATTATATAATGAGTTAAGTGAATATAATGAAAAGAAACGTGAAGTAATGGATAATTTAATATATTTAAGAGATCATAATTTATAAATTAAGGGTTAAACAATGATAACAATTAATGAAAGCAAAAAAGAATGTAGGTTTTGTGATTTAGAAGCTATGCTTAACAAAACGCCAGTTAGTTATAATGGCGATTACAGCAAATTAACGGAATGTGATAAATGTATATTACATTTTTCTTTGGTAATGTTGAGAAGGCAAGCGGAGTTTTTGCCGTTTGAGTATGAGGAAGCGTTTAATTTTTTCAAATATGCGAATAGGAAGGTAGAGCAATGAAATTGACATGCAAGCACTGCTCGGAGGAGTTTGAATTTGACGCTGACCATCTCGATACGTACTATGATTTTGATTTAGATATAAATACAGATAATCCGAATTGGCGCTATAATAAAAAAATGACTTCTGCCATAATGAACACATACAGAGGGTTATTAGAGCGTATAGGATTTAAGGTAAACAGCGTAAAGAATTTAGATATTAGCAAAGGTGTATATTGTCCAAATTGTGAATACTTTTATACGACTAATGAGTTAGTACAGATGATAAGCGAACGATTGATATCATCATTAGATAATCTTATTTCTAATGAAGATTTACAACAAAGAATAAGAAATGCTGCAATAGAATATATAGAGGAGAAGTATAATGAGATTGCTTGAGAAAGTTGATGATTATGAGAGTGTTCTTTCAGAGGCTTATGAAATACGTTGTCCTGCTTGCCATTCTACAATAGAATTTGCAGAAAAAGAATTAACTCGTGATATAATTAATTTAGAAATAATAGATAGTAAAAAGTATTTTCCTTGTCCAGAAATAACATTCAGAAGGTTTTTAAGCAGAAAGTTTGCATATCCATCAAAGGTTAATTTTTATGATATATTAAGTCTTCATTGTTTGAATTGCAAGAATTTAGTAATAGTTGCTTCGTTAAATAGACATGATTTTACATATAAAAAGGGATTTATCGGTTATGAACGATTAGTAAAATGGGTTAATCCATTAGATACTTATGATTATGATATTATAAATCATAATAGAAAAATATATGAATATGATGAGGTTTTAGATTTTAAGGTTATGTGTGCTGATTTTGAATTAAAGAGGTCGGAATTTAGCAAAGAATTATATACTACGTATAATCTAAATTTCGAAGAATTAGTAAGAGATAGAAATCCATTTTTTTATAACCAAAAAGAAAAGTTTTCAAGATTATATAAATTCAATTAGAGGAGTTATTAATATGTATGATTATGTAATAATATTTTTAATAACATTTTTATGTTGCTGTTGTTTTAGCTGTATGAGCAGATTAAACGACATAAGAGAAGATATAGCACAAATAAAATATAATTTAATGTATCAAGACAACAGGGAGAATAAAGAGTTATGAAACTGTGTATAGATGTCTGGTACACTAAAGATATGGATGATATTGTAAAAATATTTGAATGGAAAAAAAAATTAATAACGAGTTATGATAACATTGTAAAAAAATATGATGGTGAAATAATAGCATCTGATTCTTATAATGGACTTGTCATTATTAGTTGGGAATATCAAATAGAAGATAATTTATATCAATTGATAAGAAAAATATCAGAATGTGTTGAAATTATATTCCCAGAATTAACATTTTTCAAACAAGAAGTAATAACATTAAAAGATAGTGATATGATTATTTTTTCTGAAGATTATTCTGATTATACCATTTATATAAGGACTGAGGAAAGGAATGGAAAAGAATAGAGTAAAATTTATAGACTATACAGGAGAATATCCAAATTTATGTAGTGGTGAACTTCGATTAGAAATCAATGGAGAAGTACTTACTTTATCCAATGTATTAAAATCTGGCGGTACATGGGGATTTGATAAAGATTGGAAAGACTATGTAACACATGGTGCATGGGAAGTTGATTTGGAATGCTATCCTAAATTAGAAGAATTTGAAAATGAAATTATCGATGTTGTAAACAAAAATGTTCCACAAGGATGTTGTGGAGGGTGTATTTAATGGATTGTAAAGAATGCAATATTCATAAAGTCCGAGATTATATTATGAATAATCTCGATCATTTTGATACAGATTCAGAATGTGGGTGGTGTATAGCAGTATATGGTATGCGTCAGATTTTAGCTTCGTATAACGAATTAGAAAATGATTTTGAAGAATTTAAGGAAATTTATCATGAAGAAATGTCAAGAATGTAAAGTTACATTTGAAGATATTGGTGAGCTTAAAAAAAACTTTTCATTAACAGACTGCTATATGTGTAAATTAGCATTTTTTACATGTTATCCATTTAATTTAGCAGTTGCACGTTATGCAGAAAAATATAAATTAGAAGTATTAAATAAAATTTTTACAGAATATAAAAAGAAAGAAAATAAAATATAATGAATAAATACACAAAGAAAAATTATTATCAAAAAAGATATGAATATTTGTTAGAATTATTAATATGTTTAATAGATAGTTATGTCGATTCTATGGATAGCTTTTGGTTTGGGATAGGTTGGTATAATAAAAACATAGATAAACGAGTTGTAAATAGTTGGAAAAAGATTCAAGAAATTATTGAAATTTATATTAGTATTAAAGTTTATAACAAATGTATAGAAGTAATTGATTATTTATAATTGGAGGGATAGGTATAATGAATAAATACGAAAAGAATTTTTTAAAAATGATAAATGAGGCACAAGTTAATTGTTGTAGAGTTTGTAGTTTAGATGAAGTATTATCTGATGATTTTCAGACTTTTAGTTATGAATGTATGAAATGTGAGGATAGATATAAAACATTATCTATTACTAATCCAGAGTGTGATTTAGAAACTTTATTTAACATAGAAAAGCAACAAAAATTAATTAAATATTCACAGGAGATTAAAAAATGAGAACAAAAGTTTTCAAGAATTTAGAAGATTATAAACTATACGTTAAATTAAATCCAGGTACTCTTATAAATGGAGTAACACAAGAATTTTTAGATGATTTTTATGAGTCATCATTAGAGGATTGCGATTCTGACAATGCAACAAATGAATTATGTTTTAATTGTTATAATTGCAAAGAATGCCATAGATGTTTGGAGATGTGGTGTTCTAAATGTTGCAATAATTGTTCAGAGTGTACAAATTGTAAAAATTGCAATGACTGCTATGATTGCAGTGAATGCATAGGCTGTTCGTATTGCTGTGAATGTGTAAAGTGTGAAAACTGCAGTAAATCCTTTGAATGTGAGAGTTGTTATTTATGCAAAGGAATATCTAACTCAAGCAACAGAGCATTTATTAAACATATAGTATTAGATAAAGATGTAATAGTATTTAATAGTTTATTTAATTTTGTAGAAAATTATAAATGCTATTTATCTGATGTTTTATGATAGAATTAAACAAAGAATATAATGATAAGTTAAAAGGAATAATAAAATACTTTGAGGAACAAAAATGAAGAATTGCAATTTAAATGAATTAAAGAAAAGAGTTGATCTTACTATAGATTATGAAGATCAGGATGAATGTGGGAAATGTTATATAGCTTTTTGTGCAGAAGCTATAAAAAGAGTTCCTTATTCAAAAGAAAATTTAAATTTTATATCTAATAATCGTTTTGAATTAGAATTTGAAGAATATAAAGAATCTAAATATTGTATATTAGACGAGGAGATAGAACCATGATAAAAGAAGAGACCATAAGAGGCGGTATAGTCAGTATAGGAAAAATTGTATTAACCAATAAAAAAACAGGAAATGAAATTAATATAATTTTTTCAGGTCCATCGGCTACAATAGACTTTGATACAGAAGAAGAGGCAGTAAATACGATTGTTGGGATTTTAGAAAAAGATAATTTAGATGTTAATTTAGATGATTGGATAATCAGCACATACGCAGATTAAATCAAGATAAAACAGGAGTAAAATATGGGAGTTTTAGGTATAGTTATTATTTTATTTTTTGTTGGAGCTTTTTGTTTTTTGTATTTTTTTGATAGCTTTTCCGATATAATTTATGTTGGCGGCCTTCTATTATCATTAATTATGGGATTAGCTTTATTATGTATAATTCCAGATATTATATTAACACGCATAAAATTTGATTATATAAAGGAAGAATATCATAATTTAGAATTACAAGTAAATACAATAGAATACGATGATATTGTAACAGGTGCAAATTTACGTAATCAAGTTTTAGAAATGAATAATAAAATTTCAGAACATAAAGTATATTCTAAAAATATAATGGTGAACCTTTGGTATTCAGAGGAAATAGGAAATTTAAAACCTTTAGAATGGAAAAGCAAAAAAAGCTATCATAATGTAAATAGAAAATGATTCTTTTTCATCATTTTTGTTTATCAAATAATCTCCTTAATTAATTATTAGTGATACATATTTAACGGCAATAAAAATTTGCCGTTTTTTTTATAAAAAAGTAAAAAAAATATTTTGTTTTTAATTAAAAATTTATTATTTTTGTAATATGAAATTTTAATAAAATATGAAAAATAATAAAACAAAAATATTTAATAGTTACGAAGAGTTTGTAAAATATGGATTAGAGAATAATGATACAGATATAAACGGAGTAACACGTGAATATTTAGAAGAGTATGGTTTAAGTTTAGAGGAGTATTCAGAGCAGACCAAGACGAATAAGCTGTGTTTTAATGTTTATAAATGTGAGAATTGTTTTCAATGTAGTGATTGTTATTCCTGTTATTCGTGTACAAATTGTAAGCAGTGCCAAAGCTGTGTAGATTGCAAAGACTTAAAGCATTGTTTTAATTGTAGGTTATGCAATTTATGTATGAATTGCATTGATTGTTCTTGTTGTGTTAATTGTTATGAGTGTGAGGATTGCAGCGACTGCCATAGCTGTTATCGTTTGCTCAAGCAAACCTGCAGAGTAGATGAGCAGGACACAGAAGAAGAAGAATTTGAGGAATGAATAGCAGGATTTGAATTATTAATGAATAAAAAAACTAAATAAATTTCAAATTATTCACTTTTCATGCAATAAGTAATTTTAATTCCTAAATTTAAATTATGATAGCTTCCAGAATAGGAAGCTATTTTTTTTAATGTTAATAACTTTGTGGAAAAATTGTTAATAAATAAATTTGGAAATTTAGTTTTTTTGTGTATATTATAATATATATATAATAATATTAATATATAAATATTTATAAATATATA
>JAFVGB010000015.1 GCA_017475185.1 Clostridia bacterium
CATTTAATGAGAACAACACATGTAATTCGTTGTGATGAATGGGTTTCATCTATTCCAATTCATTTACAATTATTCTATGAAATGGGATTCAAAGCCCCTAAATATGCACATTATGCACCAATAATGAAAGATGATGAAGGAAAGAAAAGAAAAATCAGTAAGAGAAAAGATCCAGAAGCTGCAGTAGAGTTCTATTATAAAGAAGGTATTCCATCACAATCAGTAAAAGAATACTTACTAAACATAGCAAACTCAACATTCGAGAATTGGAGAAGAACAAATCCAGACAAATCAATAGATGAATTCGATTTCCAATTAAACAAAATGAGCGTAAGTGGTGCATTATTTGATATGGTAAAATTATTAGACGTATCAAAAAATGTAATTTCAAAATATTCAGCCAAAAGAGTTTATGATGAAGCAATAGCATGGGCTAATGAATTTGACAGTGAACTAGCTAGCATGTTATCAGCAGACAAAGATTATTCATTAAGAGTTCTTGGAATTGAAAGAGGAAACGCTAAACCACGTAAAGATTTATCAAAATGGTCTGAATTAAAGAATACAATTTCATATATGTATAATGACAAATTTGATAAAAATGCTGAATTTGAATATGGTAAGGTAACTGATAAAGAATTGATTTCTAAAATTACTAAATTATATGTAGAAAAATATTTCGATATAAACGATGACAAACAAACATGGTTTGATAAAATGAAAGACTTAGCAGAAGAAGTAGGTTTTGCAAGAGAAGTTAAAGAATTCAAAGCAAACCCAGAAAATTGGCCAGGACATGTTGGAGATATAAGTACAGTAATTCGTGTTACATTAACAGGAAGACAAAATACTCCAGATTTGTATGAAATTATGCAAGTTTTAGGTAAAGATACTGTTGTTGAACGATTAAGTTAATTTTAAATTGGGGACGGAGAATATTTTAAAAATTTAAAAAAATCTCCGTCCCTAATTCAAAAGAAAGAGATGTGATTAAAATGGAATATAATATAGGTGATATAGTTAGAACTAAAAAACAACATCCATGTGGAAGTAAATTATGGGAAATAACACGTGTAGGAGTTGATTTTAAATTAAAATGCCAAGGTTGTGGACATGTTGTTATGGTAGATAGACAAAAAGCATTGAAAATGATTACAAAAAAGATTGAAAAGGAAGAAATTTAAAATTAAGAATAGAGTATATGTATAAAAAAATACAAAAAAAGCTGGAGTTTTTAGGCTCCAGCCTTTTTGTGGTTCCAATTAGTTATTTACATATCCCTTCTGGGATTTTACGAAGCTGTCAAGAGCGAGTTTCATTGTGTTAGACCGAAACTCGGGCACTGACAGAATACGGCTATACGCAACTGCAACAGGGCGTGGCACCGCTTTGTCTTCGTGGTTTGCTGAGACATCAGAAGAAAGTAACTTGGGAAGATCTGAACTACGTGCATATGTTGCTTTTTCAAGTTCTTCCTGCAAATCATCTCCATAGAAGAAACGCTGGTTAACTGCTAATTCGGCAGCTTTTGTGTCCTCTTCACAACTGAAGCGATAGGGGATGCGACTGGTGGGATGTACAGATTTCTTGATGTTCATACTGGAACCTCCAATAATATAAAATTTTACCATCTCTTGAGATGATAAGTATTAATAATATAACATGTAATTTATCATAAGGTCAAGAGTTAAAGTTACATAATCTGTTTTTTTATCTAAAAAACAAAGATATTTACAAAAATAAGCTTTATAAATTGTTATATTAATTATTTTGTACAAAACAATTCTTCAAATTCATTCCAATTTAAAATTTTAAAATTAGGGTAATCAGCAGAAAAATTTTCTACAATATGTTTGGTATTATCACTAGAATTCAAATCAAGAACAATAATATTTTCAATACAATCTTCTTTTCCATATATTAATCTAAAATTTAACGAGCGTAGAAATCCTTCAATTTTATCTTCCTGGTTTTTTACAGCTATTATCATATTTATGCCATCTGTTTTGATTTTGTTACAAGAACGAATATATATAATATTTTTAATTATTTCTATAAATCCATATAAAGCACATACCCATAATATACAGTTAACTAAGAAATCTAACATTTGGGAAATCACCTCTTAATATATAATATGTAAATTTGCGTGTTATGTGAAAATGTGATTTGAAATAATATAAGATAAGTAAAAGAAAAAGACCCGGGATTCTCGGGTCTATAAGTGAGACAAATTAGTCAATTGGTTTTCCGCCAGCCTGTTCGATAAGCAGTTTAATCTTATTATCCATGCTTTCCGAATTTTCTTCTACATAAGCAAACTCCTTATCAGGTTTACTTACGAGGTAGGTGAGATGAGGATAAGATACGTTTATTTTTTTTGCAAGTTTTTCTAAATCCTCAACAGTGTTAAAATTAAAATGGCGTATCATGAGTTTAGTGCCTCCTTAAAAGTTGATAAGTTTATTTTACCATATTTTTCGCCAAATTACAAGTTTTTGAAAATTTTACCAAAATAAATCATTAATGAACAATGGACTTTTTTATACTTGTGTGATAAACTAACTATCAAATATAATTATCAAAAGGGAGCAAATTTAAGTGGAGCTAAAAGGCGAGATAAAAGAAATTATTTTTCAAAATGAAATAAATAGTTACACAATAGCTGTAATGGATACAGAGTTCGAAGAACTTACAGTTGTGGGATATTTACCATTTATAACGTTAGGTGATTCATTAAAACTAGAAGGTAAATATGTTGATCATCCAGAATATGGAAGACAATTTAAAATAGATACATTTGAGAAAATAATGCCGGAAACATTAGATAGTTTAGAAAGGTATTTAGGAAATGGTACAATTAAAGGAGTAGGCCCTGCAACAGCAAAAAGAATTATAGATTATTTTGGTGAAGAAACATTATATGTATTAAAATTTGAACCAGAGAAGCTAGGAAATGTTAAGGGAATTACTAAAAGTAAAGGAATTGAAATTGCAAATCAATTCAATGAAAACTGGGAATTGTGGCAAATTGTGGGATTTTTAGAAAAATTCGGAATTGGTGTTCAAAATGCAAAAAATGTTTATAAGGCATTAGGTGTAAAAGCAATAGAAGAAATTGAAGCAAATCCTTATGTATTAATAGATGTAGCAAATAATGTCGATTTCAAATTGATAGACAAAATGGCGTTAGAGATGGGAGTAGCATTAAATAATGAGAAAAGAATTAGAAGTGGAATTAAATATGCATTAATAAGAGCTACATATAACGGTCATTGTGCAGTAACTGTGGATAACTTATATGATTTTGTTAGAAATTTATTAAATGTTGAAAATGAAGATATTGAAAATGTAATTATAAATATGAAAGCAAAACAAGAAGTTTACATTGAAGAAAGAGATGGAAACACTTGGATTTATTTATATTATTATTATGAGGTTGAAGAAAATATAGCAGGTAAATTGTTAACTTTAGATAAAGCAAAAAATATTAAAAAGATATCACATCTTAACAAAGAAATAAAAGAAATTGAGAAAAAGACAAATATATTTTTATCTGAAAAACAAAAAGAGGCAATAGAAGCGGTAAATAATAATAATGTTTGTATAATTACAGGAGGACCAGGAACTGGAAAAACAACAATTATAAAAACAATTATTGAATTATATAAAAAACATAAAAAGAAAGCTGTTTTATGTGCTCCTACTGGTAGAGCAGCTAAAAGAATGACTGAAACGACAGGAGAAGAAGCTAAAACATTACATAGGTTACTTGAAATAGGAAAAATTGAAGATGAAGGAAATATTCCAAATGTCAATTATGATATTGCACCATTAGATGCAGATGTTGTAATAATTGATGAGATGTCAATGGTAGATGTATTTCTAATGAACTATTTAGTTAAAGCATTATATCAAGGAACTAAACTAATATTGGTAGGAGATGTTGATCAGCTTCCATCAGTAGGACCAGGTAATGTGCTAGAAGATTTAATAAATTCGGAACAAATTACAACAATTACATTAAATAAAATTTTTAGACAAGCAGCTAAAAGTAAAATTATTTTAAATTCACATAGAATAAACAATGGAGAAACTTTTATTAGAAAAGAAGATTCAGAAGATGAATTAAATGAAGATTTCTTTTTTATAAAAGAAACAAATCAAGAAAAAATATTAGAACAAGTAATATCATTATGCAGTGGCAGATTAAAGAAAATGGGAGATTATGACTTTTTTAAAAATATACAAGTTATAACACCTACAAAAAAAGGATTACTTGGAACTAAGGATTTAAACAGAGCACTTCAAGAAAAACTAAATCCACATGCAGAAAAAAAAGCAGAAAAAAATGTACTTGGAACGATTTTTAGAGTTGGTGATAAAGTTATGCAAGTAAAAAACAATTATGACATATATTGGGAAAAGGATTTAGAAAATGGCACAGGTGTTTTTAATGGCGAATTGGGAACAATTCTAAAAATTGATGATTTAGAAAAACAAATTAAAGTAAAATTTGACGATGATAAAATTGTGTGGTATCAGTATGCAGAATTAGATCAATTAGAACACGCATATGCAATAACTGTTCATAAAGCACAACGGTAGTGAATTTGATGTTGTAATAATGCCAATTTCACCATCTGCACCTATGCTTTTAACAAGAAATCTTTTATATACTGGAATGACAAGAGCAAAGAAAATGCTTATAATGGTGGGTTATTCTAGCGTTATAGAATTCATGGTTGGAAATACAGATTGCAAAAAGAGAAATACGGGACTTGAGTTTAAACTAAAAAATTGGAAAGATAGTAGATTTTTTTAATTTTATGAATAGTTCTGAATGGAGATTCTATATAAAAACGGGGGACAGAGATAATCTGGATAAATTAAGAATATTAATTTATCTAAATTATCTCTGTATTTGTGTTATAAAAGGAGGTATCGATGCAAATAAAGAAATTTATATTAAATTTGATTTATCCGCCGGTTTGCGGATTTTGTAATGAAATAAATAAAGAATATTTATGTGATAAATGCAGAAATAAATTAGCTTCGATAAAATTAAGCAAAATTGATAACTACAAGGATGTACCGGTTTATTTTGATGAGCATTTTTATATTTTTAAATACGAAAAAGAGATAAGAGAATATATTTTAAATTACAAATTTGATGAAAAATCATATATGTATGAAAGTTATGCTAGAATTCTAGCTGAGGATAAAGTTTTTGTTAAAAATTTTCTTGATAAATATGATTATGTTATATCTGTTCCAATTCATAAAAGGAGATTTAATCAGAGAGGTTACAACCAAAGTGAGTTAATAGCAAAAAAGGTGGGAATGGTTTGCCACAAACAATATTATGATAATGTGTTAGTTAAAACAAAAAATATTGTTGCACAAAGTAGTTTAGATAAATTAGAAAGAGTTAGAAACATAAAAAATGTTTTTTCATTAGGAAAAAATGCAGAATTAATAAAAGGAAAAAAAGTAGCTATTTTTGATGATGTTTTTACAACAGGAGCAACAGTAAATGAATGTTCAAAAGAATTAAAAAATGCTGGAGCAAGATTTGTTGGAATATTTACTATTGCAAAATCTTAAAAATGTAAGACCGTCCCCTTAATGTTTCAAAAAACTAAAAAAAAATTCGACAAAATATTGCATAAAAATACACGTACTGATATAATAAAAATTGAACGCAAAATATTTTTTGACAAAGGGGAAGCAGAGGATAAAATGGGAGATATAAACGTATTTACAGGACCTATGAAATGTGGAAAAAGTCATGTTATATTACAGGAAGCAAAAAGACAATTAATTGCAGGAAAGACAATACAAATCTTTAAACCTGGAATAGATACAAGATTTTCTAAAGATTATATTCAAGATAGAAATGGTAATAAATTAAAAGCAGTAAACATAGATAGTATAGATGAATTAAAAGATTATGATGCAGATGTGTACATAATAGATGAATTTCAATTTCTAAATGGTGATGTTAAAGTAATAGAAGATTTGGCACAAGAGGGGAAAAAGTTCTTTATAGCTGGATTGAATTTAACAGCAGAGAAAAAACCATTTGGAAAAATGGGTGATTTACTTTGTGTATCTGATCATGTAACAACAATGACATCAATTTGTGATATTTGTAAAAGAGATAATGCAATATTTAGTTTCTATAAAGGTGATACAAAATCTGGTGATATAGAGATAGGTGATTCTGATTATATTCCTGTTTGTAGAGAATGTTACAATGAAATGGTTAAGAAGTATAAGGTAAATAAGTAAATAATGAAATAAGTGACAAAGCTATAAACGAAAAAATATGTTCTTTGTTAATTCAAAAATAGATTGGATAGTTAAGGAGATGTGGAAAATATGAAAAAGTATTTAAAGACTTTTGTGAAGATTGCTCTTATGCTGTCAATGATTATATCATTGTGTTTTGTTTTTAATAGTAATCGAAGTAATGCTGATGCTGGATATCATTCAAGTTATAGTGGTGGAAGCTCATCAAGTCATTCAAGTAGTTCAAGCCATTCAAGTAGTTCGAGTAGATCAAGTAGAAGTAGCTCTAGTTATAGTTCAAGTTCAAGTAGCTCATCAGGAGATGGTTCTGGGGTTGTGGCAGCTTTTATTTGGCTAGTAATTATAATTGTAATAATTTACTTCTCATCTAGAAGAGGTAAAACAGTTACTAAAGCAATTACAAAATTACAACCAAATGCAGCTGCAATTGCTAAGTTGAAAGAGTTAATACCAGGATTTGATGAAAATCAATTCTTAAAAGATGGTTACCAAATGTTCTTAGATGTTGAAGATGCATGGATGAATTTTGAATTAGAAAAAGTTCACAATATTATAACTGATGAAATGTTCAATATGTATGAATCTCAACTTTCAAGTATGGAAATTAAGGGCGAGCAAAATATTATGAGCGGATTCGTATTAAGAGATTCAGCAATTACAAATTGTGTAGATCAAAATGATAATGTTGAAGTTACTGCTAAGTATATAATTGAATTCTATGATTATATTATTGAAAAAGAAAGCGGAAAAGTTCTAAGAGGAAGCAAGACAAATAAATTAAGAATGTACTATGACTTCACATTTATTATGAAGAATACAGATGAGAAAATAGATAAATGTCCAAACTGTGGAGCACCTGTTGAGGTAAATGCTTCTGGAGTATGTCCATATTGTAGTTCTAAGATTGTTGGAGAAAATACAAGTTGGGTAATGTCTAAGAAGGTTTGTACTAGACAAGATAATTTATAGTGGACCGTAAAAAATGTCGAAAAACATCAACTAGCAAAATATTATTAACCTTCCGTTCGTTTACTGGCGTTCGGATTTGAGAGAAAGACGGTAATGGGGAGCGCCAAACTGCGCACTCCACTACAGGTTAATAAATTTTGCTAGCTGACATTTTTCGACTTTTTTACTACTCTACGGTTTTATGGTGTTGCTTTTTGTTGTTTCTTTTTTTGTTTTGTGGTATTATATATGCAAATAAGAAGAAATGATGAATGGTTACTATTCAATAATAAAATGAAAGGAAGTATAAATTATGAGTGAGGTTTTAGATAATTTAATTAGAGAAGATAATACATTTTCAGAGGCTAAGTTTAAGGCAAAAGTTGATAATGTTTATATTAAATTATATACAGGAGTAATGAAACAAAATTTGGAGAATATTAGACATTTTTTATCTGATGAGGTTTATGAAAAGTATAATAGCAAAATTAAGCAATTGCAGGCAGCAAATCAAATTCAGGTTTATGATGAGTTAAATGTTTCAGATACTAATATTATAAATATTGAAGAATTAGATGATCATTTTGAAATTACAGTTCGTTTGCTTACAAAATATTTAGATTATAGAATAGCAAAAGATACAAAAAAATTTATTTCTGGTAATAGGGATGTTAGAGAAGAGAAATATGTTACATTAAAATTTTCTAAAATAAAAAATGCAAAAGCATTAGGAAATGCACGTAGATGTACAGGATGTGGTGCAAATATTGATTTAAACAAAAATGGTGTTTGCGAGTATTGCGGAAGTGTGTATGTTTTGAGGGATTATGATTGGGTTTTAGATGAGATTAAAGATTAGTGCCAATAGGGACGGTTCTCTTTGGCAATAAGGACGGTTCGTGGAAAAAGGAACGGTTCTTATTGCCAAAAAGAACCGTCCCTATTTTATTTAATGATTATTTAATAATTTCTGTTTTATAATTAATTTAGAATACAGAAGGAGGAGAAATAAAAGATGTTTTTTAGAATTTTAAAATTAGACTTAAAAAAGAAAAAAGTTATGAACTTTTTATTACTGTTATTCATTATTTTAGCAACAATATTTTCAGCAAGTGGCTTAAATAATATAGCAACAGTAATGAGTGGAACAGATTATTATTTTGAGAAAGCGGGAATAGGTGATTACTATATAGTGTGTTCAAAAGATAATAATGTTCCAGAATTATTAGGTAAAGAAGAATCAGTTAAAAGCTACAAATCTGAACCTTGTATAGTAACAATGAATAATAATATAAAAAGAGGAGACGAACCTTTAAAGGGTGGAGACAACATTGTACTTCAAGCAATAGAGAATTCAGCTATTCATTTTTTTGATAAGGATGATAATGAAATAACAAGTGTAAAAAAAGGTGAAGTTTATTTAACTGGAAGATGCATTGAAAAAAGTAATTTATCAATTGGAGATGAAGTAACAGTTGATATAAAAGGGCTTAAATTGAATTTAAAAGTAGCAGGAAAAGCAAAAGATGCATTTTTAGGAGCAGATTTTGTTGGAATAACAAGAGTAATACTAAATAAAGAGGATTACGAAACAATATTTAATACTATGTATAAAGATAATACAACAGAAGAAAAACAAAAAAAGGGTGAAGAAATATTCTATATAGAAACAGATAATCCAAATCAAGTTGAAAAATGCTTAGGTGATGTAACATCATGTATATATAAAGCTTCAAAGGATACTGTAAAATTAACTTATGTAATGGATATGATAATTGCATTTATTGTATTAATTTTAAGTGTGTGTTTGGTTATAGTAGCATTATTGGTACTTAGATTTACAATAGCATTTACAGTAAATGAAGAATACAGAGAAATAGGAGTTATGAAAGCGATTGGTATTAATAATAAAAGCATAAGAAATCTATATATTATTAAATACTTATCTTTAGGTATAGTTGGCTCTGCTATTGGATTATTATTAAGTATTCCATTTGGAAATATGCTTATAAAATCATCAACTGATAACATGGTACTTGGAAACTCTGTTGGAATTACTATAAATATCATAGGTGCTATATTAACAGTATTGGTAACAGTTTTATTTGCTCATATATTTACTGGAAAAGTAAAAAAAGCGTCACCAGTAGAAGCAATAAGAAATGGTCAAACAGGCGAAAGATATAAAGCAAAAACTATATATAAATTAAAAAATAGTCATATAAAACTTAATTTATATATGGCAATAAATGATATATTAAGTGCACCAAAAAGATTTATTACAATTATAATCTCATTTTTTGTATGTTTAGTACTTGTTTTAGGAATAGTAATTACAACTGACACTATGAAAAGTAAGAATTTGATAACTGCATTTTTTAAAGAAAGTGATGTGTACTTTATTCCTGGTGAGATAGATGTAGATGGTTTTAATAGCATACAATCAAAACAGGTATTTGAAGATGATTTAAAAAAATATGAGAATCTATTTGAGAAAAATGGAATTCCATGTAAATTGTGCGAAGAATTAATGTTTAATTATAATGTAACTTTTAATGGAAATACATATAGTATAAGAACTCTTCAAGGCTTAAATATAAAGGCAGATGAATATGTGTATTATGAAGGAATTGCTCCAGTAAAAGAAAATGAGGTAGCAATAACAGACATAATATCTAAGAAACTTGGAGCAAAAATAGGAGATAAAATTACAATTGATTTTGGAAATGAAAAAAGAGAATTAATAGTAACAGCATATTTTAAATCATTAAATAATCAAGGTGAAGTAATAAGATTAAATGAGAATGCACCATCAAATTTTGATAGAATATCTAGTACAGGTTACTATCAAATTGATTATAAAGATAATCCAACTGAAGAAGAAAGACAAAATCGTATAGAAAAAATAAAGGAATTGGTAAAATCTGAAGATGTATATGATGCAGCAGGAACATGTACGAAGCTTCTTGGTGTTGTTGATACAATGGAAGCAGTACAATACTTATTACTTGCGATAACAATTGTAGTTGTAATACTTGTTACACTATTAATAGAGTTATCATTTATAACAAATGAAAAATCACAAATAGCTTTATTAAAAGCTATAGGATTTAAAGATGGTCATATAATCAAATGGCATACATATAGATTTTTAGTTGCAACACTTATTGCAGAGGTGTTAGCTGCTATTTTAGCAGTACCAATAACAAGACTATGGTGTACCCCTGTTTTCGCAATGATGGGATTAGATAAAGTTAATTTCTTAATAAATCCTGTACATGTATATTTAATATACCCAGGAATAGTATTTGTTGCAACAGTAATAATAGCAGCTTTAGCGTCATTAACAACAAAGAAAATTAAGAGTAGCGATACAGCTAATATAGAATAAAAAGAAAGGAAGTATAGAAAATGTCAAAAATAATAGAAGTTAAAGATCTTTGTAAAACTTATGTGATTAATAAAAGACAAAATAATGTATTGAAAAATGTTAACCTTAGTGTTGAAGAAGGAGAAATGGTTGCAATTATGGGACCTTCTGGATCTGGAAAATCTACATTACTTTATACAGTTTCAGGAATGGATAATGCAACTTGTGGACAAATAAAATTTAATGGAAAAGATATAACAAAATTAAAAAGCAAAAAATTAGCAGAAGTGCGTTTAAGTGAAATGGGATTTATATTTCAACAAATGTACATGATGAAAAACTTAACTGTATTAGATAACATTGTATTACCAGCAATAAGAAATACTAAATCAAAACAATCCAAAAAAGAAAAAATTAAGCATGCAGAAGAGTTAATGAGAAAACTTGGAATAATCAAAATTGCTGATAATGATATAAATGAAGTATCAGGTGGTCAACTTCAAAGAGCATGTATTTGTAGAAGTATGATAAATAATCCTAAAGTAATATTTGCAGATGAGCCAACAGGTTCTTTAAACAGAACATCATCTGAAGAAGTAATGGATGAATTAGTTAAGCTAAATAAAGAAGGAACAACAATTATGATGGTAACACATGATGCTAAAATTGCAGCAAAATGTTCTAGAGTTTTATACATAGTTGATGGAAATATTCAAGGTGAATTTGAGTTATCAAATAAATTTTCTGATAAAGAAGAAATGGAAAGAGAAAGAGCTTTAAATAACTGGTTAATGGAACTTGGTTGGTAAACTGATGCTGAATAGAAGAAGGAGAAATAAAAGATGTTTTTTAGAATTCTAAAATTAGACTTAAAAAAGAAAAAAGTTATGAATGTATTAATACTAATTTTTATTACTTTAACAACAATATTTTTTGCCAGTGGATTAAATAATATTGTTACTGTATTAAATGGAACAGATTATTACTTTGATAAAGCTGGAGTAGGAGATTATGCATTATTAGCAACAGGTGATGATAAAATATTTGAAATATTAGATAATTCAGAAGCGGTAAAAAATTATAGATATGATACAGGTATAGCAGTTTCCAAAGAAAATTTGAAAATTCAAGGCAATAAAATAGATAGTAATTCTAATATTATATTTCAATCATTAGAAAATTCAAGTATACATTTTTTTGATAAAGACAATAATGAAATACAAAATGTGTTAAAAGGTGAAGTGTATACTACTGCAAATTTTATGAAAGATAATAATCTATCAATTGGTGATAAAATTAGTGTAGACTTAGATGATATTAAGATTGATTTGAAAATAGCAGGAAAAGCCAAAGATGCATTTTTAGGATCAGGATTTATAGGAACTATAAGATTAATTATAAATGATGATGATTATAAAATTATAAAAGAACATTTAGAGGATAATGATTCATTACAAGAAAACACTTCTTCATCAATGGTAAACAGAGCTTTTTATATTGAAACAGATAATCCTAGTGAAATTGAAAAATGTTTAAGTGATGCAACTTCAGTTAAGTTTAAGGGAAGAAGAGATTCTATTAAATTATGTTATGTTATGGATTTAATAGTTGCATTTATTGTTTTAGCTTTAAGTGTTTGCTTAATAATTGTGGCACTTTTAATTCTAAAATTTACAATTACATTTACTATAAACGATGAATACAGAGAAATAGGTGTAATGAAGGCAATTGGAATTAATAATAAAAGTATAAGGGAATTATATATTGTTAAATATTTTTCATTAGCATTTATAGGGGCTGTTATTGGCTTTATTATCAGTAATCCATTTGGAGATATGCTTATAAAATCAGCAGCTGAAAATATGGTTCTTGGTAATTCAGTTGGAAATATCTTAAATATAATCGGGGCAATACTTGTAGTACTTATAACAGTTCTATTTGCTTATATTTATACAAGAAAAGTAAAAAAAGCTTCACCAGTTGATGCAATAAGAAATGGTCAAACAGGAGAAAGATACAAATCAAAAACTATATATAAATTAAAAAATAGTCATGTTAGATTAAATTTATATTTGGCAATTAATGATATATTAAGTGCTCCTAGAAGATTTATAACTATCATAATATCATTCTTTTTATGTTTGATATTTGTACTAGGAATAGTAATAACAACAGATACAATGAAAAGTAAAAACTTAATTACAAACTTCTGCACAGAAAGTGATGCATATTTTATGCCAAATGATGCACAAGACATGTTTAAATATAAATCAGTGGAAGAATTAGATGAAAAAATGATAAAAAAATATGAAAAATTATTTGCTGAAAATGGCATGCCTTGTAAAATAAGCGTAGATTTACAGTATAGCTATAAAATCTCGTTCAATGGAAATACATATAATCTAAGATGTCAAAAAGGTTTTCATATAAACCCAGAAGATTATTCATATAATAGTGGAATTACACCATTAAAAGAAAATGAAATTGCCATAACAGATAAAGTTTCTGAAATGACAGGAGCTAAAATAGGAGATAAAGTAAAAGTTGATTTAGGAGACGGAGAAAAAGAACTAATAATTACAGCATCATATTCAACATTAAACTATTTAGGTGAAATAATAAGATTTAGTGAAAATGTACCAACAGATTATGATAAACTTGCAGGTTCACAATATTTCCAAGTTGACTTTTTAGATAATCCAAGTGCAGATGAGATAAATAATCGTATACAAAAGATGAGAGAATTATTAGATACAGATGCTGTATATGATGCACCAGAACTTTGCAGAACTCTTATGACAGGAGTTGCCGACACTATGGAAACTGTACAATATTTGTTATTAGCAATTACAATTATAATTGTAATGTTAGTTATAGTATTAATGGAATTATCTTTTGTAGCAAATGAAAAATCTCAAATAGCTTTATTAAAAGCAATAGGATTTGAAGATAAACAAATAATAAAATGGCATATATACAGATTCTTTTTAGTTGCAGTTGTTTCAGCAATATTAGCAGCAATACTTGCAATACCAATAACTGAATTGTGGTGCAATCCAATTTTTGGAATGATGGGTTCAAATCATATTAATTATTATATAAATCCAATAAAAATATTCTTAATATATCCAGGAATAGTAGTTGGTGTAACTATAATAGTTTCATGGTTGTCAGCACTTGTTATTAAAAAAATTAAGAGTAGTGATACAGCTAATATAGAATAAAAAGTTGAAAAATTTTCCCCAATATAGTAAACTATATATCAAGAGGGGTTAATTATGATAGATATTTTAATTGTAGAAGATAATAAAGAAATTTCAACACTGCTTAAAGATTTCTTAACAAAGGAAAATTATGTAGTAAGTGTTGCAGAAAGTGGAGAAAAAGCCTTGTCTCTGTACGAAAAGTACGGGGCAAGGCTAGTTCTGCTTGATATAATGTTGCCAGGAATAGATGGCTTTAATGTATGCTCAAAAATAAGAGAAAATTCAAATACACCAATTATTATTTTAAGTGCTAAAACAGATAAGGAAGATAAACTAAATGGAATTGTTTTAGGAGCAGATGATTATATTGAAAAACCAATAGATATAGATATTTTGTTAGCCAAGATAAATGGTATTTTTAAAAGGAGATATGATATAGACAAAATAGTTGAAGGTAATTTGGTACTAAATACAGTTAAACAAACCTTAACTGTAGGAAAAAAAGAATATGAATTAACATCAAAAGAATGTGAATTATTAAAAATACTAATAGAAAATAAAAATACAACATTAAAAAAAGAATATCTATTTAACACAATCTGGGGAAGTGACAGTGAAACTGAATTCCAATCATTAACTGTACATATAAAATGGTTAAGAGAAAAAATAGAAGAAAACCCAAAAGAACCAAAACACATAATAACAGTTTGGGGAGTGGGGTATAGATTCGAATGAAAAAGTTTATGAAATATTTTTGGGGAGTAATTATCTTAGAGATAATAATAATAGCACTTACAAATTTTGTATATATACAAAATTCAAAGCATATAGATAGTGAAATTATACGTGAAGAAAATGATGGAACAATTGTATATAAAACAGAGTATAAATCTAATAATGATAAGTCTAATATAGTTTTAATAAACTGTGCATTAGGCACTGTTGTAGTACTATCAGTAGGTACATATATTTATATAAATAAAAGAATAATAAAGCCATTTTCAAATATAAAAGATCTTCCATATGAACTAGCAAAAGGAAATTTAAACATTCCGCTAAAAGAACAAAAAAATAAATACTTTGGAAAATTTACATGGGGAATGGACATGCTTCGTGAAAATTTGGAAGACAGTAAAAAAAGAGAACTTAAATATCAAAAAGAAAAAAAGACATTAATATTATCATTATCACATGATATAAAAACACCATTATCTGCAATTAAACTATATTCCACGGCTTTAAAAGAAAATTTATACGATACAGAAGAAAAAAGAATAGAAGTTATAGATGGAATTTTAAAAAATACAGATGAAATAGAACAATATGTAAATGAAATAGTTAAAAATTCTAGAGAAGACTTTATGGAGCTTCAGGTAAAAGATGGCGGTTTTTATTTAAAAGAGGTAATGGAAAAAATACAAGCATATTACGCAGATAAACTAGAAACACTTCATACAGAATTTTTTGTAGCAGATTATGGAGATTGTTTATTAAAAGGTGATGAAGATAGGATTATAGAAGTAATTCAAAATGTTATAGAAAATGCAATAAAATATGGCGATGGAAAACAAATTACAATCTCATTTTCTGAAGAAGAAGACTGTAAATTAATTTCAGTATTAAATACGGGATGTAGCTTAAAAGAAGAAGATTTACCACATATTTTTGATTCTTTTTATAGAGGCAGCAATTCTAAAAAGCAAGAAGGAAGTGGACTTGGACTGTATATTTGTAAGCAATTAATGCATAAAATGGATGGCGAAATTTTTGCTAAAATTAAAGAGGATAATTGTTTCGAGGCAACTGTTGTTGTGAGAAAATTATAATTGAAACTTGCAAAGTCTTATTCAACTAAAATAGTTTTTATAGGTTCAATAGTAGGAATTTGTTTAACAAGAAAGAAAAAATAATTATTCAACCATTAGTTGATATAAAAAAACACCCCACTCAACCAATGGTATGTGTACTTTTTAATAATAATATTTTACACTTAAATCGAAGGAGGTAAAGATATATGGATCAGATTAAAATTGGAAAATTTATAGCAGAATGTAGAAGAAGGAATAATTTAACTCAAATGCAACTTGCAGAAAAATTAAATATAACGGATAGAGCTATATCTAAATGGGAGAATGGAAAAGCAATGCCTGATTCATCAATAATGCTAGAGTTGTGCAGTGAACTTAAAATAAGTGTAAATGAATTATTAAGTGGGGAGGTATTAGAAATGAATAATTATAATGAAAAAGTTGAACAAAATTTATTTGAAATGGTAAAACAAAAAGAAGAATCAGATAAAAGATTACTAACAATGGAAATAATTATAGGAGTATTGATAAGTATTGTGTTTTTTGCATTAATACTTATTGCATCACTTGTAGAAATGGAAAATTGGTTAAGAATAACTCTTATTCTAACTGGTTTTATACCATTTATAATTATGCTACCATTTGCAATACGAATAGAACAAACAGCAGGATATTATGAATGTCAAAAATGTCACCATAAGTATATTCCAACATATTCAAGTGTATTATTTGCTATGCACATGAATAGAACAAGATATATGAAATGTCCTAAATGCAATCAAAGAAGTTGGCAAAGAAAAGTTCTTACTAAAGAATAGGAGGAGCTTATGATGAAATATATTAAAGAAAATTGGAAGTTTTTTGCTTTTATGATTTTAATATGTATTATTGGAGGATATTTTACTACAATATATACATTACAATCATTTGATCAAAGTCTGCTCGAAGAAACAATAAAACAAATAGGTTCAAAAGAGTTATTTATTGCTGTTTCGGTAGCACAAATATCTTTATATGCCGTTATATTTGCAGGTATAGGAATAATACTATCTAACAAGATAGGTTTGTGGAAAAAGTTTGAAATAAACAAAAAAGCAATTATAGGAGTTATTGTAATTTCAATTCTTGGAGGGCTAGGTTTAAGCGTAGTTGATAGATATATATTTGGAAGTTTTATTAATCCGGTATTACATAGCTATGATAATAAACCAACTTTTGAATATATTGTTTCAGCATTTACTTATGGTGGTGTATTTGAAGAAATACTAATGAGATTATTTTTAATGTCATTATTTTCATGGATTATAGCTAAAATATTTTATAGAAAAGAAAAAGAAATACCTACAAAAGTATTTGCAATATCAAATATAATAACTGCTTTATTATTTGCAGCAGGACATATACCTGCAACTATTAAAACATTTGGATATATTGATGCTTTATTATTATTTAGATGTTTCCTTATGAATGGAGCATTTGGTATAGCTTTTGGATGGTTATATAGAAAATATGGAATAGGATATTCTATGTTAGCGCATTTTGGAGCTCATCTAATATCTAAAGTAATATGGCTATTATTTATATAACTTGTTTGCAATATTTTGGTGTTACGAGCAAGAAAAATAATAAATTATAAATACATGAAAAACATTGAACAAAATTTAGTTCAATGTTTTTTTGTATAATTTTGAAAAAAATTGCAACACTAACAATATAAAACTTTGAAATCGGAACCGTCCTCTTTTCCTGAAAAATGAAGGAGGTACTGGTGGTTTAATTTGATTAACTTCACATAATGTGATATAATATAGGTTGAGGTATGCGATAGCTATCTCGTTAAGTAACAAATCAAAACTTTAGACGCCCAATAAGGGCAAGGAGGTACAACATGAGATTTCCTGTACTTACAGAGAATCCGAAAGATTCAAGTGGATTACAGTCCAACAACTACATGATGCAGAAAAGATGCGTGGAGTGTATTTTCAGCGTAGCTCAAGCACTAATCTGCCGGTTGAACGGAGTGGAAAGAAGTGATGATGTAAAGCTAAGATACATCAGTGTCACGGATTGTCATAATGGAGCTAACGACTGGTTTAGTGTAAATATTGGCATCTCACGTAATGGGTATGCCACAGAATACAGCACGTTTACGACTCCAAGTGACACACAGGAAATGCGGCACGTATTCAGAGAAATCTTTGAGCAGTACGCAGAAGTAGAGGATATATTTAATTCAGAAGCTGAACTTGAAGGTGTCTGCTTGAATATTGCTGGATTCGGAAAAAAATTTCTGTCGGATTTCGGCAGTTACATCAACACTGTGGAAGGAATGATGGATTCTAAGATTATCAATCAATACGGATTCATCAATTGGTTCGGGATACCAAAAGAATCTTTCACTGAGATGAGAAAGAAATTCGATGAATTGACATCACGATATTGCTGATTTGTTAGGCAACTCCAGATTTATTACTGGGGTTGCTTTTTTATTGTATAATTTTGAAAATTCTTGCAATACTAACAATATAAAACTTTGAAAATGGAAAAAGGGACGGTTCCAAATTCCCATTTTCAAAAAATGGGAAATCGGAACCGTCCCAATTTCCCGAAAAATGAAGGAGGAAAACAAATGAAAGCAACAGGTGTTGTAAGAAGAATAGATGATTTAGGTAGAGTAGTAATCCCAAAAGAAATAAGAAAGACACTTCGAATAAAAGAAGGAGAACCGTTGTTACCCTCATTGGAAGTTTTGTATAATCTTGAAATAAGCCTAAGAATGCTGATATATCAATATAAAGAGTGTAAGTCAATGAATACATATAGAAAGAGATAGTGCAATGCTATCTCTTTTCTTGACGAATTTTTTTTAATAATATATATTTTATGTATAGAAAATTTAGGAAGGTGATAGTTGTGAAATTTAATTTGTTTGGTAATATAAATAATCCAACAATTATAATGTTATCAGGTTCATTTGCTCCGGGAAAAAGCATGGAAAATATTTATAATAAGATGAAAGATGAATTCTATATAATTGTTCCAGAATACACTGGACACTATGAAGGAAGTGATGTATTTTCTACTAGAAAACAAGAGGCTGAAAAAATTAAGCAGTTTATTATTGAAAATAAAATTGTAAACATAAAGCTAATATATGGTCAATCAATGGGAACAGAAATTGGAATGGAATTATTGTATCAATTATTAAGTAGTAATATTAAGGTCGAAAAAGCATTTTTTGATGGTGCTCCGTTTATCAAATTATCATATTTATATAAAAAGTTTATGTATTTTAAATTTAAAACAATGATTAATATGTTTAGAAATAAGACTATTGATGAAGTTATGAATTGGAAATTTCTAAAAAAATTCGCAGGAGATAAAGTTCAACAATTGCGACCAATGATTGAAAGTGTTATAAGCTGCAGTCCATATATGACTAATGATACAATAAAAAATGAAGTGGAATGCTGTTATACATTTAATTTTCCTAATATGACAGAGGAGATGCAAAAAAATATCTGCTTCTTTTATGGTGAAGATGAGAAAGCGTATAAAACCTGTATAAATGGTGTTACAAAAGCATATCCAAAATCTAAAATTATAGTAAAAAAAGGTCATGGACATTTAACTTATGCTTGTGAATGCACAGATGAATACATACATGAAATTATAAAATTTTTAAATGAGTAATACAAAAAACATTGAACAAATACTGTTCAATGTTTTTTGTATATTTTTGCATTTTCTTGTAATACTAACAATATAAAACTTTGAAAAACAAGGAGGAAAACAAATGAAAGCAACAGGTGTTGTAAGAAGAATAGATGATTTAGGTAGAGTAGTTATACCAAAAGAAATAAGAAAAACACTTCGAATTAAAGAAGGAGATCCACTAGAAATATTCACAGACAAAGAAGGTGAAATAATACTAAAAAAATATTCCCCAATCGGAGAACTATCAGAATTTGCAACAGAATATGCGGAAACATTAGCAAAAACAACAGGACACATTGCATGCATAACAGATAAAGACACAGTAATTGCAGTGTCAGGAGGTTCAAAAAAAGAATATTTAGAACAAGGAATAAGCCCTGAATTAGAGCAAATAATGGATGATAAAGAAAATTATACAAGTAAAGAAAACAATGATGTTTCAATTCCAATTACAAAAAACGAAAACAATAGCAAGAAAAATAATGCACAAGTCGTATATCCAATTATTGCAGATGGAGATGTAATAGGAACAGTTATATTATTATCAAAAGATGAAAACACAAAAATGTCTGAAGTTGAACAAAAAGTAGTACAATCAGCAGCAAGTTTTTTAGGAACACAAATGGAATTATAGTAAAAAGAGACTAAAATAAATTTAAATTAATTTATTTTGGTCTTTTTTATTGTTATTAAAGTATTATTTAGTTAAAATGGATACAAAATTAAATTGACAATTTACATAACATGTAGTATAATTTAAGAATACTATTTTAAGAGTGAGATTAGGCTATTGCCTATATTTAGCTTTTACACCACTCATCTTATTATTACGAAAGGACCTGAACATTATGAGTATAAGAAAAATCAAAAAAATATTCTCACTGTTATTTTCTGCTATTATAATAGCAGTAGCATTTTGCAGTTGTGAAGCAACACCAGAATCATCTAATGATGCAGCTTTTGGCACATATGTAGAATATGGTTATCAGCAACTGTGCAAATCATTTAGAGAAAATGGTCGAGCTGACCCTCAAATAATGAAATCCGGAAAACCAGATAGATTTACTCCAATGAGATATGTAAATGACTTTGAAGGAGATACCGAACATAATGAAGTTATTTCATTATTAGATGTTTTTCCTGAACATGAGTATTATGTGTGTACCAAAGATGGAATTATATATCAAATGAGTGTAATTTATGATATTGATTATAACAGGTATAATGCATATTCTTCTGAAATTCCGAAGGAACGCAAAGCAACTATATGGGGGTACAATCCAACCACTAACGAGTGCTACAATGTAATTCATTATGATTTTTAAAATAAGAAAGGCTACAAAAAAGTGGCCTTTCTTATTTTTTTCATTTATATTACAGAAATATTAAATTTATATTACAATTTGTAATATTTGTTACAAAATAAAAATTATATGTTATCATATAATTAAGAAATAGTGGGAGTAAGAGAGGAGCAAAATATGGGGAATTATACGAATGAAAAGGGTTTAGTAGTTGTTCAAGACAACTTTTTAACTAAAATTAAAAATTTTTTTGCTAAAGCTTTTTTTAATAGAAAAGCCAGATATGAAGAAATAGAAATTGAAGATGAAACAGTAAACGAAGAAAATAATATTCAAACTTTTGAGCAAAATGAGCCTGAACCAAAAGAAAGAAAGCTGTATAATTTTGATGCAGATATAAATGATGAAGAATGGCCAGGTGATAAAAATATGAATGATGATGAGAAAAATGTAGATAATATTGAAAATGATAATAATGAAGTTAATGAGCAAACTATGGAAGAATATTATGAAAAAGAAGAAATATATAGTGAGGCTTATAGGGAAAAACAAGAAATTGAGCAAAAGTTATTAAATTATTATGAAAGCATAAAAAAGCGGAATTTAGTTTTTAGAAAGAAATAAAACTATTAAGATTTTGTAGCTTTTAAGTTCGCGAATAAATTTTATAAAACAAGGAAAAAATAGGAAAGAATACTTGAAAAGTATTCTTTTTTATTATACAATGATTTTGGCTTACGTATAGGCAATTTTTAGTGATGCAAAAAATGCATCGGAAGGAGGAATTTTTTATGTCAGTTAAAGTAGCCATTAATGGATTTGGACGTATAGGACGTCTAGCATTTAGACAAATGTTTGGAGCAGAAGGGTATGAAATCGTTGCGATTAATGATTTAACAAGCCCAAAAATGTTAGCTCACTTATTAAAATATGATTCTGCACAAGGAACATATGCAAAGAAAGATACAGTAGTAGCAGGAGAAGATTCAATAACTGTTGATGGAAAAGAAATAAAAATATATTCAATGAAAGAAGCTAAAGATTTACCTTGGGGAGAAATAGGAGTTGATGTAGTTCTTGAATGTACAGGATTCTACACTAGCAAAGAAAAAGCCCAAGCACATATAGATGCAGGAGCTAAAAAGGTAGTTATTTCAGCACCAGCTGGAAGTGATTTACCAACAGTAGTTTTCGGCGTAAATGAAAATATATTAAAACCAGAAGATACAATAATTTCAGCAGCATCATGTACAACAAACTGTTTAGCACCAATGGCAAATGCGCTAAATAATTATGCACCAATTCAATCAGGAATCATGTCAACAATACATGCATACACAGGAGACCAAATGTTATTAGATGGTCCACACAGAAAAGGTGATTTAAGAAGAGCAAGAGCTGCAGCATGCAACATAGTTCCTAACTCAACAGGAGCTGCAAAAGCAATAGGATTAGTTATTCCTGAATTAAATGGAAAATTAATAGGATCAGCTCAAAGAGTTCCAGTTCCAACAGGATCTACAACAATTTTAACAGCTGTTGTTAAAGGTGAAGATATCACACCAGACTCAATCAATGCAGCAATGAAAGCAGCAGCAAATGATTCTTATGGTTACACAGATGAACCATTAGTTTCATCAGACATTATAGGTATTACTTATGGTTCATTGTTTGATGCAACTCAAACATTAGTTACAAAAATAGAAGATGGATTATATCAAGTTCAAGTAGTTGCTTGGTATGATAACGAAAATTCTTATACTAGCCAAATGGTTAGAACTATCAAATATTTTGCTGAATTAAATTAATATGTGACACATTTGGGGACGGACTCATTTTGTGTCAAAAATGACACAATCAGGGACGGTCTTAAAGACAAAAAACCGTCCCTGGTTTTAAAAATTTAAAATTTTCTCCGTCCAAAATTAAAAAACGAAAGAGGTGCTTGTAAATAATGAACAAGAAAACTGTTAAAGATATAGATTTAAAAGGAAAGAAAGTTATTGTTAGATGTGACTTTAACGTTCCTTTAGATGAAAACAAAAACATCACTGACAATAGAAGAATTGTTGGTGCTTTAGACACTATTAAATATTTATTAGATAATGATGCTAAAGTTATTTTAATGTCTCACTTAGGAAGACCAAAGGGAGAGGTTAAACCAGAGTTTTCATTAAAGCCAGTTGCGGACGAATTATCAAGATTACTTGATAGACCAGTTAAATTAGCAACAGACATAATAGGAGAAAGCGCTAAAACATTAACAGCAAACATGGCTGAGGGTGATGTTGTTTTACTTGAAAATGTTAGATATGATGCTAGAGAAGAAAAAAATGATTTAGACTTTGCTAAAGAGTTAGCTTCAATGGCAGATATATATGTAAATGATGCATTTGGAACAGCACACAGAGCACATAGCTCAACAGCTGGAATTGCAGAATTTTTACCAGCAGTATCAGGATTTTTAATGGAAAAAGAAATCAATTTCTTAGGAACAGCATTAGAAAATCCAGAAAGACCATTTGTTGCAATTTTAGGAGGAGCAAAAGTTTCAGATAAAATTGCTGTAATTGATAATTTGTTAGGAAAAGTTGATTCTCTAATAATTGGTGGAGCTATGGCAAATACATTTATTAAAGCTATGGGATATAATGTTGGAAAATCTTTATGCGAAGATGATAAATTAGATTTAGCTAAAGAATTAATGGAAAAGGCTAAAACTAAAGGAGTTAAACTAATTCTACCAATAGATGCAAAATTAGGAAAAGAATTTGATAAAAATACAGAAAGCCAAATTGTTGATATAGCAAATGTTCCAGATGATTGGAGTATTTTTGATGTGGGACCTAAGACAATTGAACTATACAAAAATGAATTAGAAAATGCTAAAACAGTAGTATGGAACGGACCTGTTGGATTATTTGAATTTGATCAATTTGCTATTGGAACAAATTCAGTTGCAAGCATATTAGCTTCATTAAATAATGCTACAACAATTATTGGTGGAGGAGATTCTGCAGCAGCTGTTGAAAAATCAGGATTAGCGGATAAGATGACTCATATTTCAACAGGTGGAGGAGCTTCATTGGAATTCTTAGAAGGTAAGAAGTTACCAGGGGTTGAATGTTTACAAGATAAATAGTAATTCGGAGGAAAATATGGATTTTAGTGATAATCAAAAAGTTAAAATATTATATACAAATTGGAAAGGTGTAACATCTTATAGAAACATAGTTCCAAAATCAGTCGAATTTAAATCAACAGAATGGCATCCAGAAGAACAATGGATATTAAATGCTTTTGACGTTGATAAACAGGCAGATAGAGGATTTGCATTAAAAGATATAAAAGAATGGAGTGTTTAATAAATTTTAAATTTTTTAGGATAACTATTCCTAATTTAAAAAATTTAAAAAAATCTCCGTCCCCGATTTAAAAGGAGGAACAAAAATGAGAAGAAAAGTAATTGCAGGAAACTGGAAAATGAACATGCTTCCAAATGAAGCAATGGCATGCATAGAACAATTAGCAAGTTTGGTAAAAGACACAGAAAACGAAGTAATTCTATGTGTACCATATACAGACCTATTTTACAGCCTATTAACAGCACAAGGAACAAACATCAAAATAGGAGCACAAAACATGCACTTTGAAGAAAAAGGTGCATTTACAGGAGAAGTTTCAGGACCAATGCTAAAATGCATAGGCGTAGAATATGTAATCATTGGTCACTCAGAAAGAAGACAATATTTCGCTGAAACAGATGAAACTGTGAATAAAAAAATTAAAGCAGCATTAGCAAATGAATTAAAACCAATCGTATGTGTTGGTGAAACTTTAGAACAACGTGAATCAGGAAAAGCAGAAGAAGTATTTACAACACAAACACGTAAGGCTTTTGAAGGATTATCAGCTGAAGATGCTAAAAAAGTAATAATTGCATATGAACCAATCTGGGCCATAGGAACAGGAAAAACAGCAACATCAGAAGATGCAAACAATAGTGTAAAAGCAATTAGAAATGAAATAAGAAGCCTATATGGAGATGAAGTTGCAGATGAAATAATCATCCAATATGGAGGAAGTGTTAAATCTTCAAATGCAAAAGAATTATTTACAACATCAGACATAGATGGTGGATTAGTTGGTGGAGCAAGTTTAAAAGCTGATGAATTTGCAAAAATAGTCAATTATATGAATTAAATTAAGTATAAAAAAGAACAGTTCTAATGAAACATTTGGGGACGGTCTTAAAATGTTTCAAAAATGAAACAAAACAAGACCGTCCCCAAATGTTTCAAGTGCTGTTCAAAATAAAAATGGAGAAATAAATATGAATAAAAGAATAAATACAAAAAAAATTATGGTAAGAGATGTTCAAATAGGTGGAAATAATGAAGTTATTATTCAATCTATGACTAATACAAAAACTAAAGATGTTCAAAGTACTGTAAATCAAATATTACAATTAGAAGATGCTGGTTGTAAAATTATTAGAGTTGCTTGTCTAGATTTAGAAGATGCAAAAGCAATAAAGGAAATAAAGGAAAAAATTCATATACCAATAGTTGCAGACATACATTTTGACTATAAAATTGCACTTCAAGCAATTGAAAGTGGAGTTGACAAAATACGTATAAATCCAGGTAATATTGGTGATGAAGAAAAAGTAAAAAAAGTTGTGGAAGCATGTAAAGAACACAAAATTCCTATTCGTATAGGTGTAAATGGTGGTTCGTTAGAAAAGGATTTACTTGTTGATGGTAAGCCAACAGCTAAAGGAATGGTTGAAAGTGCAAGAAGACATGTTGAAATTTTAGAAAAATTAGATTTTCATGATATATGTATTTCATTAAAAGCCTCAGATTTAGATTTATGTATTGCAGCATATGAAGAAGCTGCAAAAACTTTTGAGTATCCACTTCATTTAGGAATCACAGAGGCTGGAACAGCTTTTAGTGGGACAATAAAATCTAGTATAGGTCTTGGAGTTTTACTAAGAGAAGGAATTGGAAATACAATTAGAGTTTCATTATCAGATGATCCAATAGAGGAAATAAAAGTTGCAAAAGAAATCTTAAAAGATTGTGGATTATATAATAAATCTCCTAAATTAATTGCATGTCCAACTTGTGGAAGAACTCAAATTGATTTGATTCCAATGGCAAAAGAAGTTGAGAAATTTCTTCAAGGATTAGAAGCTGACATTACAGTTGCTGTAATGGGATGTGCTGTAAATGGACCAGGTGAGGCTAGAAATGCTGATATTGGAATTGCTGGAGGTATAAAAGAAGGTTTATTATTTAAAAAAGGAGAAATAATAAGAAAAGTTAAACAAGAAGAAATAGTAAATGTACTAAAAGAAGAAATCTTAGAAATGATAAAAAATGTATAGGAGGCCTTTTAATTTATGGAAATAGTTTTAGGCAAAACTGCTGGATTTTGTTATGGAGTAAGAAATGCAGTGATGAATGCAGAAGAAAAATTAAGAGAACATAAAAATGTAAGTTGTTTAGGTGAATTAGTTCACAATGGAGAAGTTATAAAAAAACTTGAAAAACTTGGTATGAATGTTGTAGAAAAAATTGAAGATGCAAATGAAAAGGTTATTATAAGAGCACATGGTATTGCAAAGGAAATATATGAAAAGGCAAAAAAGCTTAATATTGAAATATTTGATTTTACTTGTCCAAGTGTTTTAAAAATTCATAAAATTGCTGAAGAATATGCAAATAAAGGTTATTACATTTTTTTGATTGGTGGAAAGAAACATCCTGAAACATTGGGAACAATTAGTTTTTGTGGGAAAAATTCATATTTATTAGAAAATGAAGAAGATATAAATGAAGCAATTGAAAATTTAAAACAATCTAAAATAAAGAAATTATTTATTATAGTTCAAACTACATTTAGTTTAGAAAAATTTGAAATAATGATAAATGATATTAAAAATAAATTAAACAATGATATTGAATTAGAAGTAAAAAATACAATTTGCAATGCTACAAAAATAAGACAAGAGGAAACTTTAGATATTTCAAAAAATGTAGAATGCATGATAATTATTGGTGGTAAAAATAGCTCAAATACAAAAAAATTATATGAGATTGCAAAAGAAAACTGCGAAAATACTTATATTGTTGAAACAAAAGATGAATTAGAGTTGGAAAAATTAAAAAAATGTGATAGAATAGGTATTATGGCAGGCGCATCAACACCTGATGAAAGTATTAATGAAGTGATTAGTGCTTTAAGTTAATGTATTTAGTAGGAAGGGAACAATAAAATGGATAAAAAAGTAACAATGCTAATGATATTAGATGGTTTTGGAAATAACTCTAACCCAAAAGGTAATGCGGTTCAACTTGCAAATACACCTAATATAGATAAACTAATGAAAACATGTCCAACAACTGAAATCTATACAAGCGGTTTAGCTGTTGGTTTACCTGAAGGTCAAATGGGAAATTCAGAAGTAGGTCATACAAACATAGGCGCAGGAAGAGTTGTATACCAAGAACTGACAAGAATAACAAAATCAATTGAAGATGGTGATTTTTTCAGTATTCCAGAATTTGTAAAGGCAATTGAAAACTGTAAACAAAACAACACAAAATTGCATATAATGGGTCTAGTATCAGATGGTGGTGTTCACAGTCACAATCGCCACTTATATGGATTACTAGAATTAGCGAAAAGAAAAGATTTCGAAAACGTATATGTTCACTGTTTCCTTGATGGAAGAGATACTCCACCAGCATCAGCTGAGAATTATATAATGGAATTAGAAGACAAAATGAAAGAAAAAGGTGTTGGAAAAATTGCAAGTATTTCTGGAAGATTTTATGCAATGGATAGAGACAATAGATGGCAAAGAATTCAGAAAACATATAATGCAATGGTAAATGGAATTGGAGAAAAAGCTACATCAGCAATTTCTGCAATTGAAAGCTCATATCAAAAAGAAGTATTTGATGAATTTGTTGTTCCAACAGTAATTTGCAATGGCGAAAAGCCAGTTGCAACAATTGACAAGAAAGACTCAGTAATATTTTTTAATTTCAGACCAGATAGAGCAAGAGAAATAACAAGAACATTGGTTGATCCAGATTTTAAAGAATTTGAAACTAAGAAACTAGACTTATGTTTTGTTTGCATGAGACAATATGATGAAACAATTCCAAATGTTAATATTGCATTTAAACCAACAGTTTTAACAAATACTTTTGGTGAATATATTAGCCAAAAGGGAATGACACAATTAAGAATAGCTGAAACAGAAAAATATGCACATGTAACATTTTTCTTCAACGGAGGGGAAGAAAAACAATATAAAGGTGAAGATAGAATTTTAGTTCCATCACCAAAAGTTGAAACTTATGATATGAAGCCAGAAATGAGTGCCGGAGAAGTTACAGAAAAAGTTATTGAAGCAATAAAATCAAAAAAATATGATGCTATTATATTAAATTATGCAAACCCTGATATGGTTGGGCACACAGGAAGTTTAGATGCTGCAATAAAAGCAATAGAATTTATAGATGAATGCGTTGGAAAAGTAATTAAAGAAATTTCGGATGCAAAAGGAGTAATATTAATAACAGCAGATCATGGCAATTCAGAGCAAATGATTGATTATAAAACAGGGGAACCTCATACAGCACATACAACAAATCCAGTGCCATTAATGCTATATGGTATGGAAAATGTTAAACTAAAATCAGGTCGTTTAGCAGATTTAGCTCCTACAATGCTAGATATTATGGGATTAGATAAACCAGAAGAGATGCTTGGAGACAGTTTGTTATTAAGAAAATAAAGATCAATCTTTGAAATATTCTGATTTTTACAAAGATAAAAAAACAGGAGGTGGTATATAATGAAAAGCACACCAGCTATAAAAGAAATTTATACTGGAATACAACATCAACTGAGTAATTTGATTCCTGAAAAATGGGAAAGTATTTATCTGTATGCATGTATGCTAAAACAATTAAATAATTTAGAAACATGGGAGATGTATTTTTATTATATACCAAAAGGTTTGATTAAAAAAAATCCTGTTAATGTATATGAAATTCCAAATAAATTTAATGTGGATGAAGAAGAATATTTAGAATTAGTAGATAATTTGTGTAATGCAATTAAGAGACTTCATAAAGTGTATAAAAATGAATATAATAAAGATTGGTCTAATATGGTTATAGCCATAAAAGATTCTCAATTTTTGATAGAATATAACAATGATAATATTCTTAAATCAAAATATACAAGTCAAGATAGACATGTTATATTTAAGCATAAATATTTGAACATACCACTTCAAAGTTTTTCAAAAAAACAAAGAAAAGTTATTCAAAATTTTATAGATAATGATGAATATAAGTTAATATATGACAGATATTTTGAATACATACCAAAAGAAAATATGCATAATAGAATTGATTTTGAAAGAGATAATGGGATTTCAGAAGATTTATATTCAAGTCAACTAATAGTTGAAGAAGATAAACCAAGTATTTTAGAAATTATACTAAAAAAGATTTTTAAACCAAAATTAAAAAATAATGGTAAAAAAAGTTCACCAACTATTCTAGAACAGCATATTGAACCAAGAATCCAAATTCTTAGTGATAAATAATAATTAATTATAGAAAAAAATAATAATGTATGTTATAATAAAAACATAAATTTTGGCCAAGCATCTGATGTTGTTCTAACGAAGTGGAGTTACAACGTCAGTATGTGGCAATTTATTAAGAATATATTGGGGTATCGCCAAGCGGTAAGGCATCGGACTCTGACTCCGACATTCCTGTGTTCGAATCACAGTACCCCAACCAAAATTCAAATCCTTCATAAGTTTTGAAGGATTTTGACTATTGTATAAATTATTAGGTCTGAAATTTTAAAAATAACAAAAGAAAACAGTAAAAGTAACAAAAGTAGCTATATTGAATAATCTAGATATAAAACAAAAAAGGAGTATATTATGAATTTTGATGCATTAAAAAGTAATTTAGAAAAATATAGAGACTATAAATTTAATGATGACTTATTACTTAGACCAATAGAGAAAAGCATTTTTAAGACATTATCAAGAATGTTAAGAAGTTCAAAGCCTGATGAATTAGTTAATTTGAACGGAAAATATAGAAAAATGGGACCCGAAGAAAAAAGATTGCAAGAAGAGAACATAAAAAAGGAATTAGATGAAATGAAAGAATACAGTAACAATTATTATATTCCAGAATTTATTCTTTATACTTTATCTAATGCACATGATGATTGGATTCTTGAAAATAAATGGCAACTTGAAAAAAATAACCAAGAAAACTTACATAAGTTTGTAAATTTTAATTTACTTCCAATTGAAGATATGGAAAAATATATGTCAGTATTAAAGCCAATTTTGAAAGCTTTAAAAATTGAATATGATGAAGAAAAAGTAAGACAGGAATTTGAAAGACAACAACTTGTTTATTTATTAAGAAATGAAATTTTTTCAGAAGAATGTTTAAAGGATAGAATACAAAACGTTAAATTAAGTTATCCTGAAATGCTTACAATACAATTAAATAATAAAAATGAAAAAACAATTCAAGAATCGTTTGAAGAAGAAAAAAATGCCAATAATATAGCAAATGCAGTTTCTAAAAAAATGGATTTAAATATTGCAAACAAAATCAAGAAAGTTTTATATACTAATAGAAACAATGTTGGATTTATATTAATGCAGGACTTAGAAGAAAGAAAATCTGTATATAAATTTGCTGAAAACATAGGACAAAAGAAAATTGGATTAAAAAAACGTGCTTTTCCAAGGCCTAATAAGCCACTAACTAAAGATTTGTTTGAATTATCCCGTGATGTAGGAATTATATTTGCTAAAAATATAAAAAAACATGATTATAAATATTATGATACAATACCTAGATCACAAAGGAAAGTAATGTTTATTGAAAGTGATAAATGCGGTGAAGAAGGAAAAAGACAAATTAGAAAAAGAGATAAGAAAATAGAAAGAAAATACTCAAAAATAAAAAAGAAAAATAAATTAGATACTGCTGGAATTATGTCAATTATATTAACTAAGAAAAATGAATTTTTATCTAATGGTTTAAATATGGATTCTAATGCAGCAGTAAAAGTTATACAGATTCCAGTAACTTTAAGAGAATTATATAGTTTTAAATTATTACCAGAGGAAGTTGGCTGGGAACGTGGTATCAAATCAAAAATAAACTCTAGTAATAGTGTTTTATATGTTGAGTCAGATAAATCCTTAGAAGAAATAGCAAACATAAACACAAAAAGTGATAAAGAGAAAAATAATTTTAGAGATAATTTAGTTAAATGGGCTAAAGATAGTTCTAATGAAGTGAAAACACAAAAAGGAAATATAGCATATGATGAAAAAGTTATAGAAAATGAAATTGATAGAACAAAATAAAATTATTGTAAGGTTAAAACCAAAAATCCTTCTTGACACAGATATCATACAATGATAAAATGGTGGAAATTGTAAGCAAGGAGGAAAAAATAATGAAAACATTACTAAAAAATGGAACAGTATTAGATTATGCATCAAACACAAATGAAGTAATGGATATTTTAATTTGTGACTCAAAAATTGAAAAATTAGGAAGAAATTTAGAAGTACAAGCAGATGAAATAATTGATTGTACAGGATTATCTATTATGCCAGGTATGATAGATATGCATTGTCATTTAAGAGAACCTGGATTTGAATATAAGGAAACAATAGAAACAGGATCAAAAAGCGCTGTCAAGGGTGGTTTTACTAGTATTTGTCCTATGCCAAATACAAAACCGACCCCAGATAGTGCTTTTGTTTTGCGGAAAAATAATTGATGAAGCTAAAAGGGTAGATTTATGTAATGTGTTTCCTTTTTCAAGTGTGACAAAAGGAGAATTAGGAGAAGAATTAGTAGATTTTGAAGAACAAAAAAATGCAGGTGCTATTGCTTTTTCTGATGATGGGATTCCAGTTGTAAATTCAAGAATAATGAGGGAAGGAATTATAAAAGCAGATAGTTTAGGTACTTTTGTTTCATCACATTGTGAAGAAAAATCAGTTTCTGCAGGAGCTATAAACGCAGGAGAAATAGCAGATAAATTAGGCGTTGAAGGCGTTTTACCTGAGGCAGAAGAAATTATGGCTGCAAGGGAAATAGTAATTTCAGAAACAAATAATGTTCATGCACATATATGTCATATTAGTACAAAAACATCAGTTAATATGATTAGGGATGCTAAAAAACGTGGAGTTAAAATAACATGTGAAACCTGTCCTCATTATTATAGTTTCACACAAGATGAAGTTTTGGTATCAGGAACAAATGCAAAAATGAATCCACCTTTAAGAACTGAGAAAGATAGACAAGCTATTATTCAAGGATTAAAAGATGGTACAATTGATGCAATTATTACAGATCATGCCCCACATTCAGAAGATGAAAAAGCTCGTGATTTATCTAAGGCACCTAATGGAATAATTGGATTTGAAACAGCTTTAGCAGCAACAATTACAAATTTAGTTGAGCCAGGTCATATTAGTTATTTAGATATGGTTAGATTAATGTCTTATTCTCCAGCAAGATTATTAAAATTAAATGATAGAGGAGAAATAAAAGAGGGAATGACAGCAGATTTAACAATATTTAATCCAGATATTGAATATGTTTATGAAAAAGAATCAATTGTTTCTAAATCTAAAAATACACCATTTATAGGAAAAAAATTAAAGGGATTAGTTCAATATACAATCGTTGGTGGAAAGGTTAAATATTCTGCAGATTAATTTTCTAGCAGAAAAAAAGAATAATAAAGAGAAAGGAAAGTAAAAAAATGAAGAATGCAATAGACATTTTGATAGATAAAATAAAACAAACAAATAATCCAACTGTAATGGGATTAGATCCAAGATATGATATGTTACCGGAATGCATTAAAAGTAAATATGACAAAACTTTAGATGGAGCATGCAAGGCAATTTTGGAGTATAATAAAGCCTTAATAGATGCTACTTACGATATAATTCCAGCAGTTAAGCCACAAATTGCTTTTTATGAAATGTTTGGAATTGAAGGAATGAATATTTTCAATGAAACTTGCAAATATGCGAAAGAAAAGGGAATGGTTGTTATAGCAGATTGTAAAAGAGGTGACATAGGTTCAACTGCCCAAGGATATTCAAATGCTTTCCTAGGAAAAACACCTATTGGTGAAAATGAAGTTAATATTTTTGATGTTGATTTTGTAACAGTAAATCCATATATGGGTACAGATTGTGTAAAACCATTTGTAGAGGATTGCAAAAAATATAATAAAGGAATATTTGTTTTAGTAAAAACATCTAATAAATCATCAGGTGAAATTCAAGACTTGGTTTTACAAAATGGAAAAACAATATATGAAACAGTAGCGGAACTTGTAAATGAATGGGGAAAAGATTTAATTGGAGAATATGGATATAGTTCAGTATCTTCAGTAGTTGGAGCAACTTATCCTGAACAATTAAAAAAATTAAGAAATATAATGCCAACATCATACTTTTTAATTCCAGGATATGGAGCACAAGGAGGAAAAGCATCAGATATAGCATTAGGTTTTGATGAAAATGGATTAGGAGGAATTGTAAATGCTTCAAGAAGTCTAATGTGCGCATATAAATCTGATTTATGGAAAGATAAATATTCAGATGAAGAATATGCACAAGCTACAAGAGCAGAAGCAATACGTATGAGAGATGAATTGAATTCTGTACTTTAAATAAAAATAAGTCTGTAAAAGGGGGAAAAGAAAATGGGAATTCATAGATGTGTAAAATTAGTGAATAAAGAAAAATTGAAAGATGATATTTACAAATTTTCTGTGGAATCTGAAGAAATATGCAAACTAGCAAATCCAGGACAATTTTTAGAAATAAAAGTTTTGAAGGGAATTGAGCCTTTATTAAGAAGACCAATTAGTATTTACAATGTTGATAGAGATAAAAATTGGATAGAATTTATTTTTCAAGTTAAAGGAAAAGGTACAAAAATATTATCAGAAGTAGAAGTAGGTCAAGAGATAGATGTTGTAGGACCAATAGGAAATGGAATATTTGAAATTAAAAAATATAATAATGCAGCTATTATAGGTGGAGGAATTGGAGTTTTTCCATTATATGAATTAGCTAAACAATTGAAAATTGCAGAATCAGATAATATTAATACGTATTTAGGTTTTAGAAGTAAAGAGTTTGTTACTAATGAAGATGAGTTTTCCAAGGTAAGTTCTAAATTGATAATTACAACAGATGATGGTTCTTATAAAGAAAAAGGATTTGCAATAAATAAATTGAAGGAAGATATAGAAAAGCAAGCATTAGAAGGAAATCAAACAGACATTATTTTTGCATGTGGGCCATTACCTATGCTTAAAGCAGTTCAACAATTAGCAATCGAAAAAAATATTCCGTGTCAATTATCATTGGAAGAAAGAATGGCGTGTGGGTTAGGAGTTTGCTTAGGATGTGCAGTTAAACTTGCAGGATCAGATGAGCTAAAGTATAAACATGTGTGTAAAGATGGACCAGTATTTTGGGCTAACGAAGTTGAAATTTAAAAAATAAAAATTGAAACATTGTAAGACCGTCCCTTTAATGTTTCAAAAATGAAACAAAAAAAGACCGTCCCAAAATGTTTCAATTTGATGGGACGATTAGATTGGAGGAAATGTAATGAATACAGAAGTTAATTTAGCTGGAATAAAAATGAAAAATCCTATAACAGTTGCTTCAGGAACATTTGGTTATGGAAGGGAGTTCGCAGAATATATTGATTTAAATAAATTAGGTGGAATTGTAACTAAAGGTACGTCTTTAAAACCTCGTCCAGGTAATAAGCCACCACGTGTTTGTGAAACACCAGCAGGTATGTTAAATGCAATTGGATTACAGAATCCTGGTGTAGAACATTTTATAAATGAGGATTTACCTTGGCTTAAACAATTTAATACAGCTATAATTGTAAATGCATGTGGAAGTACTGTTGAAGATTATGTGGAATTGTGTAAAATATTGAATAAAACAGATATTGATGGAGTAGAGTTAAACCTTTCTTGTCCTAATGTTAAAGAAGGTTGTTTAGCTTTTGGAACAACTTATGAAGGTGTTAAAAATGTAACTAGTCAAGTTAGAAAAGTTTTAGATAAACCATTAATTGTAAAATTATCACCAAATGTAACAGATATAACTCAACCAGCAAAAGCAGCACAAGATGCTGGGGCAGATGGAGTGTCATTAATTAATACTCTTTTAGGAATGAGTATTGATATTAATAAAAGAAGACCAATATTAGCTAATAACACAGGAGGATTATCAGGACCTGCTATAAAACCTGTTGCAGTAAGAATGGTATATCAAGTTGCACAAGCAATTGATATTCCTATATTAGGACTAGGAGGTATTGTAACTGGAGATGATGTTATAGAATTTATGCTTGCTGGTGCTACTGCTGTTTCAATAGGAACAGGAAATTTTATAAGTCCAGAGGTATCTATTGATGCTGTAAAAGGTGTTGAAAGTTATATGAATAAATACGGAATTGAAGATATTAACAGTATAATTGGAACTGTTCAAATGAATTAAGATGATTAAAACTATATATAAAAAAGAAAGAGCCACAAAAGTTGAAAAACAACTTTGTGGCTTAAATTAAATGAGATAAAGAAGAACAACGGTGTATCGGAATTTCCCAAATGGAAAGGAGTTGTCTTAATAAATCTCAAATTTTATACATATGATGATATTGCAATGCTAAATATTTCATATGTACAACTTAATGTTTTTAAATACTATAATAGTATAACACATTATGTTAATAAATGCAAGTCTTATATTAAAGTTTTTATTATTTGCATTAATTAGGAATATAGTAATTTGGTTTATATATAATGTAAAAATTTATCAAATAATAATTGAAATAAAATGTTACAAGAGTTATAATAAGAAATTATTGGGCAAAAAAATTAGTGTAATAAATAATGTAAAAATTATGAAAGGAGAACACGTTGTTTAAGAACAGTGTATAAATAAAAAATGAATAAAAAATATGGTATAAGAATTATTTTAATAATTATGATTATAGTTAATTGTTTGGTTATATTTAAATTTTCAGCACAAGGCGCTGAAATGTCAAATGGTTCAAGTGGAAAAGTTGTGAATAAAATAGTGGAAATTTTGCCTCAAGCAAAGAATTTATCTGATAATGAAAAAGAGGAGTTAAAAGAAAAGATTACAACACCGGTTAGAAAAATGGCTCATTTTAGTATTTACACGTGTTTAGGTTTATTGGCATATTTGTGCTCTAAGACTTATGAAGGAACAGAAAAAAAACGTTTAATTGGCAGTTGGGGTTTTGGAACATTGTATGCATGCACAGATGAGTTTCATCAATTATTTGTTGAAGGAAGAAGCGGAGAAATAAAAGATGTAATTATAGACAGTACAGGAGTTTTATTCGGAATTTTAATTGCTCATATTATTATAACAATTATAAATAAATTAAAAAGTAATTGATAATAAATCAAAATAGCAATAAATAATGTGGCAAAATCGTCAAAAATATCTCTAAAACATTGTATTTTTCACGAAAATTTGATATACTATATAATATGTAAAAAAATATTCGAAAGGATGTTGAATTTAGAATGAATGAAAATAAAGAAACAAAAAAATACTTCATTAAAGATGAAGAATTAACATCAATTAGTGAAGATAAGCTAAGTTCAAAAGATATTGCTAAAGAAATAGAATTAATAATAGATAACACAAAAACACCATTTTCAATAGCTGTAACAGGGAAAAGTGGAAGTGGTAAATCATCTATAATTAATCTTGTAACAGAAAAATATAAACAAGATTCAGAATTTTATAATGTAAAGAAAATCAATATGTGGAAGGAAGAAAATAGTTCTTTAAAAAGCATATTAGATGAAAATTATGCAAGAAATAATAATGTGGAAAATATAGAAGAAGCGGAAAATATACAAATCAATAATCAAAACATAGAGAAAAACGAAGAAGTTATAAATAATGAGATAAATAATAAAAAAACAAAAAGCCCTGTATTAAAAAGATTTTTTAAAGTATTAAAAGCATTATTGATATTCGGAATGTGTTTCTTAATTACAACATTAATATATATTTTTATGGAATATATGACAAGTAGAGATATTTATAATTCTAATGATATTTTCTTTGTAGAAAACACATATCTAAGTTACAGAGATAATATTGGAATTATTTTGGTATTTGCATTAGGTTTAACATTAATAACATATATTATAAATACTTTAAGGTTAGCTTCTAAAAAACAAAGAAAAACAATAATTCAAGAAAATCATGAAAATACAATAAATGAACAACAAACAGTTGAAATTAATAGTAAACAAATCAGTGAAAACATTAGTTATATTAAACAAGAAAATAATAAAAATAGTATTATTGATACAAATAAAACAAATTTAATAATTATTGAAGATATTGATAAATTACCAGTTTCAAAAATGTTAAAAACATTGGAAGATGTAAAATATTGTGATGATTATGATAATTGTATATTTATTGTTCCATTTGATGAGAAAGTATTATCAAAAGCAATAGATGCAAGAAATCAAATGAAAATTAGTGGAAATTATAGACCTTTAAAATTTGAAAAAATAATGGATAAAATATTTCAATTTAAAATATATGTTCCAAGAATTTCAAATGGAGATATTAAAGACTATGCATTAGATTTAGTAAATGAATCAATTTCTGATTTTACAAATGAATATATTGAAATTAAAACTTTTGAAAAAATTATTAGAAATATAATCATATATAAAAATGTAACAACACCAAGACATGTAAAAAAATTGATTAATAACTTTATTAGCAATAAAATTCTAATTTCATATAGAGTAGAAAATGAAAAAATAGATAGAAATATTGTAAATGTAAATAATTTTGATTATCAATTAGCAAAGCTTTCTGTTATTCAGTCAGATTTTGCAGATTTTTATGAAACTTTGTTTAAAGATTTTAGTTACTTAGATACTTTAACAGAATACTATTGTATGAATATTGATGAATTAAGAAATGCTTATGAAAATATTGATGAAGAATTAAAGCCTTTCTTTACTACTAAATATAGAGCTTTAATGAATTTCTTAATTCAAACAAAAAATTGTAAAATAGAAAATCTTTCAACACTAATGTATTTAACAAAATTTAAAACAGAAAAGATATTTAAAGATAAAACTGTGTTAAGTTATATATTAGGTGAGGAAGATGTATCTGAATTACGTATTCAAGAAGTGTTAGAATTAGTAAAATTAATAGATAGCAAAGAAGATATAAAAGAATTTAATGAAAATAATTTTGAAAAGTTATTTGAAAAATATAAAGAAAATTCATCTAATAAAGTATATTTTACAGGATTTAATGAATATGTAGAGTTAACTTATGATAATATTGATGAAGACAAATATGTTGAATATTTACAAATTGTAGCAAATAATTATAATTATTATCCAGAAGAAGCTTTAAATGTGTTTAAAAATACTAAAATTGAAATTTCAACAGAAATAATGAATGTTTTAGTAGATAAAATTAATAAGGGAATTTCTAAGGAAAATTATGATGAATCATTTGAATTTTTAAGAAATAACAGTGATCCTTTTTATGAAGAAGATGGAAATCTTTCAGATTATGTTCAATTTTTAGTAAATAATATAGGATTAGCTTCTAATCCTACTGAAGTTATCAAAGAGCTAGATGAAAATTTCAACAGAATAGGAAAGGTATATGAGTTAAATAAAAATATTCAAGGATTGGATAATTTAGATTACAATTATGCATATAACTTTCTAGCAAAATGCTTAGATAATGGTGATTTAGACAGAATGGTTAACATTACAAATTCTATTCTTTCAGATGAAAATTCTGTTGAGGGATATTTAAATATATTAGATAGAATGAAAAATTACAATATTGTAGATATTATTGAATGTAATGTTGATGATATTTTAGATGGAGTATTTAAAGAAAATAATATTTTATTAAAAAATCTTATTGAATTAGCAAGCAATAAACAAGATTCAATAGATCCAACAGATGTTATGAAATTGATTGAAACAGCTTTAAAAAATAATGATGAAGAATATAACAGTGATATATATAATATACTTAATAAATTTGATAGAATGTATTTTTATGAAATTAGAAGAGATTTTAATGAAGTAATTTATTCAAATTTTCATAAATCTAAAAGTATAGAAATTAAAAAAGCTGCTTTAGAATGCACAAGATACTTTAAAAATACTCGATTATTTAAGACAAAGCTAGATAAAGAAGAAGAAAAATTTTATGAAGAAAATTAGTTAAAAAAATGGAAATGAGTAAAATATCATTTCCATTTTTTTATAAATAAATTTTTGAACTTTTTCCATATACACCAATACCACTTATACCTTTTTGTCCATCTCTTAGATCATTTTCAAAATCTTTTATTGAAATAAATTTATTAGTGCTTGTTATAGCAATATTTTCGGCAACAATCAAAGGATCTACAAAATCTATCAATATTCGTGCAGGGGAAGAAGCAAAGTTTGCACCAGCTTGTATTAGAGCTTCATAATAACTTTGACATGCTCCTGCAAAAATTGCTAAATTATTTGTGTAATTTTCCCATTTTCGTGCTTCAATAACGGTTTTTACGAAATATGCAGAATTTCTGTAATTATAAATATCATTAAATCCTGTACCATTTTTTATCATACCATCATGACCTGTTATGATAAGAATGTCAGGATTGTATCTGTTTAATAAATTTCTTACTAAAAACGGTTGCCTATTTTCAGAAATATTTTTAACAACAGCATTAATACCAAGATTTTTATAATATTTTATGGATTTTTGAGAATATCTACTATCTCCGTCTAAATGTAATACTTTACCATAGTAATTTTTATTAAACCTTTGAATTTTATTACCTATGCGGCTTGTATATTTATTCAAATGCACTAAAAAACGTTTTTCTAAACTTTCAACATTTGATTTTATAATACGTTTATCTATTAATTCTAAATCTTCCAGTGGACTATCAGCTTTTATTCTCATTGTTAATCCTTTTAAAATTGCTATTTGTGTATTATTATTTAATTTTATAATCCTATCTACAACGAAAATAATATCTTTTTGATATGAGATTCTACCAACAATATCACCGTTTTTTTATTTTTTTCAATTTAAACACACCTTCCAATTTATAAGGTTATTATATTTTATGTCATTAATTGTAAATTTGTGTTGAAACAAAAAAGTTTTATGTAATTTGTATATTTTATCCTGATTGTTTAAAATTGCCTAAAATACTGAAACTTTCGAAATTTAGGTTTAAAATAATTATTAAACATAAAATTGTAATAATTTTGTAATATAATTGTGATGTAAATGTAACATTGATACTCCGAATTGGCGAAAACACTGAAAACACTGGATTACAAGAGATTTTTTGAATTGAGAGCTCTTTGACAATTTTCGCCCAGAATGCTATAATCAAAGTATCTTAAAGAAGTAGGTGATTGTTAAATGATTTGCAAAAATGATATTTCAAATATTAAAGCAGATATTGAAGAAATGAGCGGCAACAAACAACGTATTATTGTTAAGGGGTCTCTAGGAAGGAGTAAATCGTTTGAAAAAGAAGCCACAGTAGAGAAAGCATACCCTAATATGTTTATAGTAAAATATGATAATGAAGATAGAAATGCAACATGGAGTTATATAGATGTTTTAACTAGAACAGTTGAGCTTGAAATATTTGATGGAGAAAAATATAATCCATTATTACCACCATTAGCAGAAGATATAAAAAGAGCAAAAGCTACACTATAAAATGAAATAATTGAATATTATATAAAAACTCAAGAATTTTTTTCTTGAGTTTTTTTGTTGAAACATTTAGGGACGGTTTTGTTTTGTTACAGTGTGATAGTAAGAACAAGTAAAATGTTTAAAATTAAAAGAATATTTTATAAAAACTAAAAATATACTTTATTAAATAAAAAATAGGAGGTAATAAAATGTCAATAGAAACATTAAAAGAAAGTTTATGTATTAATCAAATAATTGGAAAAGCTAAAGAAAACATTATTGCAGAAGGTGATGTTATAATTCCAGATATAAAACCAGATATTTTAAGTACAATAAATACAAATGGAACAGTATGTATATATAAAAAAGAAGTGTTAGATGGAAGAATAAGAATTGATGGTGGAGTACAAGTATATATAATGTATTTAGCAGATGATGAAAATGGAAATATAAGAGGGATTAATACAGTAATCGATTTTACAAAAGTAATTGAAATGGAGAATGTGAACTCAAGTATGAACATAGAAAGCAATATAAATTTAGGAACAATAGAATGCAAAATATTGAATGGAAGGAAAGTTAATATTAAGGCAAATATTGATATTGATGTTAACATATATTCTAACGAAAATATTGAATTTATAAAAAATGTTGAAAATGATGATAGTATACAAGTTTTAAATACATCTGCTACAATTAATTCTTTACTAGGTAATGGTTCTACAAAAGTATATGCCAAAGATACAATGACAATAGATAATAATGATAATTTGTCTGAGATAATGAAAGTAAATTTAAATTTAATAAATAAAGAGACTAAAACTAGTTATAATAAAATACTTGCAAAATCAGACATGCAAGTAAATATTATGTATTTAACAGAGGATAATAGAGTAAATGAAATTAATTGGCAAATTCCAGTTATGGGATTTATAGATATGCCAGATATAACAGATGATAATTTATGCTGTATTAATTATGAGATAAAAAACTGCTTATTAAAGCCAAATAGTACAGAAGAACATTCAATATATATAGAAGTTGAATTAGAAATTTCATGTAATGTTTTTGAGCAAAAAGAGTTAAATATAATACAGGATTTATATAGCCCAACAGAAAATTTAGTAATTAATCAAAAGAACATTACAGTAATGCAAGATAAAAGAGTTATTTCTGATAAATGTTCTGTTAAAGAAAAGATGAATATTCCTGAACTTCAAAATTCTAAAGTATGCAATACGGAAATAGTACCTAAGATTGTAAAACAAAATGTATATAATGATAGAATTGTTCTGGAAGGAGAATTACAAATAAAATTCATTTTTATTTCTAATATTACAAATAGAATAGATATCAAAATGCAGAGTATACCATTTAATACAAGTATTGATTGTATGGGCGTTTCAGCTAATTCTAATATAGATACAAATATTGAGATAGCAAGTCAAAATATTGAAGTAATGCCTGATGGTAGTATTGAAGCTAATATGGAGTTAAATATTATGATAGATAATTCGAAAATGACGGAAGTAAAAGTTATTGATAATATTGAAAATTCTGAGGACAATACCGATAATATTTACAGCATAGTGGTGTATTTTGTAAAACCAGGGGATACTTTGTGGAATATAGCTAAAAGATTTAAAAGTACAATAAATGCGATTGCTTCTGTTAACGGTATAGAGGATGAGAATAAAATAAATGTGGGGCAACAGTTATTTATTCCCAAGTTTGTCTAGATATTTTCAGCTAAAAGCTAGCACTTTCAATTATGTAAGGCTAGCTTTTAGTTACTCTATAATTGTGTTTTAGGAGTAAAGATGGATAAGATATATTCTAGGAAGAGACTATTAATTCCAAAGATAAAAATAGGAAAAGTGAAAAGTGGAATAAAATGGAAAAAAACGAATTATTCAGATGCTGACAATAACAATATTTTTAAAGATAAAAAGTTTGAAAAAATAGTAAATAGAAAATTGATAAAAACAGCTATAATTGTATTTATTGCTATATGTATAGCAAATAGAATAATTGCAACAATTGAGCCAACCATGGATGTTTTATGTGTAGACATGGCAAAATCTATTGCAACAAGAATTTCAAACGAACAGGCAACATCTGTAATGGAGAAATATAAATATGAAGATATTTCAAATGTTGTTAAAGATGATGAAGAAAATATAAAAATGATTCAAATGAATGTAGTTACAGTAAATGCGATTACTTCAGACGTTGCTTTAAAAATACAAGAGGGATTAGATAATTATAAAAGTGATGAGTTTTCAATTAAACTTGGAACTTTTACTCGGAACAAAAATATTATCAGGTAGGGGACCAGACATTCCAATAAAAATGGCAACTGTTGGAAATGTTGAAACAGATTTAGTTTCACAATTTTCTCAAGCAGGAATAAATCAAACTTTACATAGAATTTATTTGAATGTGAGTTGTAAGGTAACGATTTTGACACCGTTTGATACGATTGATCAAAATATAACTAATCAGGTTTTGATTGCTGAAGCGGTTATATTAGGAGAGGTGCCGTCTAATTATTATAATTTAAATGGAATAAAATCTGATGATCTGATAGAGTTGATCGAATAATTTTGGAAAGTGTCTATAAAATTATAGAATCATTTGTCAATTATTAATTTTTGAAAAGTGAAAGAAAAGGACAGCTACTTCAATTGAAGTATGCTGTCCTTTTTGTAGCACTAGGCTACTGGATGTTGTGACACTGAGAAATAGCACGTTCGGCCGCACCTTTTCCGTTATCCATGTTATAACCGTGGGTGCGAATAATAGTACCTTCCAAATTGATTTTCATAACACGCCCTGCAAGATAGTCGAAGCAGGTTGTCTGTTCTAAAAGTTCACGAGCCTCTTCAATAGTCATAGGTTTAGGATTGTAATTAAAAAATCCCATTCCATGAGGGTGTGAATTATTATACAGAGCTGCCAAGACCTCGGCTTTATCTTTGTTAGAGATATCCACAACGCCTTCTTCGACGATAGTAACACCGAAATCTTCCTTGGTTTCATCAATTGGTGGCTGGGCTTCGCAAAATACTTGAGTAAATTTTGTTCTGAATTCTTCGGCAAATTCTTTGCTTGCAATCTTGTCTATGATAAGAGGAAAGTAGCTCATATAAATTGCAATCCGCAATTTTTCCTCTTTGAGTTTTTCAGGAAATGGTACTTTTTTTGCAAATCCGCAGCGTTCTTTCTCGAGGTCATCCATAGCACAAAGGATAAGCAACATCATTCCTTCAGGAACCAGCTGGTTGTTGGCAACGTCTGCCAAATAATCAGCAAAGTCATGGAGTTCGTACGGGACGTTAGTTGCTACCTTCCGTGCTTCACGAAGCTTGTTAGGCACATCCATTAATAAAACTTCGCCATTGGTGTTTTTGGCGTTTTTGGTGTTTTTGATCATCATGATTAGACATCCTTTCTGTAATTGAAATTTTATTATTACCTAGTGTTTTGTAAAACAATAGCTTAAAGCTGATGTAATATAAAAACACAGTCGTAAATATATTATATAATACTTTACATAAAAAGTCAATTTTGCCATTTTTTCAAAAATTGAATATTCTCAATTGCAAAAAAACACAGAAGTGTAATATAACTTCTGTGTTTGATATTTTGCAATAAATTCTATCTTTTTGAGAATTGTGGCGCACGTCTTGCTTTCTTTAAACCATATTTCTTTCTTTCTTTCATACGAGGATCTCTTGTTAAGAAACCTGCTGATTTTAAAGTTGGTCTATATTCTTCATTAGCTAATAATAAAGCTCTTGAAATACCATGACGGATAGCTCCAGCTTGACCTGTAAATCCACCACCGATTACTTTACAAATTACATCATATTTTGTAACAGTGTTTGTAGCTGTTAATGGTTGTCTTACTATAACTTTTAAAGTTTCAGCACCGAAATATTCATCAATATTTCTACCATTAATTGTTATAACACCTGTTCCTTCAACTAATCTTACTCTTGCAATTGATTTTTTTCTTCTTCCTGTACCGTAGAAAACTATTTTTTCTGATTTTGCTTTAGGCATTTTTTATTTCCTCCCTTAATATAAATTAGAAATTCCAAATTTCTGGTTTTTGTGCTGCGTTGTCATGTTCGCTACCAGCATAAATTCTTACTTTTTTAAGCATTTGTCTTCCTAATGTGTTTTTAGGAAGCATTCCTTTGATTGCAAGCATCATTGCTTTTTCTGGATTTTTCTCCATCATAACTCTTGCAGTAGTTTCTTTCATTCCACCAATATAACCTGAATGGTGTCTGTAAATTTTTTGATCTAATTTTTTTCCAGTGAAAATTGCTTCACTTGCATTTAGTATTATAACGTGATCTCCTGCATCCATGTTTGGTGTATAAGTTGGTTTGTGTTTACCTCTTAATAATTTAGCAGCTTCTGTTGCTACTCTACCTAATGGTTTGTTTGCAGCATCAATTATATACCATTTTCTTTCGATTTCATTTCCTTTTAATACATATGTTGTGTTATTCATGGTAAAAATTACCCTCCATTTCATAAAATAATTTAATTTATATATGAAACTTAAAGTGAAACTACCGGGGAGAAGTTTGCCTTCAAGTCATATGTCAATTTAATTGCTTTACTATTTTATAACAGATTCTGGTAAAAGTCAAGGGTTTTGTAAAAGAAATTTAGATATATATCAATATTAAAACCTAAGTTAGGAGTGAAATTTACAATACTCTACATAATGTTGCACAATGAACGTTATATAAATATGATAATAGACGTAAAATTTTATTTTAAATAAATTCTCATTATTGAAACAAAGAAATAAAGATGTTATAATAAAGAAGGTAGATTTATGCCAAAAATTTCTTAATGTTTTTGAATTTTTATTAATTAGGAGAGGTGCCCCGAAAATGAAAAAAACAGATGTAATAAAAGTAATTCAAATATTAAAAGATTACTATCCTGACGCAACTTGTAGTTTGGATTTTAAAACACCATTTCAAATGGTTGTGGCAGTAATGCTTTCAGCACAATGTACTGATGAAAGAGTTAACAAAACAACTCCAAGTTTGTTTGAAAAATATGGAACACCTGAAGCAATTTCTAAAATGGAATTAACAGAATTAGAAAAAATAATTCATCCTTGTGGATTTTTTAAAAATAAAGCAAAAAATATAAAAGCAACAGCTGAAAAGATTTTAAATGAATATGATGGTGCTGTACCAGAATCGATGGATGAACTAATGAAATTACCAGGAGTTGGAAGAAAGAGTGCAAATGTTATTATGCTAGAAGCTTTTAATAATCCTCAAGGAATTGCGGTAGACACGCATGTGAAGCGTATTACAAACAAAATGGGATTAACCAAAAATGCTGATCCGGAAAAAATAGAACAAGATTTATTGAAATGTATTCCAAAAGAATATTATTATGATGCAAATCATTTATTTGTTTGGCATGGAAGAAAAATTTGTGTTGCGAGAAGTCCGAAATGTAGTGAATGTCCTGTTTACGAATACTGTAAAAATAAAGAAAATGATAAAAATAGAGCTAGTTAAAGAGGTGATTTTATTGAATAAAATTAATAAAAAAGAACTATACCAAATATTTCAAGAGTTGAGGAAAAGAAATCAAAATGCTTATAATGAATTGTATGAAAAATATTACAAATTAGTATATGGCATAGTATTTTCTATAATAAAAAATAAAGCAGATGCAGAGGATGTAACTCACGAAATATTTACGAAAATTTATAAATTAGACGTAAATAAATTACCGACAGATCATGAAGCTAGTTGGTTATTTACAGTAAGTAAAAATGAGTGTTTACTATATATAAGAAAATTAAAGCCAAATATTAGCTTAGAAGAAATATATGAAATGCCAGAAAGCAATAATGGAATTGAAGAGGTAATAGATAAAGACTATTATAACAAATTAATTAGTGGCTTAAAGGAAGATGAAAAAATAATAGTGTCTTTAAAGATACTTTCAAATTTTACATTTAAAAAGATTTCACAAGTAATGAATATTCCGATTGGAACAGTTCAATGGAAATATTATAATGCTATAAATAGTTTAAAAATTTCAATTGGAAGTTTGGCTGGAGCTATACTGGCTTTTATTTTTGTTATTGGAAGAGGAGAATTATGGAAAAAAGAAGAGCATAATTCTGAAATATATAATAAAGAGAATGATACACAAAACGAACAAGAAAATCAAAATAATATATCTCAAAATGAATTTACAGATGGTCAAGTAAATATTGATAATGCTGAAAAAAATGATTTAACACCAAGTAATTCAATTATAGAAACAACCGAAATAGGATATAAAGAAGAAATTAATAATAAAATGGATAACAATTTTGATACTATACAATTAATAGGTATTACTGTTGGAATTACGTTTTTTATAATTTTTATAATTTTTTTCAAAAAATACCAACAAAAGTTAAAAAATAAATCATCTAAATAATAGCATTGAAAACATAAACAAGGATGTTAAACGAAAATGCTAAGGAGGAATTATAAGATGAAAAAGAAAAAAATTATTATTATAGTAGTAATTATTATACTATGTATGTTAGTTGGAAGTTTTGGATTGATGTGGGTATTTAATAGAAAAGGACTAGAAAAAGTAATTGAACCTATATCTAATTTTGGAAAAGGTGTTATTACAAATAACAACAAATTAACAGATGATTGGCAGTATAAAAATGCAAACAATAATGAAGAAGACTCTTCAAAAGTAATGAAGAATATTGTTTCAATGAGTAGTGAGAGTGGGGTTAGTAGTTCAGTGTCTAACGATTTTTCTGCAAATGATAGCACACTAGGATTTTCTGTTGGTGGTGCAAAAAATGTGGAAAACTTCAGAAAAAATATAAAAAATAACTATCTACCTATTTCAACAGATTTAACTTATAATGGATTGTTTTATGATTATTATTTTGATACAGGTAGAAGCGGTAATACAAATAGTGAAGAAATGTTTTATCCTACATATTCAACTGCTGTTTCAAAAGATCCTATTTCACAAAAAACAGAATACTATATGACGGTAGGATTAAATTCAAATATAAAAGAAAGTGATTTTCAAAGAAAAAAATTAAATATAGTTGTTGTAATGGATATTTCTGGGTCTATGTCATCAGGATTTAATCAATATTATTACGGTGGAAATGCACTAGAAGGAGATATGTCAAAAGATAAAAAAAGTAAAATGCAAATAGCAAATGAATCTTTAAATTGTTTGATTGATCAATTAAAACCAGATGATAGATTAGGAATTGTTTTATTTGATAATTCTGCATATTTAGCTAAACCAGTGAATTTAGTTGGAGAAACAGATATTGAAAAAATAAAAGAACATATTTTAGAAATTACACCAAAAGGTGGAACAAATTTCGAAGCTGGATATAAAAATGGAACTGAATTATTCACAGAAGAGATGATTAACAATGAAGAATATGAAAATAGAATTATAGTTATAACTGATGCAATGCCAAATTTAGGTAATACTTCAAAAGAAGGTTTAACAAAATATGTTAAAGAAAATGCTGAAAAAAGTATATATACTTCATTCATAGGTGTTGGGGTAGATTTTAATACAGAAGTTATTGAATGCTTAGCTGATGTAAAAGGTGCAAATTATTATTCAGTACATAATTCAGATGAATTCAAAAAAATAATGGGTGAAGAATTTGATTATATGGTAACACCATTAGTTTTTGATTTAGAATTAAAACTAGATACAGATGAATATGAGATTGTTCAAGTATATGGAACAGATACGAAAGATAAAATATCAGGAACTATTATGAAAGTAAATACTTTATTCCCTTCAAGCAGAAATTCTGATGGAGAAGTTAAAGGTGGAGTAATATTATTAAAAGTAAAACCAATTGGCCATGAAGGGGAAATAATAGGTTCAACTTTGCCAGATACAAAAATTATAGTTTCATATAAAGACAGAGAAGGTAAAAAACATGAAAATGAACAAATTGTTAAATTTGGTTCAATAGCAAAAGAACATTATGACAATACGGGAATTAGAAAAGCTATTGTATTAACAAGATATGCTAATTTAATGAAAGATTGGATTTTATTTGAAAGAATGAATTATCTTGAAAAAAATCTAGATGTTATAATAAAAAATAAAATATTAGTTACAAATGAAACAGGAATTATAGAATGTCCATATACTAATGTAGATGATGTACGTAAATTATTAGGTGAAAATGAAAGAGAATCACAAGCAATTAATGTTAGTGAAGAATATGTAGATACATTATTAAAATTCAAAGAATATATGAAAAACGAAATAAAAGAAATAGATGATAATGAAATGAATCAAGAAATTGAAATTTTAGATTTGTTGGTTAAAGAATAATTTTTCTGGAAATGGGCGAAGGTTCTCATTTCCAGTTTTATTTTTTCAAAATAGAATATTGCAGAATAAAAATTGGTATATATTACTTGAAAAATATTATGTATAAATATATAATTACTTTATAAAAAACAAAGGAGGATTTTTTATGAAGTATGAAATAATTGGAGCAACTGTTCCAGCAGTTGAAGTAACATTAAACAAAGGTGAATCAATGTATACTCAAAGAGGAGGAATGGCATGGCAAACAGAAGGAATTACTATGACAACAAACGCTAAAGGTGGCGTAATGAAAAGTTTAGGAAGAATGTTTGCAGGAGAATCAATTTTTATGTCTACATATACAGCACAAAAAGATGAGGCAAAAGTTGCATTTGCAACAACAGTTCCAGGTACAGTAATGCCAATTAACTTAGCAGAAAGACCTCAAGGTTTTATCTTACAAAAAGGTGCTTTTTTAGCAGCTGAACCAAGTGTAGATTTAAGTGTTAAGTTCACTAAAAGATTTACAGCAGGATTATTTGGTGGAGAAGGATTTATTCTTCAACATGCAACAGGAAATGGAAATATTTTCTTAGAAGTTGATGGAGATGCAATAATAAGAGATTTACAACCAGGAGAAATATTAAAAGTTGACACAGGAAATGTTGTTGGATTTGAACCAAGTGTGTCATACGAAATAGAAACAGTAAAAGGTATAGGAAATATTTTCCTAGGAGGAGAAGGGTTATTTTTAACAAAATTAATTGGGCCAGGAAGAGTTGTTATTCAATCTCAAAATTTTGGAGATTTTGCTGGAAGAATATTAGGAATGATGCCTAAGAAATAAAAAAAAAACGGTTCTTTAAAGAACCGTTTTTTTTTATATATTTATAAATTATATATATTACTATCTAAGCAAAGTTTAGCTCTTTTTTCACTTTTGCCACCTGCTTTTATTGATTCTTCAATAAATTCAGGGTGAGCAATTAAGAAATTTCTCATTGTTTCATCAGGATTTTCTTTGAATTTATTTAATGTTTCTAATTGTGCTTCATTAATAATTTTTAATTCATATGCTTTTTCGAATAATGAATTATCAACATTAATCAAAGAATAAGAAGTTACGCCAGCTTCTTTTAAAGCTTCAGTTCCACCTTGCATTCTATCAACTGCAACTAAACTCCATTTTAAATTTCCACCTAGATTGTTAATAGCTGGAATCCATGCACGTAAATAACTAGATGCTACATTTAATAAGTCAGCGATGTGAAGTACGTTTTTTCCAGATAAATCCGTTATATCAGAAGTGCTCTCGAAATTATATGAACTACATACCAAAGATAAATCTTTAAAAATTGTTAAATGAGGTTTTTCTAATAAATATGCAACTATATTAGAGAAAAACCAATCTCTTCTCTCTCCACCTGAAATATAATCAACTGATGATAAATCAATGTTATTTTTTACGAATGCAACAAATTCATCTATTGTAGTTTTGTATATTTGGTTAGAATTATATTGTGTTAATGTTTTTTCAAAAACATCTTTTGGTAGATCATATTTTGTAGAATTTTCTAGTTCGTTGTCAATAAATTCCAATAAAGAATTTGCATCATCCTCACTTCCATATAAAAATTGAGCATTCATAAAATATGGTCCGATTTTACCAGAAGTATACCAAAAAGGTTTATTTTCAGGACTGATTTTGAATGCGTTTGTTTGAAATAAATATGTAATTAAGTTGCTCATAGTTTTTCCATCCTTTCTTAATAAAAAATTTTTCTTAGATGTCTTAAATTTTTTTCAAGACAATATTAAAATATTTTGAATTAAAAGTCAATAGAAAACAAATTAGAGTTTTTTTATCATAAAATAAGAAATTTTTCACATTAAAATTATGTTTTTAAAAAAAATGTTGAAATATAAAATCCTCAATGCTATAATTCAATTAATCTGTTAAAACAGTAAAGAATAAAAGGAGATGTAAAATATGCAAATAAAAGTACTAGCATCAACAAAAATAGGCTACAAAATGCCAAAAGAAGAAGCAATAAATTTTTCTGGAAAATCAGCAGGAATATGCTATATGCCAGATAGTATGGATACTCTTTTTTCAGAACCAATAGAAAAAACAGAAAAACGAGCAAAAGGAACACTAGCATCTCGGACATCATAGTGTTTTTGGACATGTAACATATAATTTATCATTAGAGGGAATTCCTAAAATTTTGGCAATGATTTTAAATAACGAGAAAATGTATAATACATCAGAAAAATCAGCAAGATATACAAAAATGGAACCTTCTGAAAAAGAAGAAAAGTTATATGAAAAATGGATTGAAATTTATCAAAAGGTAATATTAGAAGAATATCCAACAATTGATGAAAAAAAAGTTAAGAAACTTGCAATGGAAAATGCTAGATATTTAATAAGCGTATTTACACCTGCAACAATTATGGAATATACTGTAAATTTTGGACAATTAAATTACATTGTACACTGGTTTGAAAAATTTATAAATGAAGCACCAGACACTTTATTTAATTCAAAATTAAAAAAAGTATTTAAAGAATTTAATGAGCAAATTAGTGATTTAATTGTGCCAGAGTTAAATTCAGATGTTAAAGGAAGAACAATATCATTATTTGCTAAAAGAAAAAGACAAGAAGAGTTTGGAGAAAATTACTGTGTAAATTATCAAGGTACATTTGCAGAATTAGCACAAGCTCAAAGACATCGTACATTATATTATGAAATCTTTATTCCAGATGAGCATAAGTATTTTGTTCCACCAATTATAAAAGGAACAGACTTAGAAAATGAATGGATAAAAGATATAACATCTCTAGATGAAGAATTTCCACAAGGGTTATTACTAGATATTAATGAAAGAGGAACAGTAGAAAACTTTGTAATGAAATGTCAAGAAAGATTGTGTGGCGCAGCACAATTGGAAATTGCTTTGCAAACAAAAGAAATTTTAAATAAATATATGGAAAACACAAAAGATACTAAAAAGGAAATTTATGATTATTTAGTACCATTTTCAAAAGGTGCGAGATGTACATTTCCAGGATTTAAATGCACATTACCTTGTATGTGGGGTGCAAAACGTGGAATAGATAGAAAAATTTAATATGTAAAAAATCCCGAGCTACAAGTTCGGGATTTTTTGACAATTTCAATTATTGAATTTTTGTTCCTTGTAAATTAAAATTTCCCATATTAGTTTGGGCAGCTAAATTTAAAATATTCCCTTGAACATTTCCAACAATAGTATATTGAATATTCATCATTCCGGCAGAAAAATTTCCTTTTAAAGATAAATTATTTCCATTAACAACTCCATTATTAAATTCATTTCTTTTTCCCATAACATCAACATATCCACTTAAAATACCACCATTGGTAATTAATTTGACCATAGCTTTTATATTTCCCATTGGTGATTTTATATTAAACTCATATAATCCATCCATAAAAATACCTCCTACCAAATAAATATATGCTTTATTATAACAAATGTGAACAAAAAATATAAACATTGATAGACATTATATTTTTTTTATGATATAAAAAATAATGACAAAATAAAATTTTAGGGAGTTATAAGTGGAAGATATATTAAAAAATATAAATAATGTAAAAGATTTACGAAAATTAAATATAAAACAAAAAGAAAAATTGGCAGAAGAATTAAGAGAAAAAATATTAGAAATTGTATCAAATAATGGTGGACATCTTGCATCTAATTTAGGTGTGGTTGAATTAACAATTGCAATACATAGTGTTTTCAATACTCCAAGAGATTCAATAATTTGGGATGTTGGACATCAAACTTATGTACATAAAATTTTAACTGGTAGAAAAGACAAAATGAATACTTTAAGAAAATTTGATGGAATTGCAGGATTTCCTAAAACATCAGAATCGGAATTTGATTGCTTTAATACAGGACATAGTTCAACATCAATTTCAGTAGCATTAGGAATGGCAAGAGCAAATAAATTAGATGATAGAAAAAATAAAGTGGTTGCAGTTATTGGAGATGGTGCATTAACTGGAGGCATGGCACAAGAAGCTTTAAATGATGCAGGAAGTAGCAATGCAGATATTACAGTCATTTTAAATGATAACGAAATGAGTATTTCCAAAAATGTTGGTGGAATGACTTATTTTTTAAGTAAGTTACGAACCAAAAGATTATATACAAGAACAAACATAAAAATAAAAAATTTAATATCTAGAATACCTCATGTTGGAAGAGTTTTTGTAAGAATTATTCAAAGAATGAAAAGGAGTATAAAACAAATTTTTATTCCTAAAATGTATTATGAAGATATAGGTTTTACATATTTAGGTCCTGTTTATGGACATGATATAGAAAAACTTGAAAGTGTTTTAAAAACGAGTAAATCTATTAATGGACCAGTGTTAATACATGTTATTACCAAAAAAGGCAAGGGATATAAAATTGCAGAGGAAAATCCTGATAAATATCATAGTACATCTAGTTTTGATATTAATACAGGAAAACCCAAAAAGGAAAAACCAAAAGATTATTCGAAAGCATTTGGAGATAAATTAGTAGAATTAGCTAAAAAAGATGAAAAAATAGTTGCTGTTTCAGCAGCAATGATCGATGGGACAGGACTAAAAGAGTTTAAAAAAGAATTTCCAGACAGAATTTATGATGTTGGAATAGCGGAGCAGCATGCATTAGGAATGGCAGCTGGAATGGCAAAAAAAGGTTTTAAACCTGTTGTTTCAATTTATTCTTCTTTTTATCAAAGAGCATATGACCAAGTTATTCATGACATATGTATTCAAAATTTACCTGTTGTAATGTGTGTAGATAGGGCGGGAGTAGTTGGAAATGATGGAGAAACTCACCAAGGATTATTTGATATGGCTTTTTTTGCACTAATACCTAACATTACTGTTATGGCACCAAAAAATTTTGAAGAACTTGGTAAAATGCTGGAATTTGCAATAAATTTAGGTTCTCCTGTTGTAATTAGATATCCAAGAGGCGGAGAAGGAGAAACAAAATTTGAAAGTTGTGATGAAGTAAAAAACGGAAGAGCTGAAGTTATTAAAGAAGGTAGTGATTTAACAATTGTTGCTATTGGAAAAATGGTTGAAAGAGCAGTTGAAGTAAGTAATTTATTAAAAGAGCAAGATATTGATTGCGAAGTAATAAATGCAAGATTTTTAAAACCAATTGATTCTTATACAATAGAAAGATCAATTAGAAAAACAAGAAATGTAATTACAATTGAAGATGGTATTTTACATGGAGGATTAGGTACAAGTGTTATAGAATTAATAAATGAATGCAAAATTGATAATGTATATGTTAAATGTTATGGTTATGATGATATATTTGTTCAACATGGAAGTGTTGAGGAATTAGAAAAATTACATGGACTAGATGCAAAAAATATTGCTTTAAGTGTTCAAATTCTAAGACAAATGAAAACATTATAACAAGAATAAATTTTTTATCGAATTTTGTCGGACGAAAATAAAAAGAAATTATATAATTATATTGACATTGCAAAAACAAATGTTCTATAATTATAAATAGATAATTTGTGAAAATCAGGAGGAAGAAATATGGCAGTTTTAATAGATGGTAAAGAACTTGCAAAAAAAATTAGAATGGAGCTTAAAGATGAAGTAGTCGAATTAAAAAACAAGGGGATTAATCCAAAATTAGCAGTAATTATGGTTGGAGACGATAAAGCTTCAAAGGTTTATGTAAAAAATAAAAGCAAAGCTTGTGAAGAAATAGGCATAGAATATGAAGAGTTTTTGTTGAATGAAAATACTACAATGGAAAAATTGCTAAACTTAATTGAAGAATTAAATGAAAGAATAGATATTCATGGAATTCTTTTACAAAGTCCTATACCAAAGAATTTAGACATTAATCAAGCCTTTAATAAAATTGATTATAGAAAAGATGTTGATGGATTTCATCCAATTAATGTTGGAAAACTATCAATAGGTGAAGACTGTTTTATTTCATGTACTCCTTTTGGCGTTATAAAAATGCTAGAAGAATATGATATTGAAATTCAAGGGAAAAATGTTGTAATTATTGGAAGAAGCAATATTGTTGGAAAACCTTTGATACAATGTATGTTAAAGAAAAATGGAACAGTTACAGTATGTCATTCTAAAACACAAAATATAAAAGAAATCACAAAAAATGCAGATATATTAATTGCTGCACTTGGAAAAGCTAAATTTGTCACACAAGATATGGTAAAAGATGGAGCTGTTATCATAGACGTAGGAATAAACAGAAATGATGAAGGTAAATTAGTTGGAGATGTTGATTTTGAAAATGTTGAAAAGAAAGCATCATATATTACTCCAGTACCAGGCGGAGTAGGACCAATGACTATTGCAATGCTTATGACAAATGTTGTTAAAGCAGCAAAAGAACTAAACTAATAATTTAATAATTGGGGGGCTAAATTTTAAGCTCTCTTTTTGTAACTATAAATAATAAAAAGAGAACTAATAATATTCAATGAGAAAGGAGAGTATAATAATTATTATACAAAAAATTATGGAAAATAATTACGATAAATATTGGATATGGTTTTCAAGAATAAAAAAATTAAATGTTTTACAAAAGAGAGAATTACTAAGAATTTATCAATCACCTGAAAAAATATGGATGTTAAATAAAGCAGAGCTTTTTAATATTAGAGAATTAGATAATCAGTGCATAGAAGAAATTTTAAATGAAGAATATAGGAAAAACATAGAAAAATACATAGAATACATGAGAAAAAACAATATTATAATGATTACAATAAATGATAAGTTATATCCAAATAAATTAAAGGAATTATATGATAAGCCTGTTGTATTATTTGCAAAAGGGAATATAAACTTGATGAATAATAATTGTGTTGCAATAGTTGGAAGTAGAGAGTGTACTGAATATGGAAAAAATGAAGCTCAAAAGTTATCTTATGAATTAGCTAAAAATAATATGTGTATTGTAAGTGGACTTGCTAGAGGAATAGATAAGTATGCTCATATTGGAGCAATTAAAGCTAAAGGAAATACTATTGCTGTTATAGGAAATGGACTTGATAATATATATCCGTATGAAAATCAAAAATTAGCTGAACGAATTATTGAAAATAATGGTCTAATAGTTACAGAATATATTGTAGGTACAAAACCTGATAAAATTAATTTTCCAGCAAGAAACAGAATAATTAGCGGATTATCAGATGGAATTGTAGTTGTTGAAGCTAAAGAAAAGAGTGGAGCACTAATTACAGCAGATTTTGGATTAGAACAAGGAAAAGAAATTTTTGCTGTACCAGGAAATATAAATTGTCAAAATTCTGTTGGAACCAATAGATTAATTCAAGATGGTGCTAATATAGTAATAAGTTACAAAGATATTGAAAATCCACTAAAAAAATTAAAAAAAGACTTTTAATTTTATCGATTTTGTAATATAATAAAAAAGTAAGTTTGACGAATAATTTTAGGAAGAAAAGGAGTTTTTATATGAGTAGTAGAACTAATAATAAAAGAAAAAGAAAAAATACATATAGAACTACAAAAACAAATAGTGCAAACAATGGACCTATAAGAAAGCCAACAAGAGGCTCTAATATAGCAAATAATCGAAAAAGAAAAAAAGACAACAAAAACAAAAAAGATTATTCTAAATTAAAGAAAGCAATTATTATTATAGTTATATTAATATTTTTATTATTATTGATTGCAGGTGGAGTTTTTGTAGGAGTATTTTTTAGCGATAAATTTGCAATGACAAGAGAAGATTTATTAATTGGATATTCAAATACAATAATTTATGATTCTGAAGGAAATGTTATTGCTGAATTATCTGGAAAAGAAAATAGAAAAATTATAAGTATAGATGATATGAGTGAATATTTGCCAAAAGCATTTGTTGCAATAGAAGACGAAAGATTCTATCAACATAAAGGTATTGATGTAAAAAGATCTGTTGCAGCAACATTTACATATATAACACATTCAGGCGAATCTAATTTTGGTGGAAGTACTATTACACAACAATTAATAAAAAATATAACTAACGAAAAAGACAGTAGTGGTACAGCTGGTATGCAAAGAAAAATCAGAGAAATGTCAAGAGCATATCAAATTGAAAAAATGATTGATAAAAGAGATATATTAGAATTATATTTAAATCTTATTCCTTTAGCATCAAGTGGTGGAGATATATGTGGTGTAGAAGTTGCATCTGTATATTACTTTAATAAATCAGCAAGTGATTTATCAATAGAAGAATGTGCATTTTTAGCAGGTGTTACTCATAGTCCAAGCCAATATAATCCATATAAAGAAAATCCTAATACAGAAAGAATGAATTCAAGAACTAAAACAGTTTTAGGAAAAATGAAAGATTTAGGATTTATAAACGGAGAACAATATAATGAAGCAATTGCAAAAGTTGATGAAGGATTAAAATTTGAAAAAGGAGAATTACCAAGCTCAACAATCAAAGATTATTATGTATCAGCTGCAGTTGATGAAGTTATAAATGATTTAGTTGAAGAAAAAGGAATGTCAGTTGAATATGCTAGAAATCGTGTATATAGTGGCGGATTAAAAATTTATACAGCACAAGTAAAATCTGTTCAAGACAATGTTCAAAATACATATAAAGCAGATACATATGTAAAACCTTCACAAACACAAGAAGGAGCACATACTCAATCAGCAATGGTTATAATAGATCATAAAACGGGAAAAGTTGTAGGATGTATGGGAGGTTTAGGAACTGATGTTGATGCGATTGGAATTAATAGAATTAATAGTGCAAGACAACCAGGTTCTTCTATAAAACCAATTGGTGTATATGGTGCAGCTATTGAAAAGGGTATTATTAATGCAGCAACAATTTATGACAATACATATCCAACAACATTTGGAACTGATTATAAACCTCATAACGCATCAAATCAAAAATCAGGTTTATGTACAATTAGAGATGCAATTGAAGTTTCTGCCAATATTGTTGCATGTAAAGTTATGACTGAATTAACTCCAGATGCATCAATAGATTTTATGAGAGATTTAGGAATTACATCTTTAGTAAAAGCATCAGAATCATCAAATGGAATAAATGATTCAAATTTAACAACTGCATTAGGAGCTGTAAGTTATGGTATAAGTCCACTTCAAATGGCGGCAGCATATGCAGCAATAGCAAATGATGGTGTATATATAGAACCAACATTTTATACAAAAGTTGAAGATTCATCAGGAAATGTTTTATTAGAAACAAAACAACAATCAAGAAGAGTATTTTCAGAAGGAAATGCATATATTATGAAAAGTCTATTAAAACAACCAGTTGAAGGATCTCAAGGTACAGCAAGAATTTGTAGAATGGATAATATAGATGTTGGAGCAAAAACAGGTACAACACAAGAAGAAAAAGATGTATGGTTATGTGGATTTACACCATATTATACAGCGGCTACATGGGTTGGTTATGATCAACCAGAACGAGTAAATACATATGGTGGAAGCCCAGCAACACTTATATGGGCAAATGTTATGAAAAATATTCATACAGGAATGGAAGGAAAAAGATTTGAACAACCAGGAAATGTAGTTACAGCGAGAGTATGTAGAACATCAGGAAAATGTGCAACAAGCTCATGTACAGATACATATGTTGAATATTTTGTTGAAGGTGCAGTACCAGGAAAATGTGAAGGACATAATTCATTTAAAGTATGTTCAGAAACAAAAAAATTAGCAACAGATTATTGTACAAAAACTGAAACTGTATGGGGATTAGCAAAACCTGAAAAAGAGGTTAATGCAAAATGGAAAACAGAAGGTGGAAGTAAGTATACTGTAATTACAGAAAAATGTGATAAGCATACAGCTGAAACTCAGAAAAAAGATGAAAATAAAGACAATAAAGATGACAAAACAAATGTAACAATTACAACACCTGATAAAGATTCAGATGTTACTGTCGTTAATGTTGTAGGAAAAACAGAAAGTGAAGCAAAAAAAGCATTAGGAAATTTAAATGTTTCTGTTAAATATACAACAGTAGCCAATGGAAAAGATGGTGTTGTATTATCTCAAAGTGTAAAAGCTGGTTCTATTCTTGCAAAACAAGGAAATATAACAATTGAGGTAAGCAAAGTTGAAGCAAAAAATAATACTAATGGTGGTACTGGTAATACAAATAATAATAATAACAATGGTGGTAATAGCAAAGATAAAACCAAAGAAACAAATAATTAATTGTTAATAGTAATTAACTAAATAAAAATATATTTTCAAACAAAATGAGAATAATATTAATAATGATGAACAAAATAATAAAAAGGAGAAAAAATTAATGAGTTTAAATGACAATAGTAACAACAAAAACAATAAAAAATTCAATATTGCCATAGCTATTTTAGCTATGGTATGTATTGCAGCTGTTGTTGGTATATTTTTATTTATAAATAATAAAGATAAAAAAGATAATGATTTTGCATATACTCAATTAATTACAAGTATAAATGAAGGTACAGTAGAAAAAATAGAAATGATAGAAGGTAGTGAAACTGCTAAAATAAAACTTGTAAATGAAGAAAAAGAAAAAGAAGTATTAATACCTAGTGTTGATTCTTTTATAGAACTTGTTCAAGATAAAGTAAATAATGGTAGTAATATAAAATTAATTCAAAAACAAAAAAATATATTTGTTACAATATTTAAAACAATACTTTCATTTTTACCAACAATAATCTTAGTAGTATTGGTTGTAATGATATTTAAAATGCAAGGTCTTGGAGAAAAAGGAAAAGTATATGATTCTGAAACACAAAAAACAAAAATAAAATTTGACGATGTTGCTGGATTAGATGAAGAAAAACAAGAAATGATTGAAATTGTTGATTTTTTAAAAAATCCTAAAAAATTTACTGAAATGGGTGCAAAGGTACCTCGTGGAGTTTTATTATGTGGAAATCCAGGAACAGGAAAAACATTAATCGCAAAGGCTATTGCAGGAGAAGCAAATGTTCCTTTTATATCAATGAGTGGATCTGAATTTATAGAAATGTTTGCAGGATTAGGTGCATCAAGAGTAAGAAAGTTATTTGAAAAAGCAAGAAAAGTTGCTCCATGTATCGTTTTTATAGATGAAATTGATGCAATAGGTTCAAGAAGAACATCTGCAAGTGGAGCAGAAACAGAAAACAATCAAACATTAAATCAATTATTGGTTGAAATGGATGGATTTGATACAGATGAAACTATAATAGTTTTGGCAGCAACTAATAGACCAGAAATGTTAGATAAAGCATTATTACGTCCTGGAAGATTTGACAGACAAATAACAGTTGGTTTACCAGATTTAAATGGTAGAGAGGCAATATTAAAAATTCATGCAAAAGGTAAAAAGTTTGCTGGAGATGTAAATTTAAGAAGTATCGCAGAAGATACAGCTGGATTTACAGGAGCAGAATTAGCTAATATTTTAAATGAAGCTGCAATAATCGCAACAATAAGAGAACGCGAAAGCATTACAAACAAAGACATAGAAGATGCATTAAAGAAAGTTACAGTAGGTTTAGAAAAACATAATAGAGTTATATCTGAAAAAGATAAAAAGAGAACAGCAGTACATGAAGCTGGACATGCAATAGTAAGTCATTATTTAGAAACTCAAAAAGATATCAAGGAAATATCTATAATTCCAAGAGGTATGGCTGGTGGTTATACAATGTATAAAACTAATGAAGATAAAGCATATATCTCTAAAAATGAAATGTTAGAAAAATTAATAGCATTAATGGGTGGACGTGCAGCTGAGAAGTTAGCTTTAGGTGATATTTCAACAGGTGCAAGTAATGATTTAGAAGTTGCAAATGATATTGCAAAAAATATGGTAACAGTATATGGTATGAGTGAAACAGTAGGACCAGTTCATATAAACCTTGAAAAAGATCCTTACCAATTAGAATTACTTGGAGAAAAATATACAGATATGATAGGTAACGAAATAAAAGCATTAGTAAATGATGCAGATTTTAAAGCACAATCAATTTTAGCAAGTCATATGGATGCACTTGAAGTTATTTCTAATGAGCTTTTAGCTAAAGAAATTATTTCAGCTGAAAGATTTGAAGAATTAATGAAGAATATTTAAAAAAGCACTTGATAAAAAAAGAAAAAAGTGTTATTATGTAGATATTGATAAACATAAAACAATGTAAAGGACAACACAAATAATGTAAAACTAATAGAGAGTTAGAGGTTGGTGGAATTCTAACAAGATAATAAATTATTTGTTATCACCTTTAGGTTATTTAGCTGAAAGTTTAGACAATTAAGCTAAATCGTATTCTTGCGTTAAAAGAAATTAAGAGAAAAGATGAATTTACATTTTGTTAAAAGTAAATAATAATCTTTTAAATTAGGTGGTACCGCGGATTAAAGCTATTCGTCCTAAACTATGTTTTAGGACTGATAGCTTTTTTTGATTATTATGTTCTAAAACTGTATAGCTAAACTAGAGGTATACAGCCTCACATGCGTTCGGTTGCATAAGTTATCTGTAACTCACATGCGTTCGAACAGCTGAAATAGAGGTATACAACCTCACATGCGTTCGGTTGCATAAGTTATCTGTAACTCACTGCGTTCGAACAGCTAACTTAAGGAGTGATGTAAAATGTGTGAAAATTGTGAAGAAAAGAAAGATTATGGTAAAACACTAAATTTACCAAAAACAGATTTTCCAATGAGAGGAAATCTACCTGAAAATGAACCTAAAATATTTGATGAAGTATTTGAAAATGGGTTATATGAAAAAATGTTGAAAAAAAATGAAGGAAAAGAACCATTTGTTTTACATGATGGACCTCCATATGCAAATGGTGGAATACATATTGGACATTCATTAAATAAAATATTAAAAGACACAATCGTAAGATACAAAAATTTAAAAGGATTTTATACACCTTTTATTCCTGGATTTGATACACACGGTATGCCTACAGAGAAAAAAGCTATTGAAAAATTAGGATTAAATAGAGATGAAATTCCAGTATCACAATTTAGAGACGCTTGTAAAAGTTTTAATGATGAATATATAGGTGTTCAAACAAAAGGATTCAAGCGTTTAGGAGTATTAGCAGATTGGGAAAATCCTTATATTACATATCAACCAAGAATGGAAGCTGAACAATTAAAAGTTTTTGGTACAATGTATAAAAAAGGATATATATATAAAGGATTAAAACCTGTTTATTGGTGTACTGATTGTGAAACAGCTTTAGCAGAAGCAGAAATTGAATATAAAGATGTTGATTCAGATACAATTTATGTTAAATTCCCTGTTATAGAAGGTGCAGGTTTATTTGATGAAAGAGAAACATATTTTGTAATATGGACTACAACACCTTGGACATTGCCTGGAAATACAGGTATAACAGTTAATCCAAACTTTGAATATAGCTTGATAGAAGCAAATGGAGAAAAACTTGTTATAGCATCTGAATTAATTGAAAAAGTTATGAAAGAATGTGAAATTGAGAATTATACAGTTATAAAAGAATATAAGGGTGCAGATTTTGAAGGTGTAAAATGTAAACATCCATTCTTACCAAGAGAATCTAAAGTTGTTATGGGAAGTCCTGATACAATTGATGTTGATTTAGAAACAGGTACAGGAGAAGTACATACAGCACCTGGTTATGGTAAAGAAGATTATTTATGTGGATTAAAAAATGGATTAGAAATGATAGTTTGTGTTGATGATAAAGGTCATCAAACTAAGGAAGCAGGACCTTTTGAAGGAATGTTCTATGCTAAATCAAATAAAGAAATAGCTAATTGGCTTGATGAACATGATTTATTATTAGGAAAGAAAAGAATAAATCACTCTTATCCACATTGTTGGAGATGTAAAAAGCCTATAATTTTTAGAGCAACAAAGCAATGGTTTGCATCAATTGATAAATTTAGAAAAGATGCTTTAGAACAAATAAAAACAGTTGAATGGATGCCTGAATGGGGTGAAGACAGAATTACGAAAATGATTGAAGAAAGAAATGATTGGTGTATTTCTCGTCAAAGAACTTGGGGTGTTCCTATTCCAATTTTTTATTGTAAAGATTGTGGCAAAGAATATGTTACAGATGAAAGCTTAGAAAAAGTTCAAAATTTAGTTAAAGAAAAAGGGACAAATTGTTGGTATGATTTATCAGAAAAAGAATTAATGCCAGAAAATGCTAAATGCGAAAAATGTGGATGTACAGAATTTGTAAAGGAAACAGATATTATGGATGTATGGTTTGATTCTGGTTCAACACATCAAAGTGTTTTAGCTGAAAGAGGATTACCACAAGCTAATTTATATTTAGAAGGAGCTGATCAATATAGAGGATGGTTTCAATCTTCATTATTAACATCTATTGCAACAACAGGAAAAGCACCATATAAACAAGTTTTAACACATGGATGGACAGTAGATGCACAAGGTAGACAAATGCATAAATCTCTAGGAAATGGTATTGATCCTCAAGAAGTTGTTGATCAATATGGTGCAGATATTTTAAGACTTTGGGTATTATCATCAGATTATAAATCAGATGTACGTTTATCAAAAGAAATCTTAAAACAAGTTTCTGAAGTATATAGAAAGATACGTAATACTGCAAGATATATTTTAGGAAATACAGACGATTTTGATGTAAATTCACCAGTAAAATATGAAGATTTACAAGAAATTGATAAATGGGCATTAACAAGATTAAACAAATTAGTTGAAGAATGTACAAAAGCATATGATGAATATGATTTCAATAAAGCATATCAAGCAATTAATACTTTCTGTGTTGTTGATATGAGTAACTTCTATCTAGATATTATAAAAGATAGATTATACACAGCTAAAACAGATTCAGTAGAAAGAAGAGCTGCTCAAACAGCAATGTATGAGATATTAAATGTATTAGTTAGAATATTAGCTCCAATGGCATGTTTTACAGCTGAAGAAATATGGAAATATATGAAACATAAAAATGGAGAAAATGCTGAAAGTGTTATGCTTACATTATATCCAGAAGTTGATAGCAAATATGAAAATAAAGAATTAGAAGCTAAATGGGATAAAATATTAGCATTAAAAGAAGATGTAGCTAAGAAATTAGAAGAAGCTAGAGCAGCCAAGGTTATAGGACATTCATTAAATGCTAAAGTTGTAATTTCAGCAGAAGGAACAGAGTATGATTTCTTAAAAGAAAATGAAGAATTACTAATGACTGTATTTATAGTTTCAGGATTAGAAATTGTAAATGGTCACTTTGATATAAAAGTTGAAGTTGCAGAAGGTGAAAAATGTGAAAGATGTTGGATGTATTCTACAACAGTTGGTGAAGACAAAGAAAATCCTACAATTTGTCACAGATGTAGCGAAAATTTGAAATAATAAAAAAGATTCAGCCATTAAGCTGAATCTTTTTTGTGTTACCAACTACAAATAAGAGAATCTGCAGTTATGTCGAGGTATGCTATGTGATTTTCTTCAAACGGAACGAAAGCTTCTGGAATGTGAACAAAACCAGATTTAATCACATCAGGTGCTGTTATGATGCCGTCATTTTTGAATACAATAATAGCATCTTCACAATAAAGTGCTACATAAGAGTTGCAGAAGTGATAGATTTTACTAGATTTTTTGAGATTGATTGGGGCAGATTCATTAGCAAATTTTCTTGCAAATTTTTCGAACCCTAACCAAGTTCTTTCAATTTCTTTGTCTGTGAAATCGTACCACTGAAGCTCTCTTGGCGATGCTGGACATCCAGGAATCTTGACGTATTTATGCGTATAGTCGAAGATTGCGAATCTGCAGCCGCCAATTTCGAAAGAACCATTATCACACTCGATAGCGTAATTTTTTCTTTCAGATGAGATAATTTTTTCAAATACAGTCATATGTACCTCGCAATGCTTGTTATCCAAGCATTTTCTGCCAACATTTAAGTGGCTGTTAAATTATGTTGAATAATCAACTTTTAAGATTATAACATATTTACATAAAATATGCAAATTAATAAAATTGTTAACTGAATTATATTATAAATAAAAAACAGCTCAGCAATTATGCTGAACTGTTTTTTGCGAGGATTACCATATAGCAAGCAGTTCGTCTTTGAATTTATTATAATATGCTTCTCCATTTGCAAATGGAACAATAAGATTCTCGTCACGAGTATATCCAATAACTTTTAAAGCTTCTTCCCATATAAAAGGTATTTTTGATACTGAAATTCTGTCATCAGTGTAAACTGCAATTAATCCGTTTTTGATATTGTATGTCATAGGAGTTTCCTTTGACATTTTAATGGCTTTTCCAGATACATTGTTCTTGAAATATTCAGTAAAAGAAAGTAATGCATTATCAAATTCGTTACCTATGAACTTTTTTGCATGGTTATGAGGTGGCGGGCATTTAGGAATCAACACATAGTCAGAATAAAATGATAAAACATGTATGTCAGGCCAAAGTATAGGCCCTCCAGTTTTAAGTCTAAGTGTTATAAATTGCCCTGTAAATTCTACTGGTGTTTTTATAGTACTCATAACGTACCTCGTAATACTCAATAATTGAGTTCTTTCTGCCACATTTAAGTGACTATAAATTTTTTTGCTGAAAAATCAACTTTGAATATTATATCATATTAAAGCAAGGTGTGCAAATCAACATAATTATATTTGAAATTATGTTGATTTTTGTCTTATTTTTTAGTATAATATAACGAGTTATGAAAGGGAAGGAAATAAAATGAAAGTATCAGATTTTAATTATGATTTACCAGAAGAATTGATAGCTCAAACACCAATTCAAAAAAGAGATGAGTCAAGATTAATGGTGTTGGATAAAACTAATAAAACAATTGAACATAAAGTATTTAAAGATATTTTAGAGTATTTAAAACCAGGAGATTGCTTGGTTAGAAATAACACTAAAGTAATCCCTGCAAGATTATATGGAATAAAAGAAGATACTGGTGTTAATGTTGAATTTTTACTATTAAACAGAATAGAAGGAGATATCTGGGAAGTAATGGTTCACCCAGGTAGACGTTTGAAAAAAGGTGTAAAAGTTACATTTGGAGATGGATTACTAAAAGCTGAAATTCTTGAACAAATGGATAATGGAAATAGAAAAGTTAAATTCGAATATAAAGGAATTTTTAATGAAATATTAGATCAAATAGGGTTAATGCCATTACCACCTTATATTAAAGAAAGATTAAAAGATAAAGATAGATATCAAACAGTTTATGCAAAATATGAAGGATCTGCAGCAGCTCCAACAGCAGGATTACATTTTACAGATGAACTTTTGGAAAAAATAAAAGCAAAAGGTATTGAAATTGCAAATGTTACATTACATGTTGGAATTGGAACTTTTAGACCAGTAAAGGTTGAGAATATAGAAGATCATGACATGCATTCAGAGCATTATTACATAAAACAAGAAGATGCAGATAAAATCAACAATGCACGTAGAAATGGTGGAAGAATTATATCAGTTGGAACAACATCATGTAGAGTACTAGAATCAGTAGCAGATGAAAATGGTTTTGTAAAAGAAGTTGAGGGGGATACAAGTATATTCATTTACCCAGGCTATAAATTCAAATGCATAGATTGTCTAATTACTAATTTTCATTTACCAGAATCTACATTAATAATGTTAGTTTCTACACTAGCAGGTAAAGATTTTGTAATGAATGCATATGAAGAAGCTGTTAAAGAAAAATATAGATTCTTTAGTTTTGGAGATGCAATGTTTATTTATTAAATAGGGGGAATTTTAAATTGGGGACGGAGAAAATTTAAAAAATTTAAAATAATCTCCGTCCCAAATTAAAAAAGGAGGAAAAAACATGGAACAAAAACATGCAGTAACATATGAACTACTACATGTAGATAAAAATTCTGGAGCAAGAAGAGGGGTAATTCACACACCACATGGAGATATTCAAACTCCAGTATTTATGCCAGTTGGAACGCAAGCAACTGTTAAGTCAATGACTCCGGAAGAATTAAAAGAAATTGGAGCGCAAATTATTTTATCAAATACATATCACTTATACCTAAGACCTGGGAGTAAGTTGGTAAGAGAAGCTGGAAAACTTCATAATTTTATGAAATGGGACAGACCGATTCTTACTGATAGTGGTGGATTTCAAGTATTTAGTTTAGGTGCATTACGTACTATAACTGAAGAAGGCGTTGAATTTAAATCACACTTGGATGGAAGTAAACACTTATTTACACCTGAAAAAGTAATGGAAATTGAAGAAGATTTGGGAGCAGATATTATAATGGCTTTTGATGAATGTGTTGAACATGGTGCAACATATGAATATACAAAACAATCAATGGAAAGAACTACAAGATGGGCAAAGCGTTGCAAAGATGCTCACACAAACATAGATGAACAATCATTATTCGGAATTATCCAAGGTGGATTTTTCAAAGATTTAAGAGATAAAAGTTTAGAAGATTTGGTTGCATTAGATTTACCAGGTTATGCAATTGGTGGGATAAGTGTAGGTGAAACTAAGGAAGAATTTTTAGATATTTTAAGATACACTGCTCCAAAAATGCCAGAAAATAAACCAAGATATTTAATGGGAGTGGGAACTCCAGATTATCTTATAGAATCAGCTTTAGCTGGAATAGATATGTGTGATTGTGTTTTACCAACCAGAATTGCAAGAAATGGTACAGCTATGACATGGAATGGAAAGGTTGTTGTAAGAAATGCAACATATGAAAGAGATTTTACTCCATTAGACCAAGAATGTGACTGTTATACCTGCAAAAATTACACAAGAGCATACATACGCCATCTTATAAAATGTAATGAAATCCTAGGGGTAAGATTATTAACAATTCACAATTTAAACTTCTTGACTAAATTAATGGAAAAGGTTAGAATAGAAATAGAGAATGATAACCTTTTGAACTTTAGAAACGAATTTTACAAAAAATATGGTTATACTGAAGAATAAGGAGGGAACTTAAATGAGTTTAATAGATGAGAATTTTAGTAACAGTGGAAATAGTAAAAAAATACTAACTATTTGTATTGTTGCAATAATAATATTAATATTCATAATAACAGGGCTTTTAGCATATGTAACAATGATAGGTGAAAATAAAGTAAAATTGTATGTTGACAATAAAGAATATAAAGCTTCAAATTATTTGATTTCAAAGGATGATGTGCTTTATATAGGAGTTGAAGAACTATCAAAGATGATTCCAAGCAATGGCTATAATTTTAAAGTAGGAACAACAGAAGGTGAAGATACTAATAAATGTTATGTAACAAATGGAGATGAAAGTACTTTCTTCGAAGTTGATTCAAATCAAATATATAAAATATTAGCTGATACAAATGAAACAGAATATTATACTTTAGATCATCCAGTTATAAAAGATGATAACGGAATAATTCGTATTCCAATTGATGCTGCAAAAATAGCTATGAATGTTATGATTTCTGTAAATAAAAACACTTATAGAATTTCATCAATAGGAGCATTAAAAAATTATTATTCTAATGCAAGTGCTTCAAAGACTTTTTATACAGACGATTCAATTGTGTGGGATACAAATTTTTCAAATGATAAGTTACTAAAAGAAGGATTGGTTATTGTAAAAGATTCTACAGGAAAATTAGGAATAGCAAAAGTATCAACAAGCTCAGATAAGAAAAAGAAAACTACAACAGTAGTAACATCAGCGGTTGTTTCACCAAAATATGATTCAATAAGATATGTTGAAAAATATAGCCAATTAATTGTAGAAGTAGATGGAAAAAAAGGAATTGTAAAATTAGATAAAGATAATTTTTCTGTTGAAACTCTTGTAAGTCCTCAATATGAAGATATAAGTCAAATAAATGACGAGTTATTTTTAGTTAGTGAAAGTAGCGTTGTCAGTGAAAAAGATAGAAATAAAGTTAAAAAATATGGAATCGTTAAATTAGTAGATGAGGAAGAAGAATACGTTCTTCCAGTAGAATATGATGCAATAGGAATTGATATTTCAAAATTCCCAAACAATGGATTAACTAATCAATATATTATTTATGATAACTTAATTCCTGTGCAAAAAAATGGATTATGGGGATTAGTAAATTTAAAAGGAAAAGTTGTTATTAAACTAGAATACACTGGATTAGGATGTATTGGAACAAAACTAAGTTCTAATGTATTATTAGTACCAGAAGCTGATTCAGCTATTGTTGTTAGAAAAGATAATAATTATGGAATAATTACTAAAACAAATAGAGTTATATATAAAAATGTATTGTCAAGAGTATATAAAGAAAATGTAGATGGTAAAGAACAATATAGTATTATATATAATGATGAAAAATTAAATCTATTAAATGAGTATAAAAAAATTAAAAATAATTCTAGCTCAGAAACAACAAATAATACCAAAGATAATTCAACAAGCACTAATAATCAAACTACAAATAAAACAACAAATACAACAACAGACAATAAAACAACAACAAATAAACAAACAACAAACAATACGACAACAAAGACAACTACAACAACTGATAAACAGACAACAACTACAAAAAATAATTAAATTATAATGAAAAATGAGTATAATAATAATGTATTAAAAATGACATTATTTATATACTCATTTTTGTTCTAAAAGTAAAATTGCCGCAATATTATTTAATAAAAATGTATGAAAGGTATGTGATTAAATATGAATAATATTGCAAAAATAAACAAAAATAATAATATATATACAATAGGAAAAGGATTCGTTATTTCATTGCTTTTAACATTAATAAGTATTTTTATATATGCAATCGTTTTGGTAAATACTACTGTTTCAGAAAAAACAATAAAACCAGTTGTTATAACAATAACAGGAATAAGTATTTTAGTTGGTAGTTCAATTAGTAGTTTAAAGATAAAAAAGAATGGAATATTAAATGGTATTTTAGTAGGAGGACTATATTTAAGTACTATATATATTTTATCGAGCATTGCATTATGTGGATTTAATTTTAATTTATCATCAATAATTATGATTTGTACGGGAATGCTTTTGGGTGGAGTTGGAGGAATAATAGGAGTAAATATAAGAAAATAGAATAAAGAATAGAAGACATATTTTAGTTTTCTATTTTTTTTCTAAAAAATCATAAAAAGGGTAAAATGTAAAAAAGAATAAAAAAAATAATAAATTAAAAAAAACAGTTGATATTTTTATTATTTTAATATAAAATTTAAAAGTAATTGGAGGAATGATATGGTAACTTTAGAAGACATTAAAAAAAATCCAGAAGTACAGCAATTAATACTTGGTGCTCAAGAAGAGTTAAATGCATTAGGATATACTGAACATTCATTTAGACATATCGGAATTGTTTCTAAAAGAGCAGGTGATGTATTAGAAATATTAGGATATGATGAAAGAAGAGTTGAGTTAGCAAGGATTGCAGGATATTTACATGATATAGGAAATTGCGTTAATAGGACAGATCATGCTCATTCAGGTGCTATTCTGGCATATCAAATTTTAAAAGATATGGGAATGGATCCAAAAGAAAGAGCAGAGGTAATGACCGCAATTGGCAATCATGATGAAAAAACAGGAACTGCAGTTAGTGATATTTCAGCAGCCTTGATTTTAGCAGATAAATCTGATGTTCATAGAGATAGGGTAGTAAACACAAATTTATCAACATTTGATAAGCATGACAAAGTAAATTATGCTGTAACAAACTCAAATTTTATAATATCAAAAGAAAACAGAAAAGTAATTTTAGATTTGACTATTGATACAAATATTTCACCAGTACTTGATTATTTTGAGATTTTCATGGATAGAACCATGATGAGCAAACATGCAGCAAAATTTTTAAATATATGGTTTGAATTAATTATCAATGATACAAAATTACTTTAAAATGGGAGGAATAAAAGTGAAAAAAGAAGGTTCTTTAAAAACAATTTTAGCAATTTTAGTTATAATATTATTATGTTTAGTTACATTTGGAGGTATATATGTTAAAGATAGAAATATCATGAAAAATATAATACCTGACTATGTTCTTGGTATGGAGTTAGATGATAATACTGTTATAAAATTAGAAGTAGTAAAAGATGATACTAATTCTTCAGAAGATACACAAGAAGAAAATAATTCAGAAGAAAATAATTCAGAAGATAATACTGCAGAAGAAAATACTACAATTGAAAATAATGGACAAGCTGATAATAAATATACAGTTGATAATTATAAAAAGACTAAAAAAATTATAGAAGAAAGATTGAAATTAGCAGGTATTGAGCAATCAACAGTAAGACTTGATGAAGGAACTGGAAACATTGTAGTTGAAGTTGCAACAAATACTGATAAAGATAAACTTCAAAGTATTTTTGTTGTTGGAAAAACAGAAATAAAATTAACAAAATCAAATGACTCAACAGATGAAAATAGTGAAACAGATACATCTGAAGAAGTAGCTGACGAAAATAAAACTAATGAAATAACAGAAATCATTGGAGATAATAATAGTGTAAAATCTGTAACTGGAACAAGAAAAGAAGTTACAACAGTATATGGTAGTATGCCATATGTAGAAATGAAAATTGATTTTAATGGCGATGCTGTAAAGAAATTTAAAGAAATGAAAAACAATTATAGCAAATCAGAAGGTATATCAGAAGAAAATATTACAATTACAATTGATGGTTCTACTGTATATACATGGACTGAAGAAGAATTTTTAGAAGCAGCTGTAAATGGAAGCTTAGTTATACCATTAGGAAATACAACTGTTGAATCAGAATTAAATGAAATATTAAATCAAGTAACAACAATAGGAATGTTAATGAAAACAGAAAGTTTACCTATAACATATTCTGTAGCATATAGTAATGACATTCATTCAGATATAAGTGCGTTTGGAATTATAAGTGTTTTTGCAGTAATATTGGGAGTAATGCTAATATATTTACTAGTAAAATACGGATTAAATGGTTTATATGGAGAATTAAGTGTTCTTGGATTTGGTGCAATTTTACTTCTAGTATTAAGAATAACAAAAGTTCAAATTTCAGTAGCATCAATTGTATCAATTGCTGGAATGTTAATATTACAATTTGCTTATTTATTAAAAATACTTAAGAAAGAAAAAATAAGTTCAAAAATTTTCAATGAGAAAACAATGGAATTCACTAAAATGATAATTCCTGCATTTATACTAGGTATAGTATCTGCAGTGTTACCAGCATTAAAAAATAATGGAATAATTCCAGGAAATATATCTGATATAGCTAACTTTGGAATGGTAATATTCTGGGGAGTAATTTTATTTGAAGTATTCAATAATACTATAACTAGAGCAATTTTAACAAATGCAAAAAATAAATAATTGAAAGAGGGATTTTATTATGAAAAACAAAGTAGTTTTTGTAGGGTTAGTAATTGTAATTTTAGCAGGAATCATTACAGCTATTGCCTTTGGATTTAATGTGGATTTTGAATATAAATATCACACATTAATTGGAATTAATATTGGAAAAGATTTTAATATAAGTGATATAAAATCTATAACTGATGAAGTATTTTCTAAACAAAATGTAAAAATACAAAAATCAGGAGTATATAATGATAATGTTGCAATTAAAGTGGATAATGTAACAGATGAACAAAAAGAATTATTAAATACAAAAATAAACGAAAAATTTGGATTAGAAAATAGTGTAAATGATGTAGATGTAAATGATATTCCAAGTTTTAAATTAAGAGATGTTGCAAAATCATATATAACACCATTAATTATTACAACTATTTTAGTATTGGTATATATGGCAATTAGATTTAGAAAAATAGGAGTTACAAAAATTATTTCACAAACTTTAATATTATCAATTATAGCTGAATTATTATATGTTTCAATAATAGCTATTACAAGATATCCTGTAAATAGATTGGTAATGCCAGTTGGTGTAGTAATCTATATTACAATTTTAACTGTATTAACAGGAATGTATGAAAAACAAATAAGTACAGAAAAAGAATAAATGTAAAATCATAAAAAAGACATTATGAATATTATATATTATAATGTCTTTTTATATTGGAAAGATACAAGGGTAAAGGAGGATAGTGAATTGAAAAAATTAATATATAAATTGCAAAATAAATTTATGCGTACTTGTGGAAATGATATAAGTTATTTAACAATGAAAAAAATGATTGATGATAATTCTAATATAGTAGTTATTGATGTTAGAACAAAGGATGAATTTAGATATAACAAATTAAAAGGAGCAATTAATATTCCTTTACAAGATATTAGTGAAGATAGAGTAAAAAAATATATAAAAAATAAAAATACACTTATTATTGTATATTGTGAATATGGTGGAAGAAGCAAAAAAGCATTAGTAAAGCTTAAAAGAATGGGATATGAAAATGTTTACAATTTAGAAGGAGGAATTTCAGCAATATAAAAAAATAGGGAGTAAATCCCTATTTTTTAATTAAATTAGTTTCTTTTTCTTCATTATACGTATCAACAAAATAAATTGGTCTATGTTTGGTTTCATAAAATGCTCTACCTAAGTATTCACCAATTACTCCTAGGAATATTAATTGTATACCTCCAAGGAATAACATTACAACCATTGTTGAAGCATATCCTGGAACATCTATACCATAAATTATAGTTTTAAGTATTATAACTATCATGTAAATAAAACCTGCCAAAGAAACTAATACTCCAATTATTGCAGACCATGTTAATGGTGCTGTTGTAAAAGATGTTAAACCATCTATTGATAAATCAATTAATTTTTTATAGTTCCATTTAGTTTTTCCAGCAGCACGAGGATCTCTATCATATAAAATTTCTTTTTTATTATATCCAATCCAACTAAATAAGCCTTTTGTATATCTTTGAGATTCACGAATTTGTTTTAAAGCTTCTACACAACGTCTATCTAAAAGTCTAAAATCTCCAGTATCTTTTTGGATTTCAATTTTTGTTACACTTTGTAATGTTTTATAATACATTTTTGAAGTGAATTTTTTTAACCAACTTTCGCCTTTTCTAGATTTACGTTTAGCATATACATCATCATACCCTTGCTCCCAATAATATATCATTTCTGGAATTAATTCAGGTGGATCTTGTAAGTCAGCATCTATAATTATAACTGCGTCACCCTTTGCATAGTCAAGCCCTGCAATCATTGCAGTTTCTTTACCATAATTTCTTGATAAATTTAAATAGCATATTCTTGAATCATGCATACGCATATTTTTAATTATTTCTAATGTATTATCTTTACTTCCATCATTTACAAATAAAACTTCAAATTCATAATCTGAAGTTGAATTCATCAAATTAGATAATCTTTCATATAACATATTTAGTACATCTTGTTCGTTATATGCAGGTACTAGTATTGTTATTAATTTTTTATTTTTCATTTATTTTCCTCCTTAGGGATACTATGTATATTATAACATATTTTTAAATTTTGTCCATAGGGAGGGTGTGAAAGCTACTAAAATGCTGAAGTTATGTAGTTACTTTGGCAACGTAAAGGGGATAGACATTAATTAAGAATTAGTATATAATAGTAGCATGAAAAGTTTAATAGTTAATGAAAAATATAATGGTAAAAAATTAAGTCAATTTTTATTTGATAATTTTAATGGACTTACAAATAATACTTTTAATAAGACTTTAAGAAAAAAAGATATTAGAATTAATGATGTTAGGGTATCTGAAAATAAAACTATATATGAAGGAGATGAAATTAAAGTATATATAGTTGATGATTTATTATATAAGAAAGATACTAGCAGTCAAATTGAAATTGTTTATGAAGATTCTAATATAGTTGTTTTTAACAAGCCAGAAAATATTGAAGTTACAGGCGAAAACTCTTTGGAGACATATGCTGAAAAGATATATAAAAATCAATTTATTAAACCATGTCATAGATTGGATAGAAATACAACTGGGCTTGTGTTATTTGCAAAAGATGAAGAAAGTTTGAACATTTTGCTAAATATGTTTAAAAATCGTAGTATTGAAAAACATTATAGATGCGTTGTAGTGGGAATTCCAAGACAAGATTCAAAAACTCTTGAAGCATATTTATTCAAAGATAATAAAAAATCTATGGTATATATTTCTGATACACCAAAAACAGGTTATAGAAAAATTGTAACATCATATAAAATTATAAAAAAAGATTATGAAAACAATTTAGCTACTTTAGATGTGGAACTTCATACTGGAAGAACACATCAAATTAGAGCACATTTAGCCCATATTGGTTTTCCAATTTTGGGTGATGGAAAATATGGAATTAATAATGTTAATAAGAAATTCAAAGCAAAAACTCAAAAATTATGTAGTTATAGTTTGAAATTTAATTTTAATGAGGAAAAAAATAAATTAGATTATTTAGATAATCAATTGATTAAGTTAAAAAAATCATATTAAAGACATTATGATAATTAAATATAAGTAAAGTAAACTTGACATAGCACAAATTATATAGTATAATTTGTGCTATGTTGTATTATATCAACAAATTCAAAAGAAAGGAAAAAGAGATAAAGTGAAAATAATATTAAAACACGTATTAAAAAACATTAAAGAAAAGAAAATTAGAAGTTTAATTATAGTGTTGTCATTAATAGCAATATCTATAATTACAATGATTTGTGTTTCAATGGGAGACGAACTTAAAGAAAAATATGTTCAAACATTGAGAGGAGTAGTAGGAGATACTGATTTAACTGTAACAGTAAAAACAACAGCAGCAGATGAGGAAGAAGATGGAGTAAAAGGTGATATGTCTTCTACTGAAAATATTAGTAAAATTGATTTATCAAAATTAAATTTACCAAAAGATAAAATCAATTATGCTTCAATGGTTAGCAATCCAATAAAAATAGAGTATAAAGATGATTATAAATATGCTTTAATTAATGGATTTGACCTAAAAAAAGCAATGGATTTAAGATTATTTAAAAACAATGATGTAGGAAATTTAAAAGAAAATGAAATTGCAATAACAGAAAACACAGCAAAAGACTTAAATGTAAAAGTTGGAGATTATGTTACTGTTATTAAAGAAGATGAATCAAAGGTTTCTTTGAAAGTAGCATTAATTGCCGAGAAAAAAGGGTACTTTTGCCAAGAAGCAAATAACATTAATATGTTAGTGTGTAGCACACAAACAGCTCAAAGCTTATTAGGATTCAATGAAAATGAAGTTTCAGGTTTATTAATAAAATGTAATGATACAAGTAAAGCAAAAGAAATTAAAGATGAAATATTAAATAATAATAAAGAATCTGATTTACAAATACAACAAATTTTAGACGAAGAAATGATTAAAGAAGCAACAGATTCTATAATGCAAGTTTTCATATTATTACTTGCTATTATACTTGTAATGGTATTTTTCGTAATTAGTTCATTATCAAAAATTATAATTAATGAAAGAATTCCAGTAATAGGAACATTTAGAAGTGTTGGTGCAACAAAAACAAAAATGAACTTAATATTAATACTTGAAAATGCTATATATGGTATAATTGGTGGAGCAATTGGTGCTGTTATAGGAGCAAACATTAAAAGCTCAGTTTCTGGAGTATTCTTTTCAGCAGGAGATGGAATTGAAATTGCAAAAACAAATGGAACAGTTCCATTTACATACATAATAGCAGTAATTGCATTGTCAGTTATACTTCAAATTTTTATGTCAATAACAGCAATTATAAAAAATAATAGAAGACCTATTAAGGAAATTATATTTAATACAAAAACTGCTAAATACAAAAAATCATATGTAAAAACAATATTAGGAATTGTATTAGCAATTTTAACAGTTGTATTATATAAAATTAATGCAAAAGGAGATGCTGCAATAGCATTAGCAGCATTAATGACTGCAACAATAGCAGTAGCATTCGAAGTACCAGTTGTTTTAGCTATTTTCTCAAAAATATTTAAATTTATAGCTGAGAAATTAAAAATGCCAGTTTTAAGTTTAGCAAGCAGCAATATTAGAAATAACAAATCTATAATTAATAGTTCAGAATTAATAGCTGTAACATTAACTTTGTTGCTTTCATTGTATATGATTATAAATTCAACAACAGCTATATTTACAGCATTTGAAAAAATGCTTAAATCGGATCTTTTAATTGAATATCCATCATATAGAATTGAAGAATATGAATATATTAAAGATATAGAAAATGTTGATGATATTTATCCAGAATATTATGCTTCAAATACTAAGATAAATGATAATGAAAAAAGTGACTTATTAGTTATAGCACAGTATGGACCAGAAAAAAGATTAAAATTTGAAGATGCATTTGTAGTTGATGAAGAAAAATATAATAATTTAAAATATGATGAAGTTATTTTAGATGAACTAGTTCTAAAAAAATATGATTTAAAAGTTGGAGATACATTTAAGCTTACATTAAATTCTAAGAGTGAAGATAAAAAGCATATTATAGAACAAAATGTTAAAATTATTGCATCTTGTGATAGTACACAATTCTCAACTTCAAGACAAACTGCTATTATAAGTTTTGAATTATACAAAAAAGCATATGGAGCAGTACCATCACAGATTTTAATTAATGTAAAAGATAAAGCGAAAATTGATGATACACTTAATGAACTTAAAAATAAAGTAGATGACTTTGGAGTAACAATTGAAACTAAAACTGCATATATCGATAATCAAAAAACACAAGTAATGTCATTAATTTCAGCATTTACAGCTTTAATGGGAATGGGAGTTTTACTATCATTTATAGGTATAATTAATAATCAAATTATAAGCTTTATGCAAAGAAAACGTGAATATGCAATGTTATATTCAACAAGTATGAGCAAAAAACAATTAAAAAGATTAATAACATTAGAAACAGCACTTTCATTTGGAGCAATGAGTATATTTGCTTTAGCTGTAAGTTATGGAATGAGCTTTATTACAGATGCTGGAATGAAAGCTATGACTATATGTGTACCTATTATATATGATTTTAAAGGCTTATTATTACTTACAGTTGGTGTATATGTTGTAATGATTTTGACAAGTATTGCACCTAAATTCAAATTAAGAAAAATGAAAGTAATTGATGAAATCAAATATGAATAATAAAAAAGTAGAGGAGGATTATTAATGGAAGATATTATATGTGTAAAAAATGTTGGTAAAAGCTTTGGAACTAAAAAGAATCCAGTTGAAGTTTTAAAAGATATTAATATAAATATAAAAAAGGGTGAATTTGTATCACTAATGGGTCAATCTGGTAGTGGAAAATCAACTTTATTATATTTGATTGGTGGTTTAGATAACCCAACTAATGGAACAATTGAAATTGCTGGAAAAGATATTAGTAAAATGAAAGATAAAGCAAAATCAAAAATGAGAAGACAAGATATTGGGTTTGTATTCCAATTTTATAACTTAGTACCAAACTTAACAGTTGAAGAAAATATATTATTACCAGTTGTTATGGATGGCAAAAGCAAAGGTAAATACAAAAAAGAACTTGATGAAATTCTAAAAATCGTAGGATTAGAAAATAAAAGAAAATGTTTACCAAGAGAATTATCAGGTGGTCAACAACAAAGAGTTTCAATAGCAAGAGCTGTAATTATGAATCCATCAATCATCTTAGCAGACGAAGCTACTGGAAACTTAGACAGTAAATCTGGAAAAGATGTTATGGAATTATTCAGCAAAATTAATAAAGAGAAAAATATTACAATTTTACAAGTTACTCACTCACAAGAAATTGCTGATTATGGTAATAGAACAATTCATTTAAAAGATGGACGTATTGTAGAATAGAGTACAACTTTCAAAAACCTCTTTCTCAGCATAGTATATGTATATCTATACAAATTTTAGTAGATAATATATGTGTGCGTGAGAAAGGGGATTTTTTTAATGAAATCATTTTGTATTAAAAATAATAATAACAAAATATTGGATTATCTACTAATAGAAATAAATAATATAAATTTAGAAAATGTATATGTTTCACAGAATTGTTTTAAATTATATAAGAATATTATTGTTCATTATACTGGAGAAAATGAGATGGATTTTATATATAAACTATCAGACGTTTTAATGAATTGTATTATAAAATTCTATGAGAAAAATATTGTTAAAAGAGTTATGAATTGTGATTTCTTTTATTTTGCTGCTAATGAGAAGAGTGTTATTTATAAGAATTGTTATGAGTTATTAGATGATCAAGATAATGATAATTATGAGAGTAGAAAAGAAAAGATTTTTAAGTGTTTAGTTGATTATATTTCTAACCATAAGTATTTTATATTAGATGGTTTTGTTAATTTTAGATTATTTGAATACAATTCGCTAGTTGCAGAATGCGTTGATACTGCTGTAAATCAGTATATTATAGATAAAGAATATAAAGAGTTTATTAAATTATTACGTGGATATATAAAATCTGAAAATCCAAGAACAGATACAATTCATGTTATTTATTCAAATTCAGAACCTATAATAATGGATGAAAAGCAAAACATTTTAGTGTATGATAGTCAGTTTGAGCATCCTAAATATTTGTCTGATATAACATTTTCTTCTAAGGATTATTGTTTAAATGCATTGCTGAATTTATTGCCAAAGAAGATTATTGTACATTTATTGGTTCATGAAGATGAGTTTGTGGAAACTTTAAGGCTGATATTTGAAAATAGATTGATGATATGTAAAGAGTGCAGTATTTGCAAGACGTTTAGTTTATTAAATGTCCATTAATAGAGTGTTGATATATTTCCATTTAGATATAATTGGAATTGTTATAGTAGCTATAATAGGGGTTATAATTTCATTATGTGCGAGTCGATAAAGATGCGTTAACTGTAACATTCAATATAATTATAATAAAAGCAAGTATTTTGTTGAAAAATGCTTGCTTTTATGGTATTATATTACAGATGGCAATAAATATGCCAACACCGGAGAAAAGTTTGAAAGAACTTGAAAAAGAAAAGAAACAATTAAAAAATATAGAGAAAAAGAAACTTGAAGGAATAAAATAGAGGAAGTGATATAGATGGAAGAAAATAAAATGAATATAAACTGGTTTCCAGGTCATATGGCTAAAACAAAAAGACAAATAATGGAAGATTTAAAATTAATAGATGTAATTGTAGAAATATTAGATGCTAGAATACCAATTTCAAGCCAAAACCCGGACGTTAAAGGATATGCAAAAAATAAGAAAAAAGTAGTAGTATTAAACAAAACAGATTTAGCAGATGAAAATGAAACAAAAAAATGGATTAAATACTTTGCAAGCAAAGGTATTCCTGCAGTTATCACAGATGCAAACAGTGGTAAAGGAATAAATGATGTAATAAGAGCGGTAAAAGAAGTATCAAAAGAAAGCCAAGAAAAATTTGCAGGAAAAGGAAGAGTTGGAAAATCAATAAGAATAATGATTTTAGGAATTCCTAATGTTGGAAAATCATCATTTATAAATAGAATTACAAAGAAAAATACAGCTCAAGTAGGAAATAGACCAGGTGTTACAAGACAAAAGCAATGGATTAGAATAGATGATGGAATAGAGTTAATGGATACACCAGGTGTACTATGGCCTAAATTCGAATCTGAAGAAGTAGGATTACATTTAGCTTTCACAGGGTCTATTAAAGATGATATCTTGGAAAAAACTGAAATAGCATATCAATTGTTAAATTTCTTGGTTAAAGAATATTTATCAAATGTTATTGAAAGATATAAATTAGATGAAAATAGTGTAAATACAATATTGAATTCAGATGAAGAAGAAAATATGAAAATTGTTGCAATTATGGAAGATATTGCAAAGAAAAGAGGAGCTATTTTATCTGGTGGAAGGATAGATTATGAGAAGGTTTCTGGAATTCTATTGGATGAGTTTAGAAGCGGAAAGATTGGAAGAATTACTATTGAGAAAGTTTAGTGCCAAAAGTAGTTAAAGAGATGGAGTGATATCAAAGTGAATTGGCACAAGCTTTAATATTTAAAAAGGAGAAAAAATGGAAATAATAAATAGAGAAAAAAACGAAACAGATGTAAATATGTTATCACCATTAACATGGGCGTATGTTGGCGACGCAGTTTATGAATTATACATTAGAACTAATCTTGTAAATAATACTAAATTAAAACCTCATAAATTACATATAGAATCAATAAAATATGTTAAGGCAAAGGCACAAGCGGAAATTTTAAAAAGGATAGAATCAGATTTAACAGATGAAGAAAAAGATATAGTTAGAAGAGCTAGAAATGCAGAAAATCACCATTTACCTAAAAATGCTGATCCTGCTGATTATATGTATTCAACAGCTTTTGAAGGATTAATTGGTTTTTTATATCTTACAAAAAGAGATGAAAGACTAAAAGAAATTTTAAAAATGTGTATGTAACCCATTGACTTATTTGGTCAAAATATGTTATAAATATTAGGTAACTTAAAAACAATGGCCCGTTGGTCAAGCGGTTAAGACGCGGCCCTCTCAAGGCCGAATCATGGGTTCGATTCCCGTACGGGTCACCAGAAAAGAACAAGTCAGTGGTTAATTGACTTGTTCTTTTATTTGTGGTATACTAAATATTATAAAAATTCATATACAATCTGTTATAGGTGGGTCAGCACCGATATTAATAATTTATGGAGTGTGAAATTCATGCCGATTGAATATGTTATTGCAGTTCTTATAATTGCTGGTATAGCTTTCGCGGCTGGAATACTTGTATCGAATTATGTTTTGAACAAGTGGCAAAATAAAGAAGAAAGCTACATGACTAAGGAGGAATATGACAGATTACGAAAAAAGTAAAAATTAAAAATAAGCTAAACTTGCACATGTAAGTTTAGCTTATTTTTGTGTTAAGTTATACTGCAAAATTAATTGCTCTAGAAACCACATCTTTCATATTTTCTATTAAATTATCAATTTCTTTTGGAGTAACAATCATATTATAATCACTTGGATTTAAACTTTCTTTAATTTCTTCATAATTATCATGTTCTTTTAGAGCATTTAAATAATCATTAGATTTAGCTTCATTCTGTAATTTGCCAATAAATAAATCTAAACAATCGTTAACTAAAACAGCAGATTCAACAACCATTGGAACACCAATTGCAATAACAGGAATTCCAATAGTATTAATACTTAATTCTTCTCTTGCATTTCCAACTCCACCACCAGGGACAATACCAGTATCTGAAATTTGTACTGTACTACTAATTCTTTCAATACTTTTGGAAGCTAAGCTATCAATAACAATAAGTAATTTCGGTTTTACATTACTAACTATTCCTTGAATTATTTCAGATGTTTCAATTCCAGTGGTTCCAAGTACACCAGGAGCAATTGCACAAACAGAACGAGTACCTTCAGTTACATATTGAGGAGTATATTTTATAAAATGTTTTGTTACATCAATTTCTGAAACAACTTTTGGACCTAGTGAATCTGGTGTAACATATTGATTTCCTAAACCTACAACCAAAATTTCGTCTTGACTTTCACAATGAGAATCTATTATTTTTTTTAATTCATCTTTTACAACATCAGAGGCTTTTTCAATATCTTCATCAGTAGCTAGTTTTAAATTTTTAATATCAACTGTTACATAAGTTCCAATAGGCTTACCAATTGCTTTTTCACCTTCAGAATCAACAATTTTAACGATATTAGTTTTAATTTTATCACTAATAATATTTTCATAAGTTTCGATTCCTGGGATGTTTTCAAGCTTGTTTGCTTTTTTATAAATATCTTTTCTTTCATCAGCTAAATCAGTTCTAAAATTATACATTAAAATACCTCACTTTCTTTTTTATATTATTTGAAAAACATTAAAGTTTTATTCTTTTATAAATAATTTGTTAAAAAAGTTGAAATTAGAACATTTTTATTGACAAACCATTTAGTGTGTTATATAATGTTAACCGAGGTTAACAAAAATGGAAGGATGAGGTATATGATATCGAAATCTTTGGAAGAATATATAAAAACAATGTATATTCTAAGAAAACAAAATGGGAATATACGTGTTACAGATATAGCTGAAAAAATGAATTGTTCCAAGGCGAGTGTAAATAAAGCAATAAATAATTTGAAAGAAAATGGATTGGTTAATTATGAATCTTATGGAACAATTGAAATCACAGCATTAGGAGAAGATTTAGCCCAAAAAATATTGGAAAGCTATGATATCATCTTTTTGTTTATGAAAGATGTTTTGGGAATGGAACATGAAAAAGCTGAGCAAGAAGCAGAGAATATGAAATCTTCTATGTCTGATGAAGCAATAAATAAATTAGCACGATATGTTCATAAAGTTTTGGGATTACGCAATTTGAATTGCAATTATGATATCAACCAAGAAAAATGCAGAAGATGTGTTAAAAGAACAAAAAAATAAACTTGAAACATTTGGGAACGGTCTTAAAATGTTTCAAAAAGAAAGGAAAATAAAGATGAGCAATAAATTATTAGAAATCAAAAATTTAAATGTAAATGCAGAAGAAAAACAAATTTTAAAAGGAATAGATTTAACAATCAATAAAGGGGAAATTCATGTTATTATGGGACCTAATGGTTCTGGTAAAACAACAACAGCAAATGCAATTTTAAATAATCCTGCGTATAATAAAGTTGGTGGAAGTATTATATTTGATGGTGAAGATATAACTGATATGCGAACAGACGAAATCGCAAGAAAAGGTGTATTTATGTCTTTCCAATTACCTGAAGAAATACCAGGGGTATCTGTAGCTAATTTCTTAAAATATGCTAAAAATAAGGTTACAGGTAAACCAGTTAAGATTTTTCAATTTAAAGATGAGCTAAAAAAATATATGGAAGATTTAAATATGAATCCTGAAAATATTGAAAGAAGCTTAAATGTTGGATTTTCAGGTGGAGAGAAAAAGAAAAATGAAATTCTTCAAATGCTTGTGTTAAATCCAAAACTTGCTATTTTAGATGAAACAGATTCAGGATTAGATGTAGATGCAGTTAAGACTGTTTCTAAAGGTATTGAGATGTTTAAAAATGATGAGAATGCAGTTTTAATTATCACTCATAATATGAGAATTTTAGAAAATCTAAAAGTTGATTATGTACATGTTTTAATTGATGGAAAAATTGTTACAACTGGTGGAGAAGAGATTATAAAAGATATAGAAGCAAACGGATTCAGTAAATATAGAAAATAAAATCATAATTAAAATAAAATGCAGAATGCACAAAACATTCTGCAAAAGCAAATTAGGAGAAGTTTTCTCCAGTTGATACTGTTATATACTCCTTTGTTATTCTTTTCTTTATAATAAGAAGAGTTAAAATAACAGGAAGCATAGTAATCAACATAATAATTTGTTTCATATAATTACCTCCTTAAGGTAAAAAATATTGTATTTATTATGACAGATAAAAATGTAAAAGTCAACAAATCCGAAAATGTAGTCAGTTAGAAAGGAAAATAAAAATGGCGAAAACACAATTAGAAGAATTAAATAGAAATATTTATGACATAAAAAACAAAGACGACTATGATTTCAAAATTCAAAAAGGTTTAACAAAAGAAATCGTAGAAGAAATTTCAAAGCAAAAAAATGATCCAGATTGGATGAGAGAAATAAGATTAAAAGCTTTGGAAACATATAATAAATTAGAGCTTCCAACATGGGGACCTGATTTATCTGAATTAAATATGGATGAAATTGCAACATATGTACGTCCAAAAACTAAGCTAAATAGTTCTTGGGATGATGTTCCAGAAGATATAAAAAATACTTTTGATAAATTAGGAATTCCAGAAGCAGAAAGAACTTCTTTAGCAGGTGTTGGAGCTCAATATGACTCAGAAGTTGTTTATCACAGTATGAAAGAGGAATTACTAAAACAAGGAGTTATTTATACAGATATGGAAACAGCTGTAAGAGAATATCCTGAAATTGTAAAAGAGCATTTTATGAAATGTGTTCCAATAAATGACCATAAATTTGTCGCATTACATGCTGCTGTATGGTCAGGTGGTTCATTTGTTTATATTCCAAAAGGTGTTAAATTAGAGATGCCTTTACAATCATATTTTAGATTAAATTCACCTGAATCTGGACAATTCGAACATACTTTAATTATAGTTGAAGAAGGTGCAAGCTTACATTTTATTGAAGGATGTTCAGCACCAAAATATAACAAGGTGAATTTACACGCAGGCTGTGTTGAATTATATGTAAAGAAAAATGCATATTTACGTTATTCAACAATTGAAAACTGGTCTAAGAATATGATGAACTTAAATACTAAAAAAGCAATTGTAGAAGAAGGTGGACAAGTTGATTGGGTAACAGGTTCATTTGGTTCTAAAATATCAATGTTGTACCCATTAAGTATCCTTAACGGAAAAGGTGCTAAAACAGAATATACAGGTATTTCTTTTGCAGGAGCAGGACAAAATCTAGATACTGGATTTAAAGTAATTCATAATGCACCAAATACATCAAGTGTTGTAAATAGCAAATCAATTTCAAAAAATGGTGGAAAATGTACGTATAGATCATTAGTTAGAATTACTGAAAATGCTCAAAATTCTAAGTCGTCAGTATCTTGTGAATCATTGATGTTAGATGATTTTTCAGTATCAGACACAATTCCAGTTAATGATATTAGAACAGATGAAGTTGAATTTTCTCATGAGGCTAAGATAGGAAAGATTTCTGATAAGACCATTTTCTATTTAATGAGCAGAGGGTTATCTGAAGAAGATGCCAAAGCAATGATAGTTAGAGGCTTTGCATATCCAATTTCAAAAGAATTGCCAGGAGAGTATGCAGTTGAGATGAACAATTTGATTAATTTAGAGTTAGAGGGAGCAATTGGATAAAAGAAAAAAGTCTGCTATTTAGCAGACCAAGAGTTGAAATCATATTTTTTGAGAATGTGTTTTTTGATTTTTTGAGAAAAATAATTTTTAATTTTTTCTCCGAAAAATACATCAGTGAGAATAAGAGCAAGTAGTATGAAAAACAGTATGTACCAGCCTCGTATCCACATAATATAGAATTGTGCGATAAGGATAATAAAGGCGAGTGCAAACTTAAATGTTTCATAGACAACATGTTTTCGCAACATTGCTTTCTTATCTCGAAGTATTTCAAGTTTTAATACATCCTCAATACTAAGTACAGAACTGTAATTTTTAAGGATTTCATCAATCTCTTTAATAGTCAGTTCTTTCCGTGATGATTTCATTATAATCCCTCCTTAAAGGATTTTATTAATGAATTGATATTAACATGAAATAAATATAAAGTCAATAATATAGAAAGGAAAGCAAAATGAATAACTTAAAATTAAACGAAACACCAGTTAGAACTTCAAAAAGTTTTAGAATTAACAATATAAAAATTGAAGATTTAGAACTACCTGAAAAACTTGAGGAATTCAAAAATGTCAAAGTTTCAGAAATGGGTTCTAAAATTATAATTAGTTCAGAAATTCAAAAAGCTGAATTGAAATACGGATTAGGTGATGTATTTACAAATCAAGTTAATGAAGCATCTAATTACAAAGCTAGCATAGTAGTTGATTGTAAAACGCACAAAGAAGTAGAAATGGATTTTAAATTAGATAAAACTAATTCTAGTTTAGCTGAAAACATAGAAATTACAGCAAATGAAAATACAAAATCAACTATAATTTTGAAATATGAAACTGATGAAGATGTACAAGCATATCATAATGCAGTAATTCGTGCAAAAGCTAAGAAAAATGCAGTTTTAAATGTAATTATAGTTAATTTGATGAACGAACTATCTAACAATCTCATGGCAATCCAAAATGAATTTGAAGAAAATTCTAAAATAAACTATTGCATAATAGATTTTGGCGGAAAAAATAGTGTTACAAATTATTATTCAAATATATCAGGAGATGGAGCAGATAGTCAGTTAAACACAATTTATCTAGGTAAAAATGAACAAAGATTTGATTTGAATTATATTGGGGAATTATATGGAAAAAAATCAAATATTGATATAGAAGTTCAAGGAGCATTGAAAGATAATGCTAAAAAGAATTTTAAAGGGACAATTGATTTTAAAACAGGTTGTAAAAAAGCTACTGGAAATGAAAATGAAAATTGTATGTTGCTATCAAATACTGCTAAATCAATAGCATTGCCAATGCTTTTATGCTCTGAAGAAGAAGTTGAAGGAAATCATAGTAGCTCAGCTGGTAAGATAGGTGAAAAAGAATTGTTCTATATTATGAGCAGAGGATTTGAATTAAAAGAAGCTATGAAATTAATGGTTAGAGCTAAATTTAATAAAATTTTAGAAATGGTAAAAAATGAAGAATTGAAGAAACAAATTTTAGAAGAAATTGATAAAAGATTAGACTAGTTTTCTTAATTTAATAAAGAAATATTTCTGTAATTGTATAGGTATTGAAAATTTCTCAGATTTATGTTATAATGTTTTTATTAAATTTTGGGGAAACCAAAGGAATTCCTTATTCCGGAGGTTTCAATACTTCCGGAAAATAATTAATGGAGGTATTTATTTATGAAGAAAACAAATGTGTCCGATGGTAAATCAATATCACACGGATCAATCTACAAAGTTCGGGCAGAGCATATGAAAGATTCAAATACAGCATATGCAAATAAATGCTCAAAACTCAGTAGAGCAAAAATAGCAGAACGTTCTGCTACACGAGATATCAGAAACAAAACCTGATATGCCAGCCCTTCAATTTCGCGTTGAGGGGCTTTTTTATGAAACAAAACAAGACCGTCCAAAAATGTTTCAAAAAGGAGGAAAGAATGATGAACCAAGATGAAATAATAAAGGATTTTCCAATATTAAAAAATAGAAAAATTGCATATTTAGATAGTGGTGCAACAACTCAAAAGCCAGTTCAAGTAATAAATGCAATAGATAAATTTTATGAAAATAATAATGCAAATCCTCACAGGGGTGCATACTCTTTAAGTATTGAGGCTACTGAAGAATATGAAAATACAAGAACAAAAATTGCAAATTTCATAAATGCAAAGCATAGAGAGGAAATTATATTTTCTAAAAATGCAACAGAAAGTTTAAATTTAATAGCATATTCATATGGAATGGATAATCTTTCAAAAGATGATGAAGTAGTTTTATCAATAATGGAACATCATTCAAATTTAGTACCATGGCAATCTGTATGTAAAAAAACAGGTGCAAAACTAAATTATATGTATATAAATGATGAATTTGAATTATCAGATGAAGAAATTGAAAGTAAGATTACAGATAAAACAAAAATTGTTGGAATAACACACATTTCAAATGTACTTGGAACTGTAAATAATGTGGAAAAGATTATTAAATATGCTCATAAAAAGGGAGCTATTGTTGTTGTAGATAGTTCTCAAAGTATTCCTCATATGAAAATTGATGTTCAAAAAATGGATTGTGATTTTCTAGTATTTTCAGGGCATAAAATGTTAGCACCTTTGGGAATAGGGGTTCTATATGGTAAAAAAGAATTATTAAATAAAATGAATCCTTTCTTAATGGGAGGAGATATGATAGAATATGTATATGAACAAGATACAACATTTGCACCATTACCAAACAAGTTTGAGGCAGGAACTCAAAATGTTGAAGGGGTAATAGGACTAGGTGCTGCTATTGATTATATTGAAAATGTGGGATATGATAATATTAATAAAATAGAAGATGAAATTGTTTCATATGCTAGAGAAAAATTGCTAGAGCTTGATTTTATCACGTTATATATGACTCCAAATAAAGATAATCACCAAGGTGTTATTTCATTTAATATTAATGGGGTTCATCCTCATGATGTTGCAAGTATTTTGGATAATTATGGTGTGTGTGTTCGTTCTGGAAATCATTGTGCACAACCTCTTATGAGGTTTTTAGGTATTGATTCTACTTGTAGGGCTAGTTTTTATTTTTATAATACTAAGGATGATGTGGATAGGTTGATTGAGGCTTTGAAGAAAGCATATGAGATGTTTAGAAAATATATACACTAGTATATTGTAGAATCCGTCCAATCTTTGAATTATGTAATTTTAGAAAATATTATTAACACTTCGTTCGTTTACTGGCGTTGGAGTTTTGGAAAAAGACTTTAGGCGGGAGCGCCAAACTGCGCACTCCACTGCGTGTTAATATATTTTCTAAAATTACATAATTCAAAGATTGGGACTACTCTACAAATTGAAACTAATAATAAATTTTCTTGGAAGGGGAGAATAAAGTGGAAGATTTAACTGATGTTTATAATGATTTGATTATGGAACATAGTATGAATTCTTATAATAAGAAAAAGTTGGAAAGTGCTGATTTTTGTGAGTTAGGACATAATCCAAATTGTGGTGATGAAATTACTTTGGAAGTTAAGATGAATGGAAATATTATTGAAGATATGGCTTTTCACGGACATGGATGTGCTATTTCTCAGGCGTCTACATCTATTATGATTGATACTTTAAAAGGAAAAACTGTTGATGAGGCAAAAGAGATTGTAAAAACATTTATTGAGATGATTAAGAGAGAGACAAAGAGTGAAGAGGAATTAAGAAAATTAGAGGATGCCATTGCATTTAAGAATATTTCTAATATGCCTGCAAGAGTTAAGTGCGCTTTGCTTGCTTGGCATACTTTGGAGAATATTTTTGAAAAAATATAATTTTTTTTGAAACATTTGGGGACGGTCTTTTTTTGTTTCAAGAAAGGAAATGAAAAATGGAAAATAAGAAAGTTTTGTTAGGTATGAGTGGTGGTGTAGATAGTAGTGTGTCTGCACTATTGCTTAAAGAGCAAGGATATGAAGTAATTGGAGCAACATTAGAGCTATTTGCTGGAAGTAGCTGTTGCAACTTAAATACATATTTAGATGCCAAAAATGTGTGTAACTCATTGGGAATTCCTCATTTTACATATGATTATAAAGGTGATTTTAAAAAATATGTAATTGATGATTTTATAAATTGCTATGCTAATTGTAAAACTCCAAATCCTTGTATTGAATGTAATAAATATATGAAATTTGGCTTTATGTATGAAAAGGCAAAAGAACTTGGATGCAATTATATCGCAACAGGACATTATGCAAAAACTGAATATAGTGAAAAATATGGGCGTTGGGTTTTGAAAAAATCAAATGCTGGTAAAAAAGATCAAAGCTATGTTTTATGGAATATTCCAAAAGATTTAATTGAACATGTATTATTCCCTTTAGCTGATTTTGAGAATAAAGAAGAAATAAGACAAATTGCTAGAGATAATAATTTAAAAGTGGCAAATAAGCCAGACAGTGAAGATATTTGCTTTGTGCCTGATGGAAATTATAAAAGATTCTTAGAGGAGAATTCGGACATTAAGCCAAATCCGGGAAATATTGTTAATTCAAAAGGTGAAGTTTTGGGAAGACATACAGGATTATACAATTACACAATAGGTCAGAGAAAGGGTCTTGGAATTTCATATAAAGAGCCATTATTTGTATTAGGCTTTAATAAAGAAAAGAATGAAGTTATTGTAGGAACTGAAAATGAGTTGTATAGCAAAGAAATTATGGTTGGTGAAATTAATCTATTATTAGTTGATGATGTAAAAGAACCAATACAAGTAGATGTAAAAACAAGATATACAACAAAAGTTGCTAGGGCAACTATCGAGCAAGTTGAAGAGGATAAGATTAAGGTTGTATTTGACGAACCTCAAAGAGCTATAACACCTGGACAATCAGCTGTTTTTTATATTGATGATATTGTACTTGGAGGGGGAAAAATTTTGTAACAATTTGACAATTATGTAAATATGTTGTATAATATATGCAGGTTCAAGCTTTACATAAGCCACCATACTTTTATTCTATAAGTACAATACTAAGAAGAGTATGGGGCGCCCCATACTAACTGCATCATATGAGATAATGTAGAATAAAGTGTGGGAAAGAGATATTATTGCTAAAATACTTATTTTTAAATAATTTACCAAAAAAGTAAATAAGATTATTTACCTTAAAATTATAAATTCATAATATAATTGTTATGGTTTATAAAAAAATACAGTGCATTAGTATGGCAAAAGATTGTCGTACGAGGCGGAATTGTATTAAAAAAATAAATTATTAAAATAGGTAAATAGCAAAATATCAGAACCTTTACATATAAAAAAGGGCGGTCTGCACAAAGGCCGCTCTTTTAGTTTGCTAAAAAAAATAATAATATTGAAAAATTATTGACACAAAATTATCTAATGTAATATAATTCGACTGAAAGCGTAGATATGCAAATATACAATAGGGTTAAGGTAAAAAACATTTATTAAGGAGGATGCAGATATGAAAAATTACCAAGACCGGGCAACCAATAATCTTAATACGTTTTGCAACAATCAGACACTGAAAGAAAAAAGGCAGCTTTTGCTATACATTAGCAAAAGATTTGCCGAAGAAGGTATCGAATGGTGCCTTACATGCTCTTCTACTCTTTTTTTCAGGGGAATAAAAGAGTCTTTCAACGATTTCGATATTCTGATAGACTATCGGTATATTACCAAGGCTATACAGATTATGAAGGAGCTGAAGGCAATTGATTTACCGAAAGGTGATCAAAGCATGTTTGCATCTACATTGTTCAACAGATATCAGATTGGAAATGTAAAAATCGACTTGTTTTCTGAATGGAGGATAAGTGCACATTTTACTTTCACATATGCATACTCAGGCGAGGATGTTGATGTGATTACAATCGAAGAAAATAAAATTCAGATTGTTTCTGCTGAAACACAGATGGTTTTATATTCTGTTTTAACACCGTGGCAGCCATACAGAGAAGAAAAAGTTGTTATGTTAAAGGATTATCTTAATGAAGTAGGACGGAAACATCCAAAGTCTTTTGACAATCAGCTTCCAGCGGACATTATTGCAAAATACAAATGATTGTGAGAGATACGAGGGCATTTGCCTTCGTATTCTCGCTTTTTTAGATTATATATACAATCAACTATATTATGTAAAAATTATAAAAAATTATTTGACAAAATACACAACTTAATAGATAATATTAATATGAAATAATGAGATAATTTTACACAAGAAAAAGTCACAAGAAATACAAAGGAGGAAATGTAATAATGTATGTTTTTAACAAGATTACAGTAACACCACAATTACCAGAAAGAATAAAAGATTTATCTAAAATCGCCAATAATTTATGGTGGTCTTGGAACTCAGAATTTTTAAGATTATTTAAACAAATAGATATAGATTTATGGGATAAAATAGAAAAAAATCCTGTCAAATTTTTAAAGTTAGTTTCTCAAGAAAAACTTAATGATATTTTGCAAGATAATAATTTCTTAAAACAATATGATGAATTGTTAGAGAATTTCAATAATTATATGAATAGCAAAAATACATGGTTTTCTAAAAAATACCCAAACAATAAAAATGATTTAATTGCATATTTTTCAGCTGAATATGGATTAGATGAAATAGTTCAAATTTATTCAGGTGGACTTGGAATTTTATCAGGAGATCATTTAAAATCAGCAAGTGATTTAGGAATCCCATTGGTTGCAGTAGGATTGCTTTATAAAAATGGATATTTCCATCAAAAAATAAATGCTTATGGAGAGCAAGAAACTGAATACAGAAATTTAGATATTTCATCATTACCAATAAAAGAAGTAAAAAATGAAAATGGAGAAGAACTTATAATTGATGTAAAAATGCCAAAAGCTACATTATATCTAAAGGTTTGGAGAATAAATGTAGGTAGAGTAAATCTATATTTAATGGACTCAGATATTGAGAAAAATATAGAAGAGTATAGAAGTATTACTTCAACATTATATGGTGGAAATCAAGAAACAAGAATTCAGCAGGAAATTGTCCTTGGAATGGCTGGTACTAAATTATTAAAAACTTTGAATCTAAAACCAACAGTTTATCACATGAACGAAGGTCATTCATCATTCTTGATTTTAGAATTAATAGACGAAATAATGCAAGAAAGACAAGTATCATTCAATATTGCAAAAGACATTGTTTCATCTAAAACTGTATTTACAACACATACCCCGGTTCCAGCTGGAAATGATATATTCCCAACAAGTCTTGTTGAAACATATTTTAATAAAATGTGGAATAAATTTGGAATTACGAAAGAAGAATTCTTGAAACTTGGAATGGCTCCAAAGGCTAAAATAGAAGATAGTGGATTTAATATGGGAATACTTGCATTAAAAGTTTCTGGAAAGAAAAACGGTGTAAGTAAATTACATGGTGCAGTATCAAGAGAATTATTTGCTGAAGTATGGCCAAATATAATAGCACATGAATCACCAATTACATATGTAACAAATGGAATACATACATGCACATGGCTTGCTCCAAACTTGAAGAAGTTATATAATAAATACTTAATTCCATTCTGGCAAGATATGATTTATGATGATAATGTGTGGAAAAATATTAAAAATATTCCAGATAAAGAGTTATGGGATGCACATATAGAAAGAAAAAGAAAATTATTAGCATTAGTAAAAGATAATACAGCTGATAGATTAAAAAGAAATGGATATACATATGACGAAATTTCAAAAGTTGTATCAGGATTAAATCCAAATGCTTTAACAATAGGATTTGCAAGACGTTTTGCAACATATAAAAGAGCAACATTAATTTTTAGAGACTTAGAAAGAATAACTCAAATTCTAAGCGATAGCGGAAAACCAGTACAATTAATTTTTGCAGGAAAAGCACACCCAGCAGATAAAGAAGGACAAGAGTTAATTAAATTTATAAATGAAATTTCAATGAAACCACAATTTAAAGGAAAAGTATTCTTCCTAGAAGATTATAGCATTGGAATGTCAAGATATTTAATTAGTGGTGTGGATGTATGGCTAAATAATCCAAGAAGACCAATGGAAGCGTCTGGAACAAGCGGACAAAAAGCATCTGTAAATGGAGTAATAAACTTTAGTATTCTTGATGGATGGTGGGCCGAAGGATATAATGCGGCTAACGGATGGAAAATAGGTGTTAACGCTAACTACGACAATTATGAAATTCAAGACAATGATGATAGTGAAAGCATTTACAACACTTTAGAAAAGAAAATAATTCCAAGTTATTACAACAGAAATGACAAAGGATATTCAGATTCATGGCTTAATATGATGAAAGAATCAATTATAACAACAGGAGGAAGATTTAGTACATCAAGAATGCTTGTTGATTATGTTGATAAATTGTATATTCCTTTATGTAATTTAACAAATAAATACTATCAAGATAACGAAAATGTGGCAAAATACAATGAATGGAAAAGCTTATTATTAAGTAAATTTAACAAAATTGAAATAACACAAGAGCATAACATAGATAATGAAACTATCGATGCAGGTAAAATCATAAAAGTAAGATGTTCAGTAAAATTGCCAAATGCGAATATAAGTCCAGAGAATATTCAAGTAGAAGTTTATTATGGACAAATTGAGGATAATGGAATTGTTAGTAATGTAACAATTATACCAATGAAGTTAAAAGAAGCGAAAGATGAAGAAAAAACATATCTATATGAAGCACAAGTTGAACTTACAACAGGTGGAGATTATGGATATACGTTTAGGGTTATGCCTAAACACGAGATGCTGTTAGATGCAGAAAATTTGGATTTGGTTAAATGGATTGAAAAATAATTTCAACAATTGGGACGGTTCTAAAAGTTGAAAAATTGCTAGCTGTGGTGTCGAACTATGTTGAAATAAATAGAGAAGGGTAATATATTAAATTTCGCAGGTTTGCTGGCTCGGCTTTGTAAAAAGGTAAAAGGAACTATAAACAAGAATAGGGTTTTTGTTTAGTATGTTCCTTTTACTTCTTTTTTGCAAAAAATGTCGAAAAATCCTTGTAAATAATGCCAATCAATGATATAATATTTAACGTTGATTAAAAGTATATGTGACATATGATTCAGTTTACATATATTATAGTAATGGGAGGAATAGAAATGAAAAGAACAAAAATTGTATGTACTATTGGTCCAGCTACAATGGATAAAGAAGTATTAAAGAAAATGATGTTAGCAGGGATGAATGTAGGAAGATTCAATTTTTCACATGGTTCATTTGAAGATCAAGAGAAATTTTATACACCATTTTTAGAAGCAAGAAAAGAATTAGGATTACCAGTTGCTGCCTTATTAGATACACAAGGACCTGAAATAAGAACTGGAAAATTAGTTCAAAATCCTGTTGTCTTAAAAGCAAATGAAGAATTTACATTAGTTAATGAAGAAATCATTGGAGATGAAACAAAAACTACTGTAACATATAAAGAATTATACAAAGATGTACAACCTGGAACAACAATTTTAATTGATGATGGTAAAATAGAACTACAAGTACTTAGAATTGAAGGAAAAGACGTTGTTTGTAAAATAATGAATGGTGGAGAATTAGGAAATAGAAAAAGTATTAATATTCCAGGAACACACATTAATTTACCAGCATTAAAAGAAAAAGATATTCAAGACTTAATAGCTGGATGTAAACATGATTTTGATTATATAGCAGCATCTTTCATTAGATGTAAAGAAGATGTTTTAGCTATTCGTAAAGTTTTAGATGAGAACGGTGGAAATAATATTAAGATTATTTCAAAAATAGAAAGTACAGAAGGAATTGAAAACTTTGATTCAATTCTAGAAGTTACAGATGGTGTTATGGTTGCTCGTGGAGATATGGGTGTTGAAATACCAATGGAGCAAGTTCCAGTAGTTCAAAAAGAGATGATAAAAAAATGTAATAAAGCAGGAAAAATAGTTATAACTGCAACACAAATGTTAGAAACAATGACAAACAACCCAAGACCAACAAGAGCAGAAGTTTCAGACGTTGCAAATGCTGTATTTGATGTAACAAGTGCAATAATGCTTTCTGGAGAAAGTGCTATGGGAAAATATCCTGTTGAATGTGTTGATACAATGTCTAGAATTGCAAAAGCAGCAGAAAGTGATATAAATTATGAAAAACGTTTAGGGTTAAGAGAAACAGATGCTGAATATGATAATTATGAATTCTATTTAGATAGAGCAGTATGCACAACAGCTAAAAAATTAGATGCAAAAGGAATTTTTGCTTATACAGAAGGTGGAGATACACCAAAAACATTAGCTGGATTTATGCCAACATGTCCAATTTATGCAGTAACTAAAAATGTGAAAACATACAGACAATTAGCGTTGGTAAATAATGTAGTTCCAATTTTAGTAAATGAAAATGAATTGAACATAAAAGAAACAATTGCAGCTGGTGTAGAAGAAGCTAAAAAACGTGGATATGTTTCATCAGGAGATGTAATTGCAATAGCTGGTGGAGAAAAAGTTTTAAGCGGATTTGATTCAAGTGATATGAACAGAACAATGGGTGGAATTATAAGAATCTAATTATAAATTTATAAAAAAACAAATTGTAATTTAAATTTTACAGTTTGTTTTTTTATTTGTTGAAATAAGAAATATTTTGTGATAGTATAATCAATGTACTAATTTTATGCATTAGCTTAGGTCAGAAGTTAGTGTTACTCTAATATAATTAAAGGAGGTCATTAAATAATCAAAAAATTAAAATCATACGTAAAAATGGTACTACTTGTACTTGCTCACTAAGTTACAGGAGGTTTTAGTGAGAAATCCAAAATAAAAAAAATGAAAAAGTTATTTTTTGCTTTTTTTATAGCAGCGGTTGCTTTAATAGGAGTATGTTCATGTTCCAAAAAATCTGATAGTTCATTTAGTTTTGTTGAGTTCCATAACAAAAACACAACAACATATGTTAATGATGAAGATGATAATGATATCAATATTCATAGTTGGACAATTCCTACTTCAGTTGTAACTGATTATACAGAAGAATCAACAACTACTACTGTAAAAATTACTGCTTATGTTGCTGGAGCAAATGAAACTGGAACAAGAGTTACTAATAACAGGCAGAGCGGTGTAACTAAATATAATGTTGATACTACTCAGACAAAAAATAATAACTACATAACAACTACGCAAATTGCATCAGTTTCAAATAATAATAGAACTAATCAAAATATAGTGACAACAAGAAAAGCTGAAACCAACACTAAAATTGAGACAACTGTTAAAACAACTGCTCCTAAAAAAACAATCACAACTACTGCAACTACAACTCAAACACCACCTAAAAAGACTACAGAAACAGCATATAAGATTAAATATGTTCCAAGTTTGTATGTTGAAACATCAGATGAAGAAACATATACACCTAATGAAATTATTGCAGAAGTTTTCAAGTCAAGTGCAACAATGTGGTTTGAAAATGAAGAAGATTTAAAAAAGGTTGCAGATGTATTAAAATCATTGGATTGTTATAAACTGCAAAAAAACGGAACCTTTAATTTTAATGATTATTTGGCAAAAAATGGAATAGAAGAAGATCAACTAAAATACCTTGTAAGTGTTCTTATTTATGAAAGTTCAAAAACTTCAAGTGTTAAAATTGATGAAAATACTTTTCCTGAATATAATTCCTATGATGCCGATACAAATGTGTCAAGTGGTAATGGAAATTTAATTCTGACTGCAAATGATAATATAGTATTTTATGTATATGTGAATAGTTATAGTTATAGCATTACTTTTTCACAATACATAACTTACTAATTACAAAATTAACTCGGCTTATGTGAAAACTATATAGTTTACTATAAGCCGAGTTCTTTATATTAAAACTTATTTATTGCAATTGCAATCATTATCCATATCACTTAGAACTTCACTTTTCATACATCCAAATTCACTATTCATACAAGACTTGTTTGCAGTATAAAACTTTTTCTGAGCTAATTTATCTTGAATTCCACGCAAAGCTTCACCAAATCTTTGGAAGTGAACAACTTCTCTTTCACGTAAGAAACGAAGTGGGTCAATAACATCTGGATCATCTTTACATAGGTCTATTAGTTTTTCATAAGTTGCTCTTGCTTTTTGTTCGGCTGCTAAATCTTCTTGTAAATCAGCAATTGGGTCACCTTTAACAGCTAATACAGATGCAGTAAATGGATAACCAGCTGCAGCTTGAGGGTAAACACCCCAACCATGATCAGTATAATAATCACCAAGTCCTGCTTTTTTCAATTCTTCAGGGCATACTCCATCAGTTAATTGATGAACAATAGTTCCAACCATTTCCAAGTGAGCTAATTCTTCAGTACCAATATCATTTAAAATAGCCTTAGCTCTTTCATCAGGCATACCAAATCTTTGAGATAAATATCTTAGAGAAGCGGCAAGTTCGCCATCAGGACCACCATATTGACTAATTATAAACTTAGCCAACATAGGATTTTTACATTTAATTTTAATAGGATATTCTAAAACTTTATTATAAGTCCACATATTATTTGCACTCTCCTTCCCAAGGCCAAGGACCTTCAAGCCATCTCCATTTTTTACATGGATACATTATAGATAAAGGTCCATATACCTTTTGATATTGATCTTCCAAAGCTTTAAACCTTTTTGCATATTCATTATGCAAGCAAAGAGCTTTTTCATCATCTGGATGAGTATCAAGGTATAAACCAAGCTCAATTATGGCAAATCTATAACATTTCAATTGTTTCTTTAATTCTTCCATAGTAGCCTCATTTGCATTATTATTTGGCATATTATTTAATTCAAATTCATATTTGCAGGTACATGCACAATCCCTTTGGTTAGGGCACATACCGCAGTCACACTTATCATTACAGTCCATTATCTATTGCACCCCTTTCCAATTTTATTTGTAGCCTTTATAAACTCTATTTCTTCAATACTTTGACATGGAACATAAGGACTAACAAGTTCAGGAAATATAGTTCCCATTTTTAGCCCAACACAAGGTTTAAATGTTTCATTCATATATTGATAAGGAACATAGCTTTGTGCTAAAGTTGCGTTTTCTGGAAATACAGGCATATTTTCATCAAAACCACAACTGCATGAATATTCATCATTGTCAAATGCTGATAATGTGTTAGCATTATCACAAACATCTTCTAATATGTCAGAAATATCTTCATTGTTCATATTTGGACATTTGTTACAATGACAATGCTTATGATTTCTTCTATACATACATTTTCCTCCTTTTTTGTATTGTATAGTACATAATATGATAGAATTTGACAAAATGTTAATAAAAAGAAAAACAGAACCTTAGCAAAGGTTCTGTTTTCTAAAAATCTTAACTCATGAACAATTCAGCCTCTCTACCGAGAACCTGAACCACATCAGTATGTGCAGTGCCTGTCAGATAATCCTGACTAAGTACTATAACAAGGTACTGATCATCGATGATAGCGCAGTCAGATGCGCTAGTATAACTAGTGCCGTCACACCAACCTGATTTGTGCAGGTAATTGTGATAATTGTCCATTCCCTGTACGAGATAGCAGTATGCCGTGTTAGAGAGCATCTGCTGAAGAGTGGTGGAGTAATAGCTACCACTATTAATATACTGCCAAATTGCCAGCCACTCATTTTTCCGTTGTTCTATTGATACTGTGCCATATTGCAGCCCATAAAGCTGCTGGCCACCAATGGAATCAAGGAATCCCTGATATCCATAAAGTGAAAAACGTGAAACAAGAATGTTGTAGGCAGTATTATCAGATATTGACAACAACTGGTTCAGCAAATACGCAATTGTGTATTCTGAGCCTATTGCATCATTTTTGATATTACCACTGCCATCATTTCTCATTCCATCCTGGTACTGCAATTTTTCGCTCCAAATGTCGATTCCTTCAAGTTCACAACATTTTAGAACATACATTGCATAAGGCGCCTTAACAGTGCAAGCACCTGAAATAGGTGAGTAAGTATTATACTCAAATAATGGAGTACCATCTAATGAGTAAATACCCATTGCAATGTTTGTACTTACGTACTCAGATTCAAAGCCTTTGATAGTATTAAGAATGTCAGCTGATGTTTCAACATCATAGTCAGTATAAACATTCTCAATAGGTGTGTTTTCGTCTGAAATAGTTTCATCAGAAAGCTCGACGAAAGGAGATTCTTCAGAAACAGAAGTGTTATCCACAGTAGGGGTATCTTCAGTAGCAGGAGTATCCTCAGTAGCAGTGGAATTTTCATCAGCAGGAATTTCATCAGAAACCGTAATGTCCTCATAATCTGTTTCGCCAGAAAGCTCAACAAATAAAGGATTTTCTTCAAGTGAGCTTTCATCCTGGGTATTAACATCAGCTGAGGTTTCTTCAGATGGTTCCATAAAAGGAATATACTCGGCAGACGGAATCTTTAAAATTAATCCAGGATAAATGAGATCTTCAAGAGCTTTCCCGTTATAAGCAGCAAGCTTTTTGGGGTCTTTGATACCAAACTTTTCTGCAATGCCATAAAAGCTGTCATTTTCAACAACTGTATAAAAGGTATCATTAGAAGATGGGGTGGTATCACGAAGTATTTCGTCTAATACTGCATCAGGCTTTGGAATAATCAGCTGCTGTTTAGGTAGTATTATGTCATCAAGTGACATATTATTAGCTAATGCAATTTCTCTAGCAGAAACCCCATATTTTATGCCGATAACTGATAAACAATCTTCTTCTTCAACTGTATAGATATCAGCAATTTTGCTTTCCGGTATAGATATTGATTGCGGCTTTCTGCTTACCGGTGGAATAAAATTAATGTTGTTATTTGACTGCTGGGGCTGCTGGATTTCTTCTGAATTTTCTGAAATAGTGTTATTTAAATCACTATTGTTTTCAGAGCTTTCTGCAGAACTAGGTGTGGTTACGTTTTCCGGAATGTTAGAAACTTGAGGTTTCACATTCGGAGAAGGGGTAGGAGTAGAATTTGAATTTGCTCCTACATTTGTTGCTGCACTTGTTTCCGCAGGCGCAGCAGTATTGGATGTACTCTCGTTCATCTGAACCTGAGGCGTGGTTGTTGTAGTAGTTGTTGTAACATTTTCAGGTGTTATAACACGTGTACCAACGACTTCACCATTTTCTATAATGGTATTTGGCGAAGCAACATAAGTGTTTTCCCGTGTAACTGCTTCTGTGACTGCTTCAATTGTCAATGTTTCGTATGTTGTGGTTGTTTTGTTAGAGTCTTTTATAGTACCACTTTGGATATGTGGTTCTGTATAAGAAGGACTCTCTTCAGATGTGGATGTAACAGCTTGTTTTCCTTGGCAAGAAGTTACAACAGGTGTAACTGCCATTGCGGCTGCCATTGCTAATAACATACCTTTTTTCATGATTTTTTCCTCCGTAAAAATTTTAGTGTAATAAGCCAAAATAAGATTGGCTTAAAATATATAAATGCATAGTATAATTATACCATATTTTATGTAAAATTGCAATAATGGGTAGAATTATAAAAACTTTTAAAAGAATAAAAATATAATTCACAAAGAATTCACAAAATAGTTATATTTTGAAAATAAAACATGCATAAAATTAATAATGTAAAAAGAAATATTTTAAGGAGGCTGATTAATATAGGTAGTTTGAATTTTCAAAGCAAAATATCAATAAAAGGGAATGAAATTGATGTTAATGAAAAAGGAATTACAATAAATGAATTAATGCCAATTGAAATAAAAAATAAAGAATTTGATTTGATTATGAGTATTTATAAACAGGCATCAAATCAGGTTCTAGAAATGTTAAATGGAGTAAATTGTGAATATAAAAATATTTTTAAAAAAGAGATAATTAATCATATAACATCAAGAATTAAGGCACCAAAAAGTATATTAGATAAAATGAAAAAGAAAAATTTAGAGTTAAACTATCAAAATTTAATTAACAATATCAATGATATTGCAGGAGTTAGAGTTATTTGTCCAGCAAAAGATGATGTCTATACAATTGTTAGTATTGTTGAAAAAGTTCCAAATTGGAATCTTATAATAGAAAAAGATTATATTAGAAATCCAAAGAAAAGTGGATATTCTGGGTATCACATGATAGTTGAAGTACCTGTAAATATAAATGAAATCAATAAAAACGAACAACATTTATTAGAAAGTTCAAATGAAAGGTTTGAATTAATCAGTAAGGAAAGTAAGCAAAAGACTAATAATTGGCAGTTGAAGAACATAATTTTTGTTAAAGTCGAAATTCAAATAAGAACAATGGCAATGGATTTTTGGGCAACAAATGAACATAGAATGAAGTATAAATCAAATAAAAAGATGTCTTATATTGATTCCAAAAAACTTTCTATATATGCAAAGGTAATTAATATTATAGATGAAAGAATTTCGAAAATAAATAAAAAACAAGAACTAAATCATGTATTATAACAAAAAACTAGCAAGATATAAAATCATTAATTCTTGCTAGTTTTTTGGTCGAATTACATTGATAAATGTTTGTTCTCATCAAGCTTTGTCATGTTATTGTAAATCTCCAATTCTTGTTGCAAAGCTTGAGTTATTAGAGCAATCCGCTCGTTTAGGGTTAAATCTTGTGAGTAAGAAATTTCAACGAACATATCGTCATATAGTGAAATGACAATTTCAGCCTGTATTTTAGGTTCTTTCTTATTCATAAAATCCCCTCCTAATATTAAGTTAAAAGTATTATATAATGTTTCAAAGAAAAAGTCAACATAATCTAAATAAAGGATTATTAAACAGATTTAAGAGGAACGAGATTTTTTTATGAAAATTAAAAGAATAAATAAAAACTCCTTGGAAAGAATAATAAAAATGTTAGAAGTGAAAGGAATGTAGATATAAATGTTTTTACCTAAAGGAGTTTATTATGAAAAAGATGCTGAAAATTATGAACTTGGAAAAAGGTTGTTAAATCAATACAAAGAAAATGGAGTTCCATGTTATGAAATAGAAAATCATAATAATATTGAAGAAATGCGAACAAAACAGAATTCAGAATTCAGAAATATGAAACAGAATATTATTATAGGAGTACGAAAAACACATAAATTTGTTGAAAATCACAAAGTTTCAGATTATCTTGTGCCATATACATCATCACGGTTGTATAGCAATGTGCTTGTATTGTTATTTAGTTTGTAATTTTAATAAATGTTCATATTTAAGGTTGTTTGTAAATAGAGAAGAAATGCTAGATAAAATAATTAAAACTACAAATAAATCAGATAAAGAACTAGTATTTGAAATAGGAAGCAATAGTGATTTAGTTTTAGAAAACATGATAACTCGGAAATTTAGTATGGACTATTGAAAATTTTGTGGCTAAAGCTAAAAAGGGAAAACTGACATTTCCAACTAAATTTGATATGGTTGATTCTATATTAGCCTTGAATCATCAAGGAAAAATAATAGTTAGAATGAGTGTTAATCCTCAGGAAGTTATAAGCAAAATTGAAATTCGGTACATCTCCTTTAAAAAACAGGGTTGAAGCAATAAATAAACTGAAAAAAGCGGGATATCCTGTTGGAATTTTAATTGCTCCGGTTGTGTTAGTGGATAATTGGAAGGAAAAATATGAGGAATTAGTTAAGTATTTGCAAGAGAACTTATGTGATGAAGTTAAGAAAGATGTGTTCTTTGAAATTATTTTTATGACGTATAGTTATGTTCATAATGCTATAAATCAAGAGGCTTTTCCTGATGCGATTAATTTGTATGATAAGGATTTGATGATGGTTAGAGGTAGAGGTAGGTATATGTATAAAAAAGAGATTAGGGAGGATGGGAGTAGGTTTTTTGAGGAGATTATGAGAAAGTATTTTCCGGGGAATGAGATTAAGTATATTGTGTAGGGTTTTACGGGTAGCCGCCACTGAAATCTATGAGTGTCAAGATTTTATATTGTTTTATTCGTTTCGCCCAAACTGCGAACTAAGAGTAAGAATCTTTCGGGCAAGACTTACTTGGTTCATATGGGGGTTAGGGTAGTTTGCCCGAAATATTCTAACTCTTACTAGCTTGTCGGTCCCCACCTTGACTTCACTTCATAAAACAATATAAAATCTTGACACTCATAGATTTCAGTGGCTACTCTGCAAAGGTATGGTTATAGTCATTATAAAAAAATTCGAATACGCAGTCAAACCATTGCATAAATCACAAACTTATGAGATAATACATTCAAATTGAAAATGTGAGGGGCGGTATTAAAATGAAGTTAAAGAAAATTTATGACGCTGAAAAATTTAATAATATTAGAGATATAATGGCTAATGCGGTTAAATTATATCCAAATAATATTGCATTTAAAATAAAACATAAAGATGGAAAAAATGTGTCTTACACAGATATTACATATACAGATTTTCAAAAGGAAATCAATGAATTTGGTGCTGGTTTAATGGCTTTAGGTTATAAAGATAAGAGAGTTGCTGTAATTGGTAAAAATAGTTATCCATGGGCGCTTACTTATTGTGCGGTTTTAGGAGGATTAGGTGTTTTAGTTCCATTAGATAAAGGTTTACCAGAAGCAGAAATAGAGTTATCTTTAAGAAGAAGCAAAGCGGAAGTTATTGTATTTGATAAAGAGTATGAAGAGATAATTAATAGAATATTACAAAGTGGAACAACATCATTAAATAAGTGTATTTGTATGACAGATACTGACATAGAAGGATTTACAACAATTGAAGCTGTTGAAAAAATAGGAAAAGATGAATTAGCAAAAGGAAATAATGAATACCTAAACACTGAAATAGATTGCAAAAAAATGGCAGCAATTATATTCACATCTGGAACAACATCTATGGCAAAAGCTGTAATGCTTTCACAAGAGAACATTGCAAGCAATATATACAACTTAAATTGTGTTGAATATATAGATCCAACAGATATTAATATGGCATTTTTGCCATTCCATCATACATTTGGTTCAACAGGATTATTGTTATTCATGTCAAGAGGTGCAACAAATGTATTTTGTGATGGGTTAAGATACATTCAAGATAATATGAAGGAATATCACGTATCATGCTTTGTTTGTGTACCATTATTAATAGAATCAATCTATAAAAAAGTAATGCATCAAATTGAAAAACAAGGTAAAATGAAGAAATTCCAAACAGGAATGAAGATAAGCAAGTTTTTATTAAAATTCAAAATTGACATTCGTAAAAAATTATTCAAAGAAATTTATGATAATCTAGGAGGAAACCTAAGATTTGTAGTAAGTGGTGCATCTGCTATTGACAGAACAGTTGCTGAAGGATTCAATGATTTAGGATTTTTAACTGTTCAAGGTTATGGATTAACTGAAACAGCACCTGTTTTGGTTGCTGAAAATGTAAAAAATATCAGATATGGTTCAATAGGACTTCCATTACCAGAAGTTGATATAAAAATAGATAATCCAAATGAAGAGGGAATAGGTGAAATTATTGCTAAAGGTCCTAATGTAATGCTTGGATATTATGAAGATGAAGAAGCTACAAACGCAGTAATAGACAAAGATGGATGGTTCCATACAGGCGATTTAGCATATATGGATAAAGATGGATTTATATTTATAGCAGGAAGACAAAAGAATGTTATAGTATTGAAAAATGGTAAAAATGTTTATCCAGAAGAGTTAGAACAATTAATTAGTGATCTTCCATATGTTGCAGAAAATATGGTATTTGGAATGCCTAAAGACGATGATTTGGTTGTTTCTGTTAAGATTGTTTATAATGAAATATATGTTAAACAAACATATGGAGATATTAGTGAAGATGAATTAAAAGAGATTATTTGGAAAGATGTTAAGGATATTAATAGTAGATTGACTACTTATAAACATATTAAGAATTTGGTTATTACAAATGAACCTATGATTAAGACAACTACAGCTAAGGTTAAGAGATTTGAAGAAATGAAGAAGATGAATGAGAAGAAAGACGCTTAAAAAGCGTCTTTTTTTGAACTAAATCTGTTGCAATATTATGTAAAACATGATATAATACCAACCAACGGCAAACGCCTACATTCGTGTAAAAACCAAACTAATTAGGAGGTACTAACAATGAGTGATGAATCTGTACGGAAAGTTCATAAACCTAATCTTGTTGTAGAAGACGAATACATGGGTTTACTTGAGACAGATGAGACAATGACAAATCAGGAATTTTCCAGCATTTTCTATAATACAGCAGTATTTGATGAAAATGATGGAACAATGGTGTTTGATGCAGAAGTTATCAACAAATTCAAAAGGGTTTTGTTATATCAGGAAAAGCTGGAGCCTTTAAGGGAACGGATAATCTGTTTACAGTTTGAGAAGTACTTTGAAGATGAAGATGTCGACAGAGAAAACTCAAAGGTGGCAATTATTTCGTTATTTGGCGAATGTGAAATTCCTAATGTTACAATATACGCGTCAAAAGAAAATGGCGATTATATTTATGTAACATGCAAAACTTTTAGAAAAATGCTGAAAAAACTCGAAGATAACACTATTCAGTTTTTAAAACCACCTGGCAATGAACCTGTCATTAGCTTAAGACTCTGGGCTTTTGACAACGACATGGATCTTTCTTTTGAAAATGAAAAGTTAGAAATAAGTTTTCATGATTCAGAAAGTGATGAGTCAAGAGAAGAAAACTCTGAGAATACTGAAAAAGGTAGCTCAAAGAAAAAAGGCACATCAGGAAAAGATGCTATTGACAAAGCTATTGACAAAGCTTTAGGATCAAAATCTGATTCTAAAAAAAGCTCTGGCAATGACAAATCGCAAACAAAACACGCAGGAACTTTAACAAAGGGCGAATATGACCAAATCTTCATAAACAACTATGTAGAAAGTGGAGAAGATATTGAGATTAAACCCTCAGTTCTGAAAAAAGCCGAAAAACTTATTAGCAATATGGAGCAGGTTAAAGCTGTAAGAGAAAGATTCTCATACCATAATGTTAGAAAGTTTATCGAAGAAGATTTGAACATTGACAATTTAATAAGTGACGAATTAAAGGTAATGGTTAATGACAGGCCTGTATGCAAGTTTAAAGTCTATAAGACAAAAGAAGCTGAACCTAAATTATACACAAATTTATTCAGTTTCAAAATTCTTCTTACAAGAGCGGGCTCATATTACTCACTATACCTTTGTGGTGACAAAGAAACTTTTGTTAATTTGAATAAATGGGCAGATGAAAGTTGTGCAGAAATTCAGATTGACAAGAAAAGTAAAACAATGAAAATCATATTTTAACGTAAAGAGAAATCTCTTTTTTAGAAAGGATGTATTAACATGAAATTAACATTACGGGATTACGTTAATGCAGGTTATCCTGCTATAGTTGTTCAGACAGTAGAGGAAAAGCGTGTTATGAGAGATTGCCAGAGTATAGCTGAAGAATCACACAAGGAATTCGAGTCATGGACGCTTACAAAAGGACATAAGAAAGGTGAAAGCCAGAAAGAAAGTCAGGCTACTCCTATGGATGTTCCCACATTAGCTGTACGGAATGTTACCAGTGGTAAAGAAGGCAGAATTATCTGCATAATCGATTTTCATCCGTTTATCAAAACTCCTGAGATATGGAGAAAGCTTAAGGATTCTTTTGAAATAGCAAAAGCTAATGGAATAACTTTAGTGTTTATAAGCGCTAAATTTGAAATTCCTGTAGAACTCCAGCGTGAGATGATAGTTCTTGATTTCAAACTCCCTAAGAAAAGTGAGTTAAATGAGCTTCTTACTATACTTTCAAAAAGTGTTAATGTAGCTATTCCTGAGAACAAGAACGAAATCGTTGAAGCTGCACTTGGTCTTACTTTGCTGGAAGCAGAAAATGCTTTTGCAATGTCTGTTGCAAAGAAAAGTACATTTGATGCTAAAGTAATATGCGAGGTCAAGGAAAACATAATCTGTAATGGTGGACTGCTGGAATTCTATCCTACTAATGAGACATTAGACTCAATAGGAGGATTAAAGAATTTCACCACATGGGCTTTAAAACGTTTAGGAGCATATTCTGAAGAAGCACAGGAATATGGTCTGCCATATCCTAAAGGAGTACTGCTTGTTGGAATTCCCGGTTGTGGAAAATCTTTAACAGCAAAAGCTCTTGCAAATATTTGGTCCAAGCCTCTGCTTAAACTTGATATCGGAAAACTTTTCGGTGGAATTGTGGGAGATACTGAAAGCAACACAAGGCGTGCACTGCAGATAGCTGAAGCTATGGCTCCTGCTGTACTGTGGATAGATGAAATTGAAAAAGGACTTTCTGGAATTCAGTCAAGTGGAAAAACAGATTCTGGTGTAACTTCAAGAATGTTCGGAACACTGCTTACATGGCTTCAGGAAAAAGAAGCTCCTGTATTCGTAATTGCAACAGCCAACAATATCAGTCAGCTTCCTCCTGAACTCTTAAGAAAAGGTAGATTTGATGAAATATTCTTTGTTGATTTACCAACTGAGGAGGAAAGAAAGGAAATTTTCAAAATTCAGCTTAAAAAACATAAGAGGAATGTTGAAGAATATGATATTGCTAGACTTGCAAGTGAGTCAGAAGGCTACACAGGTGCAGAAATTGAAGAATGTGTTATTTCTTCAATGTTTGATTCCTGGTTTGAAACCAAAGGAGAGCCTACAACAGAAGCTATTATCAAATCCATGAAAGAGATTACACCAATGTCCAAAGGAATGATGGAACAGCAGGTGGAAGCTTTAAGAAAGTGGAGTAATGATGCTTCTGTAAGAATGGCAAATGGTACAACTGCTGACGAAGGAAATACACATTCATTTACGAGAAAGATAGTTCGTGGAGGTGAATAATTATGAGTCATTTTTCAAAGATTACTGCTGAAATTAGGGACTTAGATGTTCTTAAGAAAACAGTAGCTTCAATGGGATTTGAGTTCGAAGAAAATGCAAATTGCCGTTATTATTATGGTACAAAGCGGAAGGACTTCGTAATTAAATTACCTGGTCTGTATGATGTAGCAATCACAAAAAATGGTGACAATTTTGCAGTTGAAGCTGATATGTGGGGCGGACATGTTGCTAAATATGTTGGCAATAACGCAAATCTTCTTATGCAGAATTACACAATTGAGAAGATAAAGGCAGAAGTCAGCAAAGAAAACTTGGCAATCCTGGGAAAAGAACAGCAGGGTGAAAATATTGCACTTAAAATCGTTGATCCTGAAACAGGAGGAACAATTAATGCAGTATGTTCATCTGATGGTTCTATATCATGGCAGACTTCAGGATTCGCAGGTACAGGTTGTATGAAGTTCCAGAATCTCGAAAAGAGTTTGGGAACTGTTGAAAAAACAACATATACAAGTGAATACTATGCTGAAGAGCCAGAGACCGGAATAGAAACTGTTAATGAAATTCTGTCAAATGAGTAATCATTTGGCAGTTGTTCAAATCTTTAAAACTAATGAAAAGCACCTTTGGAATTTTCCAGGGGTGCTTTGTCTTTAATTAAAGGAGACAGTTTTTATTGAATGAAATAAAATTCTTTATATGAAAGAAGGTTTTATAATGGCACTTTATGGAGAATACTATGTGTTTGAGTCTGATCGAATTAAGATTATAAAAGGTGAAAGTAGTTATTATGCTGATAAAATATTAACAGAAAATCTTGTTAGAAGTATATGTAGGGAGATAGGAGCAAGAGGAGGTATTCCATTAGATTTAATGCTATATGAACAAATGCTAACTAATTCATTTTTTATTGAAATATGTGATGACGTGACTGGTATACAAGATGATACATTTCGTGATTGCGATGATATAAGTAAAATTCGGATAGCAAATTTAAAAAACAATTATAAGTCGTTTACCATAGGTGAATATGCATTTGCTGGATCCAATCTTAAGACACTTGAAGTTGATGATATTTCAAGAAAACTTTATATTTCAAAAGGAGCATTTGCTTGTTGTAAATCTTTAACAAAAGTTGAATTATTATCAAGTTATGTTATACGCTCTGGTGCTTTTTCACATTGTGAGAGTCTAAAAACAATAAGATTACCGCAGAATTTAGTTCATCTAGGTGGTGCGGTTTTCGATGAATGTAAATCATTAGAATCAATATATATACCGAAAAGCTATTTTGATTGTTGGAGAATTGAACATAGTGTTAGAGGAACAAATGCACAAATTATTCTTTATGATATATTCAATGAATATGATGAAGATGGACATGTTTTGAACAGTATAACCAGTATACCAGAAAAACAAAACATAGAAGTCTCAGAACAGTTAAGCATAATTATACCTGAAACAGCTAATAAAACATCTAAGTCATCATTAAAAAGCTTCAGCGGAGTAATTCGCCCAAATCTCATTGCAAACAAGAAGAAAAACAAATTATAAAAAGGTAAAGAAAGAAGGTTTTATAATGGCACTTTATGGTGAGTACTATGTGTTTGAGAATGATCGGATTAAGATTATAAAAGGTGAAAGTAGTGTTGATGATGGTAGTAGTATAGTAACTAAAGATCTTGTTAGAAGTATATGTAGTGAGATTGGAAGACGTGGAGGTTTTCCAAATGATACAAGAATAGAGTTAGTACAACAAATGCTAACTAATTCATTTTTTATTGAAATATTATGTGATGACGTGACTGGTATACAAGATGGTACATTTCGTGATTGCGATGATATAAGTAAAATTCGGATAGCAAATTTAAAAAAACATTATGGGTCATTTACCATAGGTAAATATGCATTTACTGGATCCAATCTTAAAACACTTGAAGTTGATGATATTTCTAGAAATCTTTATATTTCAGAAGGAGCATTTGCTTGTTGTAAATCTTTAACAAAAGTTGAATTATTATCATGTAGATCTATAAATTATGCTGCTTTTGGAGATTGTGAGGAGCTGAAAACCATAAAATTACCACAAAATATAAATTATTTAGGTGGTAATGTTTTTACAGGTTGTAAATCATTAGAATCAATATATATACCGAAAAGATATTCTGACAAACGTTTTGGTATGGGGTCTAGTGTTGGTGAATCAAATGCACAAATTATTATCTATGACGAATTTAATGAATATGATGAAGATGGACATGTTTTGAACAGTATAACCAGTATATCAGAAGAGCAAAACATAGAAGTCTCAGAACAGTCAAGCATAATTATACCTGAGACAGCTAATAAAAAATCATTCAAAAGCTTCAGCGGAGTAATTCGCCAAAATCTCATTGCAAACAAGAAGAAAAACAAATTATAAAAAGGTAAAGAAAGAAGGTTTTATAATGGCGCTTCGAGGAGAATACTATGTGTTAGAGTCTGATCGGATTAAGATTATAAAAGCCAAAAAAGATGATCATAATGTATTAACTAAAAATCTTGTTAATAGAATATTTTATGAGATAAGATTTAAAGGTGTTCCTGCAAAGTCAATATTAGCTGAACAAATGAGCAATAAATCATATTTTGTTGAAATATGTGATGATGTGTGGGGCATAGATAGTAATGCATTTAGAGATTGCAATTTTATAAGTAAAATTCGGATAGCAAATTTAAGTTATAAGTATGCGACATTTACCATAGGTGAATATGCATTTGCTGGATCCAATCTTAAAACACTTGAAGTTGATAATATTTCTAGAAATCTTTATATTTCAGGAGGAGCATTTGCTTGTTGTAAATCTTTAACAAAAGTTGAATTGTTATCATGTAAATCTATAAGGTATGGAGCTTTTGGAGAATGTGAGAATCTGGAAACTATAAAATTACCACAAAATATATATTATATAGATGGTAATGTTTTTGCAGGTTGTAAATCATTAGAATCAATATATATACCGAAAAGATATTTTGACAAACGTTTTGGTATGGGGTCTATTGTTGGTGAATCAAATGCACAAATTATTATCTATGACGAATTTAATGAATATGATGAAGATGGACATGTTTTGATAGCTAATAAAAAATCATTCAAAAGCTTCAGCGGAGTAATTCGCCAAAATCTCATTGCAAACAAGAAGAAAAACAAATTATAGTGAGGTGAAATTTCAATGAAAAGGATTTCAGTAATTTTGTGCAATAACATGCATATGGATATTGAAAATGCTAACAAATTACTTGCTAAAATTGAAAGCTCAAATGAACATTCAACTGAATACCGGGTAATTGAAACAGATTACACAAAGGCTGATGTAATAATCATAATAACATGTGCCTTTGGAAACGGAAAGTTAAAGTCATTAAGCATTATTGCTGACGTTGTTGCAAACATGAGGAGTGATGCAAAGTTGGTTTTAACTGGATGTATGGTGAAAACTAATAGTGAGTTATTATTAGATGTTAAGGAAGATGCGTTGGTAATTGATTTTGATACACTTCTTGTGTTGTATTCAGAAAACAAAGAGAAGAATATATCAAGCCCATATATTCCGCAAAACAAAATAATAATTTCAAACGGTTGCCGGAAGAAATGTTCATATTGCGTATATCCAAACATTGCAAACGAATATGTAAGCAAGCCTAAAGAAGAGATATTTTCTGAAGTTGAAAAAATGCAGGAAAATGAAACAACAATCTATATAACAGGTGCACAGGAAACATCAGATTATGGAATAGACTTATACCATAAGGATGAGTACAACATAGCTAATTTAGCCTATGACATTTGTACTAAGTATCCTGACTGCAACTTTGTAATAGGTTGGTTTCATCCTGCAGGTTTAACAGATGAATTTATATCTGTTCTTGAAAAATGCACAAATATAATCGAAATTATGGTACATATTCAGCATGTTTCAGACCATATTTTAAAGGCAATGAACAGACCTAAGTTTTCGTTTACAGATGAGCGTATTAAAAAAATCAAGCAGGCAAGACCTGATATAGCAATATCAACAGAAGTTATTGTTGGATTTCCTAAGGAGACAGAAGCGGATTTTTTAAATCTTGTTAAATATCTCGATATAGAAAAGTTCAATGATATTGGAGTTGCAAGCTATGAACAGGTTGCAAATACGCCAGCAGCAGAGTTACTGCAAATTCCCAAAATCACAAGAATCGAAAGAATGAATTTTATGCTTAATAGGTATAAGGGTTCAAGTTCATATCCCACACCGAATTTTGATGAATCAGATTTATATGAGCATTATATGCAGTTAAAGAAGATGATGATGAATTCGAAAGGAATGATACTTAACCCTGAAGCAAGGCAGAAATATCAGGCTATTGCAGGAACAGATACTGAACTTAAGTGTAATCTGGAGAACACTATTTCAAGCATTTATCAGGCAATCTTAAACGCAAGAGATGAACTGGAAATAAAAAGAGTAACATCTGAGGTGCAGGAACTTTATACTGAAGAGTTTAGAAATAAACTGTTTTGTATATTTAGTGATGCAATAAAAAAGCCAGGGATTGTTAAGCGTTTTAGAAGGATTTTGCTTTGAGATAGGTGCGAAGGAGGGAAAATGTAATGGAATTTGACTATGGTGATTATTATTATGATTTTGAAGAAAAGGTTTTACGGATAAGAGATGGAGTAAAAATTATTAGTCAGGACATGTTCTCACGTTTTCATGATCAACAAAATAGTAGGTTATACGGAGAAAGAGATTTCAAAGTAATAATACCAAATAGCGTCGAAAAAATAGAGTTCAAGGGATTTTTTGATATGCGCGTGAGCGAATATCAGATTCCAAACTCTGTTAAAGAAATAAGCCAGGATGCGTTTAGATGTAATGAACATTTGAAAAGTATGCAGTGGCCAAGTAGTGTAAAAATTATTCAAAGTTGTGTTTTGGATAGCTGCAGTAGCTTAGAAGAAGTTGTTTTACCAGAAGGACTTGAAGTGATTGGGTATAGTGCTTTTGGGTTTGATTGCAGTCTTACTACTATTACGATACCAACAACTGTAAAGAAGATTGATGAAAATGCTTTTGAATATTGTGGCTTAAGAAGTATTTCAGTACCGGATAATATAGAAAAAATTGAAAGAGAAACATTTTATGAGTGTAGTAACTTAGAAATCATTGAATTGCATGAAGGTTTATTAGAAATTAGAGATGGTGCTTTTGCAAGGTGCAAAAATCTTACCACTATTACGATACCAACAACTGTCGAAAGCTTTGGTAGAGGAGTATTTCTATATTGTGAAAAACTAAAAGAAATATATGTTCCTAAAGCATTATATGATAAGTATGGAAAAGATTATTTCAAGATCGATACACCTGCAGAGGTTATCCCGTATAATGAACCAATGAGCAAGAAAGCTATAACTAATCCGAAAGCCAGAAAAGAAAACGCAGAAAATGCCAGAATTACTTCAAGTTCAAAAAAGGAATTCAAAAGTTTCTGCGGTACAATTCGTACAAACCTCATAGCAGACAAGCGTAAAAAATAACAAAATACCGTAAAATCCACATCACTTAGATGTTTAATAATTTAAATATCTTTGTGATGTTGGATTTGAGGTATTTATAGCAACTTAGAGTAAAGGAGGAAAATCTTCAATGATTTATGAGAATGAATATATGAGATATGACGAAACAACAAAGGTTTTAAGGGTAAAAGACATTATTAAAGTGTTTACTAGAGAAATACAAAATACAGAACTTCGTGAAGATGGTAATCCAAAAAGATGTATGTTATTACCAGGTATGCATTTCTATAGAGTAGTACTTCCTGACTGCATGGAGAGAATAGCTGACTATGCATTTGAGGATATGAATATGTCAAAAATAAACATTCCCAACGGAATTACAGATATAGGAGTTGGAGCTTTTAGTAATTGTACTTGGCTAAAAAAAATAAATTGGCCGAAGGGAACTAAATGTATTTTGCGGTATACTTTCGATGAGTGTGAAAAATTAGAGGAAGTTATCTTACCTGAAGGCCTAACAACGATTTCGGGTCATGCATTTCAGTTTTGCAAAGCTCTTAAAAACATTACTATACCATCAACTGTACGAGAATTTGGGGCTTGTGTTTTCTATGCCTGTGAAAGTTTGGAAACAATTAATGTCCCAAGATCATTATATGAAAAATATAATCGAGACGATTGTTACTTTAAAAGTAATTCATCTGCGGAAGTTGTAGTATATGATGATTCAGCGCTAGCTTGGTTTGATTTTGATGATGATGAAGAGGATTTGCCTTCAGATGAGGAATTATCAAACGAAAAGGAGATAACAATGATTTATCAGAATGAATTTTTATCTTTTAATCCTGAAACAAATCACGTAACAGTAAAAGATGGTGTTAATATAATGTATTCTCAAATAACAATGCATGAGCTTTATAATAATTATGGTGACTGTACAGAGTTAAAAGATGAAATGAACTATGTTTTATTTCTCCCTGATTGCATGGAACGTATAGAAGAATTGTCATTAAGTTGTATGAACATGTCAGAAATCGTATTTCCTGATAGTATTACTTACATAGGAGAGTCAGCTTTTAGTTGTTGCGATTGGCTAGAAAAAATAAGTTGGCCAAGAGGAGTAAGTTGTATTAATTATAATACGTTCTTTACGTGTGGACAATTAAAGAAAGTTGATTTACCTAAAGGGTTAGTAGCGATTTGTGATAGTGCATTTGAGGGTTGTTGTTCTCTTAAAGAGGTGGTTATACCACAAACAGTACAGGAATTTGGTAAAGATGTTTTTAAGAATTGTGATAATTTAGAAACTATCACAATTCCAAAATCTTTATATGAAGAATGCAATCGAAATGATGCATATTTCAAAAGTAATACAAATGCAGAGGTTATTATTTATGATGAACCAATAAGTACATCAACTAATGCAATTGAAGAGCCTAAAACAATAATTAATACGGTATCAAGTTCTAAAAAGGAAATCAAGTCTTTCAATGGCAGAATCCGTACTAATCTTATAGCAAACAAAAAGAATAAAGTTTAGGAGGTTGATTTGTTATGGGACATATTACTCAGCAAACTCCCAATGTTGCACGGTTTTCTGATTTTGACCGTGTAACAAGTGAAGATGTAGAAGCAGCTGAATCTTTGATGCCTGAATTATATGGTGTGCTGTTTCATAATTGCTATCAAATTTTATCTTCTGCTTTTTATGCGAATAATAGAGTAGAAATACTATATATGAATAAAAGCGGAATAATAGCTATAGGAAGTTTTGCTTTTAATAAGTGCAAGAATTTAAAAACTGCCTATTTACCAAGCGATTTAAGGTATATTTACAATTTAACATTCGAAGGTTGCAAAAACTTGAAAGAAATAGTGTTACCAGAAGGTTTACTCTCTATTGGTGATGAAGTTTTTAGAGGATGTTCTTCACTAGAAGAGATTATAATTCCTGAATCAGTTTGTACTATGGGCGCTGATGTTTTTCGGGACTGCAACAATCTGCACAGTATAAAGCTTTCCAAGAAGCTTGTAGAAACTTATGGTGAGGCTTATATAAAGAGTAATAATGATAATATAAAGCTGATAATTTATGATGAAGATTCAGATGAAGAAAGCAATAAAGGTAGTACGAACAGTGCTGAAAGTGCCATCGATGAAGTATCAAGCTTAATTTTGAATGAAGGCAGTACTGAGGAGCAATCAAGCTCAATTATTGAATCTAAAAGTCAATTCAAAAGCTTTAATGGTGTGATACGCAAGAACCTCATAGCAGCCAAGCGTAAAAAATAACAAAATACCGTAAAATCCACATCACTTAGATGTTTAATAATTTAAATATCTTTGTGATGTTGGATTTGAGGTATTTATAGCAACTTAGAGTAAAGGAGGGAAAACTGTAATGCTGTATGAAGACGAATATGTGACATTTGATGAAGGGGCTCATGTTCTTCGGATAAAAGATTGTGCTGAAAAAGATGTTCGTTTTATGATTTCAGGTTTTTTATGTAAGTATAAAGAACTGGAAAAACCATATACTGTAATAATACCAGATAGTGTTATGTATGTTGCACCGGATTTTTTGCTCATAGATACCATATGTGCCCAAAAAATTCCTATAAATAATATAAATTGGCCTATGGAAGCAAGGGTATTGGAAGAGGATACTTTTAGAAAATGTAATAAATTGGAATGGATTAATTTGCCTGAAGGTTTAAAGAAAATTGGTCGTCAGGCATTTAGCGGTTGTGGAAGCTTAACAGATGTTGTAATACCAACTACCGTATATGAAGTTGGCGAATGTATATTTTATGATTGTTTTGAACTGAAAAAAATATATGTTCCGAGAATTTTGATGAGCAAGTACACAGAAGACTATTTCAAGAGTAATACATCAGCAGAAGTTATTTGCTACGATTCTAATGAGGATTTGCATAAAGAATATAAGTCAAGATTCAAAAAAATGAAAGAAAGACTTGAAACTACTAGGATTCAATGTTTTAGAACACAACGCGAGTTGAACAGAAGAAGCAACAATATACGAAGAAAAAACATGGTAGGAGATGGTCTAAGGGACATACGTGAAAAAGCTAGGGAAAATATGATTAATATTGATGTAACAGTACGATTGAATAATTTCTTAAAAAGTATTCCTAGAATTCCAGAAGGTATGTCACAAAACAGCAATTCAAATCATATCGATTCTAATCCAATAACAGAAAAAAAGACAGCTTATAAAATAACAGTTTTACCATCTAAAGAAGTAAAAAGCTTTAATGGTGTGATTCGTAAGAATCTTATTGCAGAGAAGAAGAAAAAGTAATCTTAAGGAGGTAATTAAATATGAGCGGAACAGTTACTCGGATTTCCAATGATAAAGTACAGCTTGAAGGCTTTCGCAATGTGGGTGATGCTTTAAAGTGTTTGTATGAAATGGATTTACCAGAATACTATGACGTGGTTTTGAAGGACAATGGTGATCTTCCGGATGTGTTGTTCTATGTAAGTCCAAAATGCAGAATAAAAGTATTAGACATGTTTGATAGTGGAGTTACCAAAATAGAGTGGATTCACTATTTCAAAAATGGTGATAGCTTAAGAAAAGTTATTTTGCCATCAGGTTTAAAGGAACTGCCTCCAGAGTCATTTGGTGGAGCATTTGATTCGTGTAAGAACTTAGAGGAAGTTGTTCTACCAGAAGGGTTAATAGTGATTGAAGATCGTGCTTTTCAGAACTGTACTTCATTACGCAGTATAACAATTCCAAAATCAGTTCGCTATATAGGACGTGATGTATTTTTTGGGTGCGAGAATTTGCGTGAGGTACGTATTTCAAAGGAACTGTACAAAATTCTGAACGAAGAGAATAGAATATACAGGGGCAATCTCGCTGCTATTACAATCTATGATGATGATACTGGTGAATTCAGTGACGTAAACAATGAGGATCGTTTTAAAAGATTTGACAACAGGCATTTGTATGAAAGTCAGTATGCTGTGTTTGACAAAAACACAAGAATTCTTCGTATACGTGATGGCATGGAATCATTGGAATGCAATTTGATTTTTGATGTGTTCATAGAAGATGAGGAATGCAAAGTTGATTGGTATGATGATTTAGAAGTCATTGTTCCAAACAGCATGAAAAGAATAGGAAGAAATTCCTTTAACAGTTGGAATATAAGCAAAATAACAATTCCTGATACTGTGGAAGAAATAGAAGAACAAGGCTTTTCATGTTGTGATTTAGATCACTTAATATGGCCAATGAATACTAAGGTAATAAAAACGTATACTTTTAGCTCATGTGGCCGACTGAAATGGCTTAATTTGCCTGAAGGTTTACTGGAAATAGGTGATTATGCGTTTTCAGGTTGTAAAAATCTTACCTCTATTGTAATACCATCAACAGTTAAGAAAATTGGTAAAGAAGTTTTTTCAGGTTGTTTTAATTTAAGAAAAATATTTGTTCCTAAATCATTACAGTCTGAATTTACAGACAAAGATGCTCTTGTTACGTTTTGGTGTTATTATGTAGAAGGAAGGGTTACTCCAGCAGAAATCATTTATTATGACGATATTAATTCGATTGTTAATTCAGTAGATGCTTTAGAAGACACTTATCATGTTCTTGAGAGCATTCCGAGAGAAAATACGACAATTTAGGAGTGAAATAACATGAGGTGGAGTGATGATTTAGTCTCGATTAATACTGATGAATTCCCAACTACAATAACTATTAATAATTGGGTTGAGGTTTTAAATTCTAGTATAAGAGAAAGCTTTCAAAAACCTTGGTTAGGCACTTCTGTTAGGTTCATAATTCCTAAAAGTGTAATTAAAATTAAATCTTATGCATTTTCAATTTTTTCAAATACGATAGAAGAACTTATAATTCCAAATAATGTGAAAGTAATAGAAAAAAATGCTTTTGACTCATGTACTGGGTTGAATAAAATTGTTTTACCGAAAAGTATTTCAATAATCTGTGAAGAAACGTTTAATGGTTGCACTTCTTTAAAGGAAGTAGTTTTATCAGACGGATTGGAAAAAATTGAAAGATTGGCTTTCAAAGATTGCATTTCTCTTGAAAAAATTTTTATACCTGAAAGTGTTAAAAGATTAAATGCTGCAATGTTTTTAGGTTGTACAGGCTTGAAAGAAATTAGCATTTCAAAGCATCTTGCTGAAAAATTTGATGTTGATTTTATAAGATATGATACAAATGCGGAGGTTGTTGTAAGAAACCAGGACAATAGTTACAATTCTAATTTAGCTACCTCTGGTTCTAGTTCAGCTATCAATTCTAATCCGTATAATAAAACCAGCAATTCGTCATTTAAAAGCTATTGCGGAGTTGTTCGCGATAATCTGATTAAAAAGAAAAAGTAAAAAAATCCCTAGTGAAATAATTTTCACTAGGGATTCTTTTTTATTTTAAGCTAAATTGTCTAAAATTCCTGGTAACATTTGTTTCTTTCTAGAAACAACATTTTCCAATAAAGCTGTGTTATTATCAAGAGTAACACCATAAGCTTTTTCTACAACAGCTGAATCATTTCCTAAAGAAATAATTTTTGAATTTGAATTAATAATATCTGTTGCAGCAAACATATATAAGTCTAAGTTATCTTTTTTAATTTCATCATTAATAGCAGCTTCAAAGTATACTTTATCTTTGAAAATACTGTCTAAGTCAGCAGTATTTACTTGAGCTATTTTAAATCTTTTACCATCTTTTTCAAATAATTTACTGTCTATGTTAATAATTTCAGCAGGTGTAAATTCACTTAAATCTGTACCAGCTTTTAATAAATCTGTACCATAAACTTCAACATCAACACCAGCTATATTAGCTAATTTTTCAGCTATTGCTTTATCTTCAGCTGTGCATGTTGGTGATTTGAATAATAATGTATCAGAAATGATGGCACTAAGCATCATTGTAGCGATTTCTTTAGAAATTTCTACTTCATTTTCTTTATACATTTTATATAAAACTGTTGATGTACATCCAACTGGTTCTGCTCTGTAATATAATGGAGCAGAAGTAGAAAAGTTAATTGCGTGGTGGTCAACAATTTTTTGAACTTTTGCGTTTGCTAAGTTGTTAACACTTTGTGTTGATTCATTGTGGTCAACTAATATGATGTTTTGACCATCAGCGATATCTTCTATTAATTCTGGTCTTTCAATTCCTAAATAATTAAATACATATTCTGTTTCTTTGTTGATGTTTCCTAAACGAACAGCTTTTGCGTTATTTCCTAATTTGTTTTCTAAGTTTGCCATTACCATTGCTGACATAATAGCGTCTGTATCTGGATTTTTGTGTCCAAATACTAATGTTTCATTAAATAAATTTCCCATTTTATTATCTCTCCTTTTTTCTTTTATAAATGAGTAGGTTCAAGTAGCTAGCTTCATTTATTTATTAATTTTTATTATTTTTTCTTTTAATATATCACTTTTTTATTATAGCATATTTTTGAAAATTAGTCAATAATTTACATAATACAGTAAGCGTAATACTTGACAAATCAATATTAAGAGTATATAATAGTAAACATTCGCTTAAAGCAAATATAATATGAAAGGAAGATTTTTAATGCGAACAAAAACACCTACGGGTTACTTGTGTAAACACTTTGGAGTTGAAAAAAATCCAATCCGGTTAATCTTTTCAGAGCTTCTTGGCTCAGATGTAATTAACGCACTGGAAGGGAGATTTAAAAATCTTGGACAGCTGGCAGATGCATCAGACAAAGATATCCTTTCAATCCCGGGTATCGGAGAAAAAACTCTCAAAGATATTAAGGAAGAATTGGATGGTTATTTTAAAAAACTTTGTCAAAAGGATGAACTTACAAAGATGCCAACTGATGTTTCTCCTGCTAGAAGACTTGCGTACGCTGATCTCATTAATGAGGCAGATTTAGTATCTTGTACTATCAAGAAAATTGATAAATGTCTGAACAAACTGCCAAAAGATGAGAGAAAGTATATAAAAATGTCGTTTGGATTAAAGAGTGGACACAGGAAAACGCTGAAGGAAATCTCAAATGAACTGGAAATTCCAGTTTGTGAATTAGATGAGTATAGAATAAAGGTGTTAAAGCATCTTTGTGACATAGCTCATAAATAATGACAAAAAGGCCTTGCTGACTGCAGGGCCTTTTTGTGTGTAATCAAATTATAAACCGGCCGTTTATTGCTGGAATAAAATACAAACAAATAGTTGATATTTCAAAAAAAATGCAGTATAATATTGCATAAGTATCAACTACTTAAATAACAATATATTAAAAAGGAGGAGTCTTAATGAAAATTTACAATTCATTAACAAGAAAAAAAGAAGAATTTATACCAATTGAAAAGGATAACGTGAAGATGTATGCTTGTGGAATTACTGTATATGATGATTCACATATTGGCCATGCAAGAGCGTCAATTACGTATGATATGATATGTTGTTATTTAAGATTTTTAGGATACAAAGTTAAATATGTAAGAAATTATACAGATGTTGACGATAAAATCATAGCAAGAGCAAATGCTTTAAACATGAATGCTTTAGATTATTCTGAAGACAGAATTAGAGCAGCAGAAGAAGTATTTGAAAAACTTGGAGCAGATTTTCCAGATATAAAATGTAAAGCATCTGAAAATATAGATAATATAATAGATTTTGTAAGTAAATTAATTGAAAAAGGTTATGCATATCCAACTGAAAAAGGTGATGTATATTACAGTGTTAAGAAATTCAAAGATTATGGAAAATTATCAAACATAAATACAGATGATTTATTAAATGGAGTTAGAAAAGATGTTGAAGAAGGAAAACAAGATCCATTAGATTTCGCTGTATGGAAAGCCGCAAAACCAGGAGAAATTTCATGGAAATCTCCATGGGGAGAAGGAAGACCAGGATGGCATATTGAGTGCTCATGCATGGTATTACATAACTTAGGTGAAACAATAGATATACATGGCGGAGGAAAAGATTTAATATTCCCACATCACGAAAATGAAATTGCACAAAGTGAAGCATTAACAGGCAAACCACTTGCAAATTTCTGGATTCATAATGGATTAATCAAAATCAATGGACAAAAAATGAGTAAATCTCTTGGAAATTCTTTAACAATAAAAGAAGCACTAGCGTTATATAATCCAGAAGTTGTAAGATATGCAATAGTTTCAAAAAGCTATTCATCAGACATAGATTTAGGTGAAAGCGAATTTGCTTTAGCAGAAAAACATTTATATTATTTCTATAATACAATGAATGCTATTGATAAGTTCTTAGCTCAAAACACTGAAATGAAAGAAGTAGCAAATGAAGTTGCAGATGGAATTGAAGCTAAATTTAGAGAAGCAATGGATGATGATTTCAATACACCAGTTGCTGTTGCTGAATTATTTGCAGATTTTAAATATGTTAATAATTTGTTAAAAGATAATAAAGTTCCAGCAGATGAAAAAGCGTATATTTTGAATAAAATTAAGAGTGAAATTGTAAGATTATATAACATCATGGGATTGTTTAAAGAAGATGTTCAAGGGTTAATTGATGATTTGAAGAACAAGTATATTAATAAACTTGGGTTAGATGTTGCTGAAATTGAGAGAAAGATTGAAGAAAGAGCAACTGCTAAATTAGAAAAGAATTATGAGTTAGCTGATAAAATTAGAAGTGAGTTAGATGAAAATGGAATTCTTTTGAATGATTCTAAAGAGGGAACTACTTGGGATATTAAAGAATTGATTTAAGAGAGAATCAAAATATTGTAATGGAGATGGTTCTTAATATGAAGAAAAAAATTGAAGTGACAAATCCAAAGGGATTTAATACAGTGTTTTATGTGTTATTTGCTCTAATAATCATTCTTATGGTAGTAAATTCAATAGCAAATGGATTTGAAATAGCAATGATTTTATGGTTCACACCATTGGTAATAGTACCAACAATTATAGCTTTTATTTGGTGGAATATGTTTAAAGTAACAGTTGATGGAAATACAATTACAGTTAGAAGAGGTATAGGTATAAAATATACTTTTGATGTTTCTGAAATTCAACAAGTAACATGGAAAATTGTTCGTAATAAATTTACAATGGGACAAAAGCCAGATACTATAAGCCCAACAGGTAAGGCAATTTATAATGATATGTCACCTTTTTATGCAGATGGCCAAGGAATTCGTAATGTCGTTATTAGAGCAAAAAATAAACGTTTTGCCGTATCAAATGTGCAGGATGGTTTCGAAAAAATGTCAAAGTATTTGAAGGAAAATGTTGATAGTAGTAAAATTAAGGTGAAAGAGATTAATATGAGGTAAAAAAATAAACTAATCGAAACAATAGAATTTTTAATAAGAATAACCGCACACTCTGTATTTTGAGAGTGTGCGGTATTCTTTAACAGGGATACAAATGTAGGAACTTTCTCCATTTCAACCAACGTTTAAGTTGGTCACCATACCACCAGTAATGGTAAAGTGTGTTGGGAATCCGGTTCCAAAATCTCCCGTTAAGTACATAGACTTCATCAGCCTCAGTCATAGCCTTTTTAACAGCCTTATTAAAACTAAAACCTTTAGCCATATACTCCTGGGTTTTAATAGCCCAATATTCCGCATATGAAAATGCGATTTCTGAGAATGGATCCTGTGACAAGTCATTCTTGAGTTTACACCAGTCTTGCATTGTCTTTTCATTTTTTGCTTTAAAATCCATTTTTTACCTCCTTGGGGTAATTGGTTAAGTGTGTATGTATATATAGATTATAGCATAAATTTACATAAAATGCAAAAATGGAATTAGCATGTATTAATAGTTATAAAAAAAATCAAAAATCCATTGACATAATATACTTAAACAATTATAATATCATCTTGTAGAGAGATACCTGTTCCCATTCCGAACACAGAAGCCAAACTCTAAAATTTAACTAGAGGAGGATTTAGCATGGATAAGGAAACATTTTTAGAAGAGGAAAAAAAGCTAAAAAGTACGGTAGCTAAAATCACAGAAGAAGAAACATCCATTGAAGACACATTAAGTAAAGCTGACATGAATTATGACATGGAAAATTTAGCAAAAGGTCAAGTTTTACAAATGTATGTTAACAAACTGGCAAATATGAAAAAGTTAAAAAATACACCATATTTTGCAAGAATGGATTTTCAAGAAAAAGAAAAAAACAAAGAGACATTTTACATTGGAAAGCTATCAGTTCTAGATAGCAAAACACTGGAGCCGATAGTGGTTGACTGGAGAGCTCCGATTTCAAATCTTTATTACGAAGGAAAAATTGGCAAAGCAAGTTACAAATCATTAGGTGAGCAAATTGAAGGAGAGATATTTCTTAAAAGACAGTATGTTATTGAAAATCAAAAACTTAAGAAATATGTTGATATCAATGTTACAGGAAATGATGAATTACTTCAAAATGCTCTAGAAGAAAAAGCAGACGACAGATTAAAAAACATAGTTGCAACAATTCAAGATGAACAAAACAGAATTATAAGAGCGCCAATTAATTCACCTTTAATAGTTCAAGGTGTTGCCGGTAGCCGGAAAGACTACTATTGCACTTCACAGAATAGCGTATTTAATCTATAATTATGAAAAGGAATTTAGACCAGAAGAGTTCATGATTATAGCACCAACGAAATTTTTTCTAAATTATATTTCCAATATACTTCCAGATTTAGGAGTAAATGATGTAAAACAATATACATTTGAAGATTTTGCCTATGATGTTATTGGTAAAAGATTGAAGATTTCTGACAATAATGAGAAATTGGTTATGATTGTTAATAATGACATTGCTAAAGAATATCAAGGAAAAGTAGATGTTATTTTGCAGGAATCTAAATTTAAATCATCAATTAGTTTTAAGAATGTTATTGATGATTATTTAAAGTACGTTGAAGCTAATTTTATACCGAAAGAAGATTTTTGTTATGATGGTAGAACAATAATGAGTTATGAAGATATTAATGAATTATTTGTTAATACATATAATATGTATAATTTTACATCAAGATTAAATGAAATTGAAAAAAATCTTACATATGAATTTAGAAAAAAATCGGAAAACATTATAGATGACTTGAAATTAAAAAGAAGCATAGCTATCGAAAAACTTACAGGATCTGAACGTATAGAAACATATGAAAAATTTGAAAAGAAAATTAAGTTAATTGAAAAAGATTATAAAAAGATTATTAAAGAATATTTGAAAAAGATACCAAATAAAACTTGCATAGAGTATTATAAAGACCTTTTAAAAAATGAAACATTTCAAGACCGTCCCAAAATGTTTCAAGAATTTGAAGATATGATTAAATATATGAAAAAGTCAACACTTGAAAATTTAAGTAAAAATGAAATCACATTTGAAGATTTAGCACCACTTATGTATCTACAATATAAAATTAATGGTATAAAAGAAAAGGCAAGAGTAAAACATGTTGTAATAGATGAGGCACAGGATTATGGAGAATTTCAATTTGATGTTTTGAAAACAATTTTAAATAGTAATTCAATGACAATTTTAGGAGATATTGCACAGGGAGTTCATTATTATAGAGGAATTGAAAATTGGAAGAGATTTATAGATGTTGAGTTTTCAGATGTTAATGCAACATACACGACTTTAAAGAAAACATATAGAACAACGAAGGAAATAATGGATGTTGCAAATTCAGTAATTAGTAAATTACCTGATTATGAAAAAGAATTTATAGTGCTTGGAGAACCAGTTATTGATAGGAAAAATTCTATTAATATCCAGGAGAAAGAGAATGAGGAAGAACTTATAGAATCTATAAATCAGCGAATAAATGATTATTTAGCTAATAATTACAAATCAATAGCAATAATTGGAAAAGATATGAATGAATGTAAGAAACTTCAGAAAAGTCTTAGTAAGCTAAGAGAGGATGTTAAATTAATTCAAGGAAAGGATTCTGAATATAATGCTGGAATTTCAATTGTCCCATCATATTTGGCAAAAGGATTGGAATTTGATTGTGTAATTATTTCTAATGCTAATAATGAAAAATATAGTAATAATAGTTTGGATATTAAGCTACTATATGTTACTATTACAAGGGCTATGAGTAAGTTGGATGTTTTTTATACCGGAAATATGTCTGAATTACTTAAATAAAACTATGCAAAATTTATATTTTAAAGGAGAAATAAAATGAGTAATTTTTATAAAAAAATAGAAAAGATTTGTAAAGAAAATAAAAAAGTGGCAATGTTTATAGATATGGATGGAACAATAGTAGAGTACAAAGTTTTTCCAGAGGGAAAGCTGACTACTGATACAAAGGGAGAGTTTTTAGATGGAGAGCCAATTAATGCTGTAATTAATACTTTAAGAGAAATAAATGAAATTGATAATATAGATTTATATATTTTATCTCTTTCTAGAAGTAATATAATTGTATATGAGAAAAAAATATGGTTAAACAAATATGTTGACTTTATAGATAAGAATAATTGGATTATAATTAACAAAGAAAAATGCGAGTATAATAACGAGAATAGAGATTTTATAAAAGCAGAAAAGATGATGGAAAAAAGAGATAAATATGATTTTATGATATTATTAGATGATGATCATAAGATTTTGAGAAGAACACAGGAGAAAATGGAGAATAGAGGATGTGTTTTTCATTTATCTTCTGCTGTTATATAGATAATTTAGTTAATGTGAGTAGCATTGACATATAAATAAAAAGCATGATATAATTTACCTATTAATTTTTTTCTGGTCAAGTACCAGTTGATATAGTAGGAGTTAGTAAAGGTCAGGTGCTAACAAAACCGTAATAAAAAGTGAGAGCGTCACTTAAAAACCTAATAATTTAGGAGGAAATCATAATGAAAAGAAAAGTACACTACGCAATCCTTGAAGACATGAAGAAGTATGTTAAGGATTTTAATCCTGATGATTATGAAAAAGATCTTGGCTATACAGATAAGGCTGTTCTTTCATATTTGCAGGATTACTACGACAAGAATTTACCTGTTGATGTTACGGCATGGATACGGGTAAACGAACCAAAAGAAACACTCATTTATAGAAAAGCACAGGGTGAACAAGTTTGCTTTGTTCGGGATGTAATCAACGATAGATTAGTTTTTGCAGATAAGGGATGGGATGAGCATGATGACCCTATGGTAATTTCTCATCATTATTCTAAATCAGTAAAACTGCCGGTGTTTCAGATTACTCGTGAGGATCTTGGCATAGAATTTGTTCTTAGGTGCAATATTTATGACTGGAAGATTTCTGTAAAATCAGAAAAACCACTGGATTTCGATTTTATGGGGCTTTTTGATCCAAAGGAAGTTGTAAATCGTTATTGTTGTGAAGGATTTCCAGAAGACAAAATCTATGGTAGCTACGAACAGAATAATTCGGAGTTTACTATAGAAATTGGTTCCGAATACAAGGTGTATACATTCTTCTTTTTGCTGATGAATTATCTGGGGATAAAGAATGTTTAGAACTTTTAACTAGATTTTTGCAAAAAGGAGTAAGTATATATGCTTGCATGGATATTGATATGTACAGGAATGACTATTTGGTTTGTCACTGGGCTTTATATTATGACTCGAGATTTTTCTAGCAAAAAAGCAGAGAAACTAAAAGATTGGAAACACCCAATAAGCAATAGGAAATACAAAAGGTTTTTAAAATCTGCAGGTTGGAAGGCTATTAATAAAATTATAGTTGAGTGTGATTATAATGAATGACCAAAAACCGAAGCTATCAACTTTGATAGCTTCGGTTTTTATCTTAACAGTTTTTTAAACCATTTTGTTGTAAACAACAAAATGGTTTGAAAAAACTGTAAAAATAAAAGAATAATGTTGAAATAACTATAATTTTATGATATAATTACAAACAATAGTTCACATATATAAAATTTTAATATTATAACTAAAATAATAAACGAAGCAAGAACTAAATTTCTAAAAGAAAGGGGTGTTCTTGCTTTTTTTATATTTAGAAGATTAGTAAATAAAAACGTAAAAAATATTTTAACGTTTTATTGCTGTTAGTAAAACGTTAAAAGAGTATTAATAGCAATGGAGGTATGATTATATGAATAATGAAGAGATAGAAACAAAGAATAAAGCAATAGTTCACAAGGACAATTCTTTAAATAGATTAGATTTATCATTTATAAAGCATATAGAATTGAATGAATACAAAAAAAGCGAATTACTTGCATATTGGATACATGATTATGCAGTATATCATGATGAAGAGAGGACTTTTGATATTAGTAAATCAGGAGTATTTCAAAGAGGAGAAGTGATTAAGGTAAATTTAGGATTTAATATAGGAAATGAGCTAGGAGGAATGCATTATTGTGTTGTATTGAGTAAATATGATAACACAAGAAATGGAGCTTTGAATGTCATACCACTAACTTCAAAGAAAGCAAATAAACGATATGATTATAGCTGCGTGAATTTGGGAGATGAACTTTATACAATTTTTCTAGATAAAATTAAAAAGAAAAAACAAAAATTACAACAAATAATGGACAGATTGGATAGAATAGAAGATATTCCACTTAGAATAAAAAAAGAGATGGATAAAGAAAAAGTATATATAGAAACAATGCAAAATCAAATTGAAAAATTGAAACAAGACAGTATTGTATTAATTAATCAAATAACTACGATAAGCAAGCAAAGGATATTTTATGATGATGTTTTCAAGAAGATCCGTATATCTAATAACAGTTTAGATTTAATTGATAAACAAGTAATAAAAAGTTTTACAAAATAAAAAGAGGAGAGTTGCTTATGAACTCTCCAAAGTCTTTGTAGACTCCCGTCTCTCTACATAAGTAGAGGAGGGTTAAGTTAAATATATTGTAACATATAATATTTAACATGTCAAATTAAATTTGACTATATTAGTATATTTTTTTATAAATAAATTATGCATACAAATTTACTATTTAGATATTTATATTTAAAAAAATGAAAAATTGACATCTATATAAAATTGAAATATAATTAAAACATTAAATTTTTTAATCTGGTCAAGCAACAGTTAATATAGTAGGCGTTAGCAAAGGTCAGGTGCTAACATAACCCAGTCAAGTTCAAATGAACAATATATTTGTAAAACCATCACATTGGAGGCATATTATATGATAACCAAATCAAAAGATGGAAAATTCGATATTTCAGAATTCAAATACTCAGGAATGGGTGTAGAAAAAAACTGCATAGGAGTTTCATTTCGTGCAAAACCGGGAATACCAATTACGCTAACAGATATAGCAAATGCTATTGCAGATTGTTATTCTCAATATGATTTTATGAAAAGAAAGCTTGCTCCCGATATTTATGCTGTTGTTATTTTAAAGGATAACAGAACTTTTGAGTTCAAGGTGAGTTGGGAAGTTGAGGATACTGATTATTTAATTACTATTGCAAAACAAATTGAATTGCAATAAAAATTCAAACTGACCAAAATTAAAGAACATTTTGCTGTAATATGCAGAATGTTCTTTTTTAAATAAATTGACATTTACATAAAAACATAGTATCATAAATACATACGAAAGGAGTGATAATTATGATTAAAAGTAACAAGAGAGTGGTTTTAAATTAATAAATATTAAAACATTCATTGTTAAATAAAAACATTTGAGGTTATATTTTTGATTTGAAATCACTTTAGGAGCGGAATAACTAAATAAATCAAAAATAAGGAGAACTGAAAATGAAAGAAAATTTAAAAAAAGACGTAAGTACTAAGGAAAAAAGCAGTTTGGGAAATCAGAACCGTCCCAATTTCCCACAAGAGAAAAATGTCGTAAAAACAAACATAAGAACAATGGGATTGTTAAATCTTCTAATGGACTTCAAATTATATGGTGCGTTTGCAATAATTTATTATTCACAAATATCAAATTCAATGATGTTAGGAATGAGCATATTTAGTATAACAATGATTGCAAGTGCGATTTTTGAATTTCCAACTGGAATAATCGCAGATAAAATTGGAAGAAAGAATACGGTTATTATGGGATGTATCAATTCATTAATATATGCAGTAATTCTAGCTGTAACTGGTTCATATGCAGGATTAATATTTGCAGCGATTTTTGAAGGATTAGAAAGAGCGTTTTTTAGTGGAAATAACAATGCTTTTATATATGATACATTAAAAGAAGAGGGCAAAGAGAGCGAGTATAAGCATTACTTAGGTAAAACAAATTCAATGTATTATATGGCAGGAATATTAAGTACAGTGCTAGGAGCGGTTGTAGCATATTTTACATCAATAAGGATGCTGATGATTATTTCAGTAATTCCAAGGATTTTTGAAGTGATTTTATCACTTAGATTAAAGGATGTAAAAAGATATTCAAACGAAGATGAAAATGTTTTGGCACAGGTGAAGAATGTAGTTAAGCTAGTGAAGAATAACAAGGTTTTAAAAAGACAAATTATAGCAGATGGAATTTCAGATGGGATAGGAGAGGCAACATTTCAATTTAGAAGTGAGTTTTACAAAATGGTATGGCCTATATGGGCTGTTGGAATACCAGGAATTTTAGCTAATATTGGATCTTTCTTTGGAAGTTGGTTTAGTGGAAAGATACTAAAGAAATGGGTAAATGAGAAATTAATTATTTTTTCCAATGTATTTAGCATTGTATCAAATTGGGTAAGCTTGCTGATGAATAATATATTCTCTCCATTTATAATGGTTACAAATTCAGTATTCCCAACAGATGTGGCTAAAAATGATATTTCACAAAGTTTATATAAAGATGAATATAGAAGTAGTATGGGATCGTTGAAGTCGCTTGTGGGAAGCATATTATATGCAATTTTTGCTGTTTTAGTTGGTGCAATTGCAGATTGGAAAGGTGCTGTGTTTGCTTTATTTGTTGGACAGTTTATGAAGTTTATTGTTGTAGGGTTATATGGAAGAATTTATAAATTAAGAAAATAAAAAAGAAGTTATCGGTTCGATAACTTCTTTTTGGTGCGGATGAAGGGACTTGAACCCCCACGTCGTTGACACTGGTTCCTAAGACCAGCGCGTCTGCCAATTCCGCCACATCCGCATTACAAAATTAATATTACCACAAATAATTATAAGTTGTCAAGACAATTGAAAAATTATTTCATAAATTTTTAATTTTATTATATTATTTTCTGTTTTTTTATAAAGATGTCAAACGAACTTGACATTCAATAAAAAAAGAAATATAATCAAGTAAATGTAACATTACATTAAAAAGGATAGTGATAGTTTGAAAAATTTGGTTGAAGAATTAAGAAAATCAAGAAATGAAAAACAAGAAGAATTAGCACATTGTGTTGGCGTTTCTAGACAAACTATAATCTCAATAGAAAAGGGAAAATATAACCCATCAATTATGTTAGCATTTAAAATTTCTAGGCACTTTAATAAATCAATTGAAGAGGTATTTTTTTGTGAGGAGGAATAAGTTATGAATAAAGAGATTAAAAAGAAGATTATGGCTTCGGTTATAGTAATACTACTGGGAATTGTTATCTTATTTTCTACACTTATATTTAAAAATGTATTTAATGAGAATAAGATAGATTATATTACTGGCGTTTCTAGTGGTTTAATTGTAGTTGGAATGTTTATTTTTATTAAAACTATATATGCAATATCTGGTGCTGATAAAGGCCAAGAGATGGTTAATAAATTACAAGATGAAAGATTAATTGCAATAAATAACGAAGCAAGTGGAATTACTTTCAGAATAACTACTGTAATTGCTGCAATAGCTGGTATTGTTCTATATTTATTAGGATTAGAAAAAGAAGGAATGATATTAACAGCATTTGTTGGAATAGATACTTTAATATATCTTATGAGCTATTTTATAATTAGTAAAAGAAAATAAATAATAATATAAATATTTAAAGAAGGAGGAAAAAACATGAAAAAAGATATTATAATGAAAGTGATTATTACAATAGAATTTATATTAATGTTATTATGTTTGCTTTTGAAAATAGACTGGTTGTTAATAGTAACAACTATTTTAATGGCTGTATGTGTTGTTTTAAGTTTCTTTTTAAAAGATAAATAAAATAAAAAAGGGAGGAGCCGAAAATGAGCTTAGTCTTAAAAAATGTATCTAAATCATTTGTAGGAAAAAAAGCAGTAGACAACATATCATTAGAACTTAGCAAACCAGGAGTGTATGGGCTTTTAGGAACAAATGGTGCAGGTAAAACAACTACAATTAGAATGATTTTAGGAATCTTAAAAAAGGATTCTGGAACAATTACATGGAATGGTAAAGAGGTTAATAGAAAAAGTGTTAACTTTGGATATTTACCAGAAGAAAGAGGTGTATATCCAAAAACAAAGATATATGACCAATTAATGTATTTTGCAGAATTAAAAGGAATGGATAAGAATAGTGCTGATGCCTCAATAAAAAAATGGGCTAAAGAATTAAAAGTTGAAGAATATTTGCAAATGACAGCTGAAAAATTATCAAAAGGAAATCAACAAAAAATTCAATTTATGACTGCAATTATTCATAATCCAGAACTTGTAATTTTAGATGAACCATTTAGTGGTCTAGATCCTGTAAATACAGGAATATTAAAAGATATAATTATAGGTTTAATAAAAGATGGAAAATATGTAATTATGTCTGCACATCAAATGGCAACAATTGAAGAATTTTGTGAGGATATTTTGATTTTAAATAGAGGTAAAACTGTGTTACAAGGTAACTTAAAAGAAATAAAAGAAACATACCCTGTAAATAGAATGAAGATATCTGCTAATCAAAATATTGATAATATAATTAACAGCTTAAATATGAACATTGAAAACACTGTTGGAACTGAATATACAATTAGAATTGATGGAGAAGAAAAAGCCCACGAGCTATTAAATAAAGTGGTTTCACAAGGAATAAAAGTAAATAAATTCGACATTATGAAACCAACATTGAATGATATTTTTATAGAAAAGGTGGGTGAGTAGAATGAAGGATATTTTAACAGTAATGAAATTTACAATTAAAGAAATGGTTAAGAGAAAGTCTTTTATTATCTCAACTTTAATTATTTTAGTGTTTATAGTTGTTGGATTTAATGTTCCAAATTTAATAAAGAAGTTTAAAGGAAATGAATCATCAACAGAAAAGTTGTTAATTGCTGATAGCGAAGATGTTTTTGATGGTAATTTGGATGTAATTAAAAGTTTGAATTTAGATTATGAAATAGAGATTACAAAAAATTCTTATGATGAAATAAAAGAAAAAATTGAAAAAGACGAAATTGATTCAGCAATCATTGTTGAAAAACAAGACAATAATATTAAGATGAGATATATTGTAGAAAATACAACAATGATGGGAGATGTTCCAGAAGATATTGTTGCTGGAATGAATGCATTATATATGAATATGCAAATTAGTAAATTAGGATTAAATGAAGAACAATTAAAATCAATTACACCAAATTTTGAGTTTAGTTTAGAGCAAACAGCTGAAAAAGAAGCAAAAGGTAACGTGCTTATAATGATGCTTTTATCTATGGTATTGTTCTTTGCGATTTACTTCTGTGCATATCAAGTTTCAAGTTCAATAACAACTGAAAAAACATCAAAAATAATGGAAACGCTTGTGACATCAACAAGTCCTAGAACTATAGTGCTTGGTAAAACTATTGGTATTGGTTTAGTTGGATTAGCACAGCTTGTAGTAATTGTTGGAACAGCTTTAGCAAGTGCAAAGGCATTTTTGGACCCTGAATTACTAAACTCGGTACTAGATATGTCTAATATAACACCAACACTTGGAATTATTACAATAGTTTATTTTATATTAGGTTATTTAGCATATGCATTATTATATGCATTAACAGGATCAACTGTAAGCAAACCAGAAGATATTCAGTCAGCAAACATGCCTGTTGCAATAATTTCTGTTGTAGGTTTTTATCTTGCTTACTTTACTATGATGAATCCAACAAGTAATTTAAATGCAATCGCTTCAATTTTACCTATTTCATCACCATTCTGCATGCCTTTAAGAATTATGATGGGATTGGCTGAGCCAAAAGATATTGCTATTTCTATTGGAGTGTTAATTATTACAAGTATTGTAATTGCTAAAATTGCTATTAAGATTTATTCTAATGCTATTTTGAATTATGGTAGCAAGATGAGTTTTAAGGATATGATTAAGGTTTATAAAGATAAGGCTAATTAAGAATTTTAAAGCGGGGACGGAGAAAATTTTAAAAATTTAAAATTTTCTCCGTCCCTGATTTAAAAAACTTGCTTGTTTATTTATTTTATGTTAAACTAGATAGGATAAGAAGAAAGGGAGATTTTTATGGATATACCAATTAAGAAAAATGAAGAGTATATAGTAGAAATAATTGACAATGGATTTGAAGGAGAAGGAATTGCAAAAATAAATAATTACACAGTGTTTGTTGAAGGTGCAATAAAAGGTGAAAAATGTAAAATCTTGATTTTAAAAACAACAGCATCTCATGCATTTGCAAAAATTGTAGAAATTATCCAAAAATCTGAGTTTAGATGTGATTCTGATTGTGATTCATATAAAAGATGTGGTGGATGTAGTATGCGTCACATTGATTATGATAAAACACTAGATATCAAGCAAGAAAAAGTTCAAAATTTAATAAATAAAACTTTAGCTAATAAAGTGGAAGTTAAAAAAGTTTTAGGAATGGGAAATCCATACAACTACAGAAATAAAGCACAATACCCTGTTGGAACAGATAAGAACGGAAAGCCAGTATTTGGGGTATTTGCTAAAAGAACTCATGAGATTATTCCATTAAAAGAATGCCAAATTCAAAAGAAAATATCATCTGAAATTGCAGAATTTATATTAAGCGAAATGGCTAAGTTTAAAATCAGCGTATATAACGAGAGAACTGGAAAAGGATTAGTTAGACACATTATAACAAAGGTTGGAATTCAAACAAATGAGATAATGGTTATAATAGTTATAAATGGCAAAGAGATGCCTCACGAGCTAACACTTGCTAACAATATTATTGATAAATTCCCAGAAGTTAGAACAGTTGTTAAAAGCATTAATATGAAAAATACTAATGTAATTATGGGAGATAAAAACGAAGCAATTGTTGGAAGAGGGTATATTACAGACAGATTAGGAGATTACATTTTTAAAATTTCACCTATGTCATTCTATCAAGTTAATCCAATTCAAGCAGAAGCTTTGTATAATATTGCTATTGAAAATGCGAATATTACTGAAAATGATATTGTTTGCGATTTGTATTGTGGAGTTGGTACAATAGGAATTTTTGCTTCTAAATATGCGAAAAAGGTTTATGGAATTGAGATTGTAAAACAAGCTATTGAGGATGCAAGAATTAATGCTAATTTGAATGATATTGATAATGTAGAGTTTATTTGCGGTGATGTTGAGGATGCTTTTGATGAGTTGATTAAGAAAGAGAAAATTAAGCCGGATGTTATTATTGTTGATCCTCCTAGAAGAGGGTTGGATGAGAAGACAATCAAAAACATTATGAAGTTGAAGACTGGTAGAGTTGTTTATATTAGTTGTAATCCTGCGACTATGGTTAGGGATTTGAAGATGATGGAGGAGATGTATGAGGTGGTAGAGGTTCAGCCGGTGGATATGTTTCCGTTTACATCCCACATCGAAAATATTTCGATTCTTAAATTAAAATAATCTTTAAGGTGTCAATTTGTCACCTTAAACAAGAGGATATTGATGTCAAAAAAATGTCGATATCCTTTTTGAATTTATGGAAAAAAATTGTTGAATTATGGTAGAAAAAATGATATAATACAAACATAAGTTCAATATGGCAATATAAAAACTTTATTTATAGTAATAATTGTAGTAAGGGCTTAAATATAAAAATGGAGGTAGATTATTATGGATAAAGAAATAATGTTGATTGAAAAGTTTTTCCAGGGTAAGCAAGTAAGAACAGTATGGAGCAAAGAAGAGGAAAAGTTTTATGTTAGTGTTGTTGATATGATTGGTGTTTTAACGGAGAGTGCTGAGCCAAGAAAATATTGGAATTGGTTAAAGAATAAGATGTTAAATGAAGAACAATTTGAAACGTCTAGTTTTACTAGACAGTTGAAATTAGTTGCGCAAGATGGTAAAAAACGTGTGACCGATGTGGTTGATATTGAGGGAATGTTCAGACTTATTGAATCTATTCCTTCAAAAAAAGCTGAACCAGTAAAGTTGTGGCTTGCAAAACTTGGGAAAGAGAGAATAGATGAAGAATTTGACCCTGAAATAACTATTAATCGTGCACTTGAAACATATAAAAGAAAAGGATATTCAGAAGATTGGATAAATCAAAGATTAAAAACTATAGATGCTAGAAAAGAATTTACAGATGAATTACAAAATAAAGGAATAAACAAAGCACAAGATTTTGCAACATTAACTAATATTTTGACAAAAGTATGGAGTGGTTATACAGTAAAAGAATATAAAGAACTAAAAAATCTTAAAAAGGAAAGCTTAAGAGATAACATGACTAACATGGAATTAGTTTTAAATATGCTTGCAGAAGTTTCTTCAACAGAAATATCAAAAAGTTCAGAGAGTTCAGGATATGACAATGTAAAAAATTCAGTGTTAAAAGGTGGAAATGTTGCTAAAAGTGCTAAAGAACAAATAGAAAAAGAAACTGGAAAGAAAATTGTTACAAGTAGTAATAATAGAAATGTAAAAAGACTTGGAAATAGTTAATAGGAAGTCTGATATAAGATTTTATGTATGCATGGAGCGTAGATATGTTCTTGTTACCATATACATGGTTAAATAATATAGCAACGGCGCATACACAACCCATTGCGATGTGATTTCGCTTCTTAAATTAAAATAAATAAAGGATGGATTTAAATGAAACTAAAAATTGCTAGTTATAATATAAGTGGAGGTTTTTATAATAGTGATGATAAAACTGAATACTTAGATAAAGAAAGAGCAGAAAATGTTGATGACAAAATGCTAGAGCAGATTATAGAAACAGTTAATGATGAGGATATTGATGTAATATGCTTTCAAGAAATAATTACAACAGAAAGAATACAGTATATGCAGTCAATATGTAATAGAACTAATCTAAAGTATTATGAATTTTATGAACTAAGTGAGTGTAATATTGTAAAAGATACGAATTGTGGAATAGCGGTTATTTCAAAATATCCAATGGAAATAGTACAAAGAGAATTGTTTCCAAATCCAGGATTAACCAAAACAACAAGTTCAGGAAATACATATTATTTATATGACAAAGGTTATATGATAGTTAAGTTAAATGTAAATAATAAGGAAATCAGTTTGCTAACTCATCATGGATTCCCATATCATGTATTTGATTCTACAGCTGAAGAAAATAAGCAAGTGTTTGAATTCCTAGATAATGCAATAGAAAAACATAATCCAGATATTATAACAGGAGACTTTAATGAGGAAGATTTTATGTCTTTTATGAAAAAGGCAGATGATAAATATTTTAGAACTATTGATAATATAACAACTGCAGAAGGAAAGAAATTAGATGACATTTGTCTTCGAAAAAATAATGATGAATACTCAAGTAAAGTACTAAGATTATTGTCAGATCATTACATGATTATTACAGTTGTTGATTTGATATAATTTTTTTGCGGTTATGTAAAAAGGAAACATATCAACTGAAAATCACACAGGGGTAATTCATATGTTCCCAGCGCACACAGCAAATAATATAGAAAAGGAGCAAATTATATGGAATGTAAAGATATAGAAAAGAAAAGTATAGCCATAATAAGTGATATTCATGGAAATTATCAAGCATTAAAATCTGTAATTGAAGACATAAGAAGTAAAAATATTGAAATAATTATTTGTTTAGGCGATATAATAGGAAAAGGTATAAATTCAAGAAAGTGCATAGAACAAATTAGACAGAATTGTCAAGTTGTTTTAAAAGGAAATGTAGATGATAGATTTTGTATGAATCCAGATGAATTTAAAGATGATGAAAATGAATATAACAGAATTACATACTATCAAAAAACACTAAATAAAGAGGATATTGATTATTTAGTAAATCTTCCATTATCAGAAGAATTCTATATAAGTGGAAGTTTAGTAAGATTATTCCATGCTTTTCCAGATAATCCATATAAAACTATTAATAATTATGAGCTAGATTTTAGAAAAAAATATGAGATGTTTAAACCAGTAAGTAATACTTCTAATAATATAGCAGATGTTGTAATTTATGGGCATGTACATTATCATTTTATGGAAAAAATATATGGAAAAACGTTAATTAATTGCGGTAGTGTTGGTAGCTCAGGATGTCCAATTTTAGAGAATGGTTATAATTCTATAGACGAAATTTCTAATGCACATTATTTAATAATAACTGGAAATCTAAATGATAAAGAAAATGGAAAGATAGAATTTAGTTTTGAATCCGTTCCTTATGATAAAGAAACAGAAATAGAAGATTCTAATAAGGCTAAAAACATTGAACCAGATTATGACATATTATTAAAAACAGGATATTATCCTGTATTACCAAAAGTAATGAATAAAATAAAGAATGACGGATATAAGTTGTTTGAAAGTGAGGAATAGTAAATGATAAAAAGATTAATATTTGATGTAGATAGCACTTTAATAACAAATGTTAATTTTGTAGATGCAATAAAAAATACATTAATAGATTTGGATATATATTCAGAAGAAAGGGTAAATGATTTTATAAAAGGGATTGGTACATATGAAGGAATATATAAAAACTATAATAAGGCTGATTATACTAAACACATGAGTGAACATTTAAATGTTACTTTACCAGATGATTTTTTAGAAGTGTTCTTTAGTCATTTAAAATATGCTATTCCAGAAAAAAATGAAAAATTAGTAAATAGCATAAGAGCGTTAGCTGAGAAATATGAGTTAGTTTTATTAACCAACTATTTTAGTGAATCTCAAATGAATAGGTTAAATGGTATGGGAATTGGCCAATTTTTTAAGTATTGTTATGGAGAAAAACTAATCAAACCAAATCTAGATGCATATATTAATGCATGTGGGGAACACAGAACTGATGAATGTGTTATGATTGGTGACGACTTGTATTTGGACATTGAATGTGCTAAAAAATTAGGATTAAAAACTATATTAGTTAATACGAAAAATGTTGATGTTGGAAATATTGATACAATCGTAGTAAGTAAAGTTGAAGAAATAGACGATAGCATTATAAAAACAATTAAGTAAAAAAAGCTGTGTGGAAACATATCAACTGAACCACACACGAGGTTAATTCATATGTTCCTGGTGCCTACACATCCCATTGCGAGGTAATTTCTGTTATGAAACTAAAATAATAATAAATAATATAAAGAGGTGACACTTATGTTTAATATAAAATGGATAGGAATAATAAAAGATGAAGATATAAAAAAATATCAAAAAGAAGAATTAGATGAGCAGGCAGTAAAAATGAAAATGCCTAAATCATCTAAAGAACAAATGATAAAAGCTATCCCTTTTTTAATTCCAGCAATAATAGTAATGTTTTTAGCTATGGTTATTAAAACATACATAGCTAAAGATATTGTAATAAAAGGATGGGGAATTCTTATTGGATTATTAATAGGATTTATTCTATTGTTTGTACATGAATTTTTACACGCAATTGTGTATCCTAAAAAAGTAAAAAAATATATAGGAATTGTTAAACCTTTTACTCCTGTTGCATTAGCTTCTTATCCATTATCTAAGAAAAGATTTGTATTAATGTGTTTACTTCCATATATTTTAGGAATAATTCCTTTAATATGTTTTGCAATAGCACCTTCAAATAATTTGATTTTGAATGCAATATTATGGGGAATTGCATTTTTAGGAATGGTAAGTCCATATCCCGATGCATATAATGTGTATCAAGTAATAAAACAAGTACCAAAAGGTAAAAAAGTACAATTTTACGAAGATGATACATATTATATTTAGAAATTATAATTTGTTGTTCTGTGTATGGAGCGTAGATATGTTCTTGGAACCACAAGATAAAAAATATAGATGTCGAAATTTGTCGATGTCTTTTTTATTTTTTGTTGAATATTGTATTGTATATGTGTTGAAAAAATGATATAATACAAACATGAGTTTGTCAAAACAATGAACGAAGCAGGATATGTAGAAATAAAAGTAGTAGAAACTTAAATAAATAAAAAAGGAAGGTGTTTCTATGAAGAAATTGGAAGACTACATATCAGGTGAATATGTAAAAAATAATGATTATAAAACATTTATCCCAAGTAAAATCAATTACAACTGGGGATGGGATGATACAAAGTTGGACAAACTATTATCAGAAGCCAACAGGCAAATTGGAGAATTGAATGCATATTCTCTATTAATACCAAATGTAGATTTATACATTAAAATGCATGTAAAAGTTGAAGCTAATAAATCAAGTAGAATGGAAGGAACTAGAACAACAGTAGAAGAAGATTTGTTAGATGTAAAAGATATAAGTCCAGAAAAGAGAGATGACTGGGAAGAGGTACAAAACTATGTTAAAGCAACAAATTATGGAGTTCTAAGAATTAGTGAAGGTTTTCCAGTATGTACTAGACTAATAAGAGAAATTCATAAAATACTAATGACAGGAGTTCGTGGAGAACATAAAACGCCAGGAGAATTTAGAACATCTCAGAATTGGATTGGTGGTAGTATGCCAAGTACAGCTGTTTATGTTCCACCACCACACACAGAAGTTGCGGAATGTTTAAGTGATTTTGAAAAATTTATAAATAACGAAGAAATTGATACACCAGATTTAATAAAAGTTGCAATTTTACATTATCAATTTGAATCAATCCATCCTTTTTTAGATGGTAATGGCAGAATTAATTGTTTATTAAATAATGATATTATTGTAGAAACAACAGGATATAGTAGAAATCAAATTTTTACTTTTCAAAAATATACAGATTTATTTTTAAAATAAAATCTATAGGTCAAAAAAATCGAATAATTTGCCCGATAAAATTTTATAAGTCAAAAATCTAGACTTTTTTGACCTATAAAAATTTATAAGTCAAAAAAATTTGAAAAATTAACTTATAAATTTCTTGAACAAAAATTAAATTGTAAAAAACACTAACAGCAGGATAGCGATACGGAGTGTACCAAAAGGTATACCTATAGAAATATCGAAAAATGCGGATATATGGTAGATATGTTTTCCGTGCGTACTATTTCAGGATTGAAAATATATCAATGTATGATATAATAAAATCGATATTAATTAAACAAAAAAGATTTTTTGAAAGAAGGAAATAATATGAATTTTAAAGAATATGGAGATAGTAAAAATAATACTATAATGTTATTACACGGAGGTGGACTTTCTTGGTGGAATTACAGAGATGAAGCAGAAAAATTACAAAATAGTTTTCATGTAATTATTCCAATATTAGATGGGCATTCAGATAGCGATAGGAATTTTACAAGTATTGAAGATAATGCACAAGAAATTATAGATTATATAACAAATAAATGTAATGGACATATTCAATTAATAGGAGGGCTATCTTTAGGAGGCCAAATTCTTTTAGAAATATTATCAAGAAAAAGTGATATTTGTGATTTTGCGATTATAGAAAGTGCATTAGCAATGCCTATGAAAGCAACACAAAAAATGATAAGACCTGCATTTTCAATGAGTTATGGATTAATATCCAAAAAATGGTTTTCAAAAATGCAATTTAATTCTTTAAGAATAAGAAATGATTTATTTGAAGATTATTATAGAGATACATGCAAAATTACAAAAGAAAATATGATTGCTTTTATGGAGGCAAATTCAAATTATAAAATTAAAGATACTTTACAAGATACCAAAGCAAGAGTATTGGTTGTTGTTGGAAATAAAGAAAGACCTATAATGAAAAAATCAGCTAATATGATTAACGAAAAAATAAGAGCAAGTAGAATGGAAATAATACCTAAGTATTCTCATGGAGAATTAAGTATAAATAATCCAGATCGTTATATTAGTATAATAAATGAACTAATTTCGAATACTCTGTTTTTTGGTGAAAAATAGTTATATAATACCCAACTCTCAGGTTCTGTCCTGTTACTTAATTAACAATAATTATATAATTAATTGCGAAAGGAGAGGTAATATGGATCAAAGTAAAATTGGAAAATTTATTTTTAATTGTAGAAAAGAAAAAGGTTTAACACAAGAACAATTAGGTGAAAAATTGGGTGTTACAAGTAAATCAATAAGTAGATGGGAAAACGGTAAGACAATGCCAGATTATTCCTTATTAAAAGACTTATGCAATGAGTTAGATATTAATGTTAATGAATTATTATCCGGAGAGAAAATTAATGAGACTGATTATATTAGTAAAGCAGAAGAAAATTTTATTATGTTAAAAGAAAAAGTTGATAGTACATTAAAAATACTAAATATTGTTAAGTATATTTGCACTGTTGCATTGGTAATTGCTTTTTTTGCAAATATGTACTTTAACCATAAATATAGAGGTCCATGGGATGATTCAAATCTGAAATTAATTGTTAAGATAATATTATGTGTTGATTTCCCATGTTTAATCTTATGTGAATTGTTAAATTACAAAATAAAAAAATAAAAGAAATAGTAAAAGATATGAAATATACAGTTGATGGTGTAGGACGTAGTGAAGATGAAGTGTATATCTTTGAAGATAAATATATATTAAAAATTTCTAAAGATAAAAAAGTTTAGAAGAAGATGCCAGAAAATTATCTGGTATCTTTTTTTTGTTATAATGAAAATTATTATTGTTGCAAACAAAATAAAGGTATTATATAATGAGTACAACGTATTATATAATGGAAAAATAAATTTGGAGGGTAAAATTATGAACAAAGAAGATATCAATTTTGCAAAAAAAGCAAGGCTAAATTCACATTCACCATACACTAATTTCCAAACAGGAGCAGCACTTAGAACAAAAAGTGGTAAAGTATATTTAGGATGTAACATAGAAAATCATGGAATACAGTCTATATGTGCTGAACGAACAGCTTTTGTAAAAGCACTTTCGGAAGGAGAAAAAGAATTTGAATCTATAACAGTTGTAGGTGGCTTAAAAGGTGAAGAAACAACAGAAAAATGTTTACCATGTGGATATTGTAGACAATTTATGAGAGAGTTTGTAGATGATAATTTTAAAGTGTGTGTTGTTAATAAAGAAGATATGGCGGAAGAATTAACTATTAATGAATTATTGCCACATAGTTATAAATTCTAGATATACAATTATTTTAGGAAATATTAAAAAAGTAGACTTATCACTCTTGTATGGAAAAAATAGGAATTATTTTAAAACAATATCGAATAAGATATATTGAATAAAAAATAACTCTTATTAGAAAGGAATGATTAAGTATATGAAAAAAATCATTTTTGAAGGATGTGGAACTGCAATAGCTACACCATTTACAGAAGATGGTGTTAACTTTGACGAGTTTAAAAAAATAATTGAAAAC
>JAFVGB010000016.1 GCA_017475185.1 Clostridia bacterium
CCACGATCATATAACAATTCCTGAACTTCACGATAGCTTAGATTGTAACGCAGGTAGTAACCAACAGCGACAATAATGACGTCTTTTTTGAATTGTTTGCCTTTAAAATGATTCATTACTCTGTCCTCTCTGTCTTTTTTCTCCATTTTTACACTAAAATAGATTTTTTGGAAAACTTTGCAACAGAACCTCAACAGTAATATTAAATAACGATAATTTTTAAAAACCTGATATTCAATCTAAACTTACTAATATATCCCTTGGTTTTAAATTATCTTTATCATTAACCTTAAAAGCTTTTAAATATAATAAACTTTTTAATGAATCAAGTTTACCAACAAAAGTACCTACTGGTTTACCTGTATAATTTGATAAAAATATAAAATTTTCTTCTAAAAATAAATCTGATAAATCTAAATTGAAATCAAATATACCTGAATTTTTAAAAGATATATATTCTATATAGTGACAATCAAATGCCTTCATAGTAGGACTAAAATTATCTTCTTTTATTGATTTAATACAACCTTCTGTGTGGTTCACCAGATTCTTCAAAAAAAGTTGTGTAGATTTTAATTTAGATCTTTCGATATCTGTAGATGTTACGTAACAAAAATCAAGATACTTAATTATATACTTTGATGTTAAATAGGCGTTTAAAATTTGTTCTAAAGTAGCATTATTTTGTCCTGTATGTGCAAAAGAATTTCTTGCTAAAATTAAAGTATCTATAGCCGACAACTCATCTATGAAATAACTTTCCTTTATCAATGGAAAATTAACTTTTAAATCTTCAATTTTTCCTTTAGGTACCATGAATTTTTTATCTTCATTATTAACAATTCCCCACAAATTATGTTCAATTAAAAAAGGATTATATTTAAAATTTTGTTTAGCATCAGCAAACAAGAAAACTAATATTTTTTTTAAAAAATTTTCATAAGATGTATACACATATATTAATAATTCATTCATTAAATATTGATATGTATCATCTGTTGGTGATAAATCATTTAATAACTTTAGAAGAAATTTTATTTCTAACTCGTTATCTTTATAGTCGAGATTCTTCATAAAGTACCTCTTGTAATGACACAATCCTACCAAATATATTTTTAAGTCTACCTGTTCCTTGCGTAAAATATTGCTCAAAGTGGCCTTTATCTATAAATAATTCTTTGAACTGTTCTACAATTTCTTCATTGCTCTTTAACTCCTTATCCTGGTTTAAAAGCATTGTAACAATTAATCCTTCTAAAAGAATAGGTGTAAACCTACTTAGAAATTCTCCTTTTTCATTATCAAACCTTGCAAAAACATTATCATTAAAAATCTTTTCACACGATTTTATATATTCAGTTATTTTGAAAAAATATTTTTCTAATTCTTCTTTGTATTCTTCTAATTTATTTGTATCTGTTTTTCTTTCTAATAATTTATATTCTAAATGATAATTATTAGATGTATCATTGTATATTTTTTTATATGCTATAGAACTAGTCAATTCACTAATACCTTCATAATTATTTTCCAAAATATCTGAATAATTTTTAATTATATATTTATGAATTGAAATAATTCTTAATAAAGCTTCTGAAGGCATTAGATTTAATATTGCTTTTTGAGAAAAATATTTATTTAATATTTCCGCATGTCCATTTAATAAGTCATTAAATGTTCCATAATATATTGAATTTCGGATTTGTTGTGGAGTTAAATTTGTTCCTCCTCCATTTAATCTTTCAAATAATGTGTACATAGCTTCTTCTTTGTCAGGTTTATTTTGTTTAAATTCAATAACATTGATTGTTCCCATATCGAATTTATCTGTTTTCCCCTCTTCTGATAATTCTTTATATGTTTTATTTGTTATTTCTTTGTGTACACCTTTTAGCGCAAAACCAGCAACTTTTGGTTCACGATTAGGTAGTTTTTTATTGTATCTAAAAGAATGAATTGATGTAATTCTTTGGAGACCATCAACCACCATGTAATTTCCTTCTTCGATATTCTTTATTAAAAATAAACTTGGTAAAGGTAAACCCATTAAAATTGATTCAATTAATCTAGAGGCCTGGATATCATCCCAGACAAATCCTCTTTGCATGTTAGGAATAAGTATTTTTCCACTTTCAAAAAGTCTTCCAAGTTGATCATAAGTTATATTATATGACCAATAATCAATGTCAAAATGAAATTTTTCATTATCAATAATTTTATCCATATCTTCATTATCAACAAATTTATAGTCATTGTGAATCATCTCAACAGTAATTAAATAATTTTTTTTATTAGTTGAAATAAATAATTTCAAAAAATCATTATCTTCATTAAAATCTTCACTCTCCGTTATTTCAAAATTTTTATCTGTTTCTATTTCCAAATACTTCATAACATCTTGTCTAAATATATCATTACTAATTAAACTGTATATAATATCAGATTTCATAATGTTCTCCTTTGACTTGCTTAAATTCTTTGTTCGTTAATAGTTGCGCCCTATTCGGTTACAATCATTATAACAAAATAGACCATATAAAACCATAAATACTGCAAGCTATCACATTGTAATACAAAGGCTACTAAAACGTCGAGGGGCAGTGTGAGCGAAGCGAACACTTGATTTTTTAAGTTTCTATCTTTTGTAGGTCAATAGAGTATACTTTGTTGGACTGTTTTGAAGATTAGTGATATACTATATATATTGTAGGACAACTAAGTTGTGCAAAATAGGTGTACTTACTGATTAAAAATACAACGAAAAATAAGGAAG
>JAFVGB010000003.1 GCA_017475185.1 Clostridia bacterium
GAACCAGGAAGCCGCGGAGGAGCTAAGGGAGATTTATACATAGTTGTTAGAATTAAGAAACACAGTATTTATACAAGAAAAGGTACAACTGTTTATTGTAATGTTCCAATTACATTCACACAAGCTACTTTAGGTGCAGAATTAGAAATTCCTATGGTTAATGGTACTAAAGAAAAGTTTAGAATTCCTGAAGGAACTCAAACTGGTACGACTTTTACTATTAAAGGAAAAGGATTTAAGAATATTAATACTAATAGCAATGGTGATTTTGTATTTACTGTTAATGTTCAAGTTCCAAAGAAATTGTCAAAAGAGCAAAGAGAGTTATTAACTCAACTTGCTAGAACGATGAACGAACAACCGCCAATTAAGAAGAGAGGAATTTTCGGGTAAAATTTGGGACGTAGAAAATTTTGAAATTGGGGACGTAGAAAATTTTAAATTTTTAAAATTTTCTACGTCCCCAATTTTAAAAAAATATGTAAACTTTCTTGACTTTGATTTGTTATAATGAGAAAATAATAGTATGAGAGAACCAAAGATAAGGGGGATAAAAATGAAAAAGATTGTAGGAATAATTAGTGCAATTGTTGTAGTTATAATGCTATTGCGGTTTAGTTGTACCAACCGTTTCATTGGCGGCGGAGGAGACAGTGACAATTACTTTTAAGGACGAAAACTTGTATAAGCATATAAAAGGATGGGGAGAAACTAGTAATGATCATACATTAACTGTTGTATTTAACAAAAATACAATAGAGAAAATTGAAGAATTACGTTTTGAAAATTCAAATTTAATCGATATTAGTGGTTTGGAAAAATTTAGAAATTTAAAAACACTATATATATACTTTTGTAAAGTAAGCGATATAAGTGCTTTAGAAAATTTAACAAATTTAACTCATTTGGATTTAGAACACAATAAAATAAGTGATATAAGTGCTTTGAAGAATCTGACCAATTTAACTTGGTTGGATTTGTCTGGTAATCAAGTAAACGATATAAATGCTTTAGAAAATCTGACAAATTTAAACTACTTGAATTTAGCTCAGAATAAGGTAAAAGATATAAGTGCTTTAAAAAATCTAATAAGATTAACTAAGTTAAATTTATATTATAATGAGGTAGAAAATATAAGTGCTTTGAAAAATCTAACGAGTTTAACTGAGTTAAATTTAGTGTTTAATAAAATAAGTGATATAAGCGCTTTAAAAGATTTGACAAGTTTAATTGACTTGTCTTTAACGGATAATAAAATAAGTGATATAAGTGTTTTAAAAGATTTGACAGGCTTAACTAGGTTGTCTTTATATAGAAATAAAATAAGTGATATAAATGATTTGTCAAACTTGACAAGTCTAGTTACGTTGAGTTTAGGAGCAAATGAAATAAGTGATGTAAGAGCTTTAGAAAAATTGACAAATTTAAAAAGCTTGGAATTAAGGCTTAATGAAATAAGCGATATAAGTAGTTTGAAGAATTTGACAAGTTTAACTACACTAAATTTATCCGATAATGAAATAAGTGATATAAGTGCTTTAGAAAATTTGAGAAGTTTAACTAGCTTACATTTATACAATAACAAAATAAGTGATATAAATTATTTGAAAAATTTGACAAGTGTAGCTGAGTTGTGGTTACAACGTAATCAAATAAGCGATATAAATACATTAGAAAATTTGACAAATTTAACTGAGTTAAAGCTAGATTCTAATCAAATAAGTGATATAAATGCTTTGAAAAATTTGAAAAATTTAAAGTATTTATCCTTGGATGATAATCAAATAAGTAATATAAGTGATTTAAAAAATTTAACAAATTTAAATAAGTTGTTTTTGAGTAGAAATCAAATAAGTGATATAAGTGCTTTAGAAAACTTGAAAAGTTTAACAATCTTAATTTTAAACAATAATCAAATAAGTGATATAAGTGCTGTGAAAAATTTATCAAATATAGAAACTATAGGTGTAAAAGAACAAAATTTATATGAAGAAACTCTTGCAACAGATAGTAATGAAATCAAGGTAATGCTTCCTGATGTTTTTAAAGAGGCAATAAATCCAAAGGGTACTGTATATACAGACAAAGATATAATTTGTAAAGATTGTTCTATTAATGGAGATAACGTATATATCTCAAGAAATATTGATAATGCTAGTATTACTATACCTGAAGGAAAAGCCAAAGACACAATACTAAATATTAAGGTAAGACCAACAAAACAAATAAAATTTATAGACCAAAATCTATATAATGCGATAAAGCAACAATTAAAATATAGATTACCAGAAAACGATTATATAGTAGACGATGCAAACAAACAAGTATTTATAGCAGAGAACAAAATTGATAGTATAATAGCATTAACACTAAATGGTAAAAATATAGAAGACATAACAGGTTTAGAACAGTTCGACGGATTACAAATTTTAAACTTAAATGATAACAATATAAAAAATATTGAAAAATTGAATTCGCTTAGCAGTTTAAATACTTTACATGTAAACAATAATAATCTTAATGATTTTACAAAAATAGCTCAAATGAAGAATTTAAAAACCATATATGCAAATGATAATAATTTTGAAAACTTAAATAGCATAGAAAATTTATCAAAACTAGAAAATTTACAATTAAAAAACAACAACATATCAAATATAGGTAATTTATCAAGACTAGAAAAGCTTAATAATATTAATCTAGATAACAATAGAGTTTCAGATTTATCTTCATTATCAGGAAAAACATATAATGCAATATATTTTACACAAAATAATATTGAAAAAATAGGAAACATCAAATTTATAAACGGTTCTTTTTCTAACAACATAATTAATAAAACAATAGTAAATACAACAGAAACAGAATTACCTGATATATTTAAGGCGGCTAAAGACTCATCAAATATTCTATATTCAGACAAAGATTTATATTGCGAAGGATGCACGGTAGAAGGAAATAGAATTATTGTCGATAATACAGCAACCTCAGCAAAAGTTGCAATTCAAAGTGGATATGCAATGGGTACAACATTTAATATAGAAGTGAAAGATGAAGTAAAATTAGAGTATGAAGTTTCATATGGAGATGTAATTACTAAAACAGTTGACGGAGTTGAATTAAATTATAGAATGGTAACTTTAACAACAAATAAACCAATAAGAGCAATAGGTGAATGGACAAAGGTAGATAATGATGACAGATATTACGGAACTAAATTTGAACGTGCATATTTGTATAACGTAGAAAATCAAAAGATATCTATAGTAGATAAATCAGGAAATGATGCAACAGTAACGATAAACGTTACAGGAGTAAGAAGTGATATTGTTCCAGGAATAAAAGTAAGATATACAGATTTACAAGGAAATGATATTTCAGGAGATGTAAACAAAGATGTATTAGTAACAGTATCGGCTGATGTGGAATTGGCAGACATAGACGGATGGAAGTATGTGAATTCAAAAAATAAGAAAGTTGTACAAAAGATGTATGATGACAATACAATATTAGCATTTGATTTTATAACACCATTAAAAGAAGATGGTACACCAGAAACAGATATAAGTAAAATAAGACGTTTAGATATTCAGTTCTTTAGAATTGATAAAAATCCACCAAAGGTAACTGTAAATGTTGACCCACAGAATGGAACAACTAAATCTAAATTCGTAGAAATAACAGCTGATGAAGATATTTATAAAATTGAACAAGTATTTCAATCTACATATAACAATGCAACGGGAGAAAATAACAATTATAGTTCAGATGAAATGGGAGAAGAAATAAATTGGAGTTATAAAAAGAATAGCAATGGAAACATAGATTTTTATAGCCGTGTTAATGAAAATAAACACCAGTATTATAAAGTTTACGATAGAGCAGGAAACTTTACTTACATAAAAGTTTTTGTTGAAGGAATAGATAATAATATTGCGATAAATAGCGATTATGATAATCAGTCACTAACAAATCAATCAGTAACATTAAACATTCAATCAACAGATAATGAAACAATACAAGAAAAAGTTCAGAGAGTAAGCGAAAATGTTCAAAAATTGATGACGGGACAGGTTGTAAGAGTAGCAAATGTTGGTGGAATAGATGGAAATATTATAAGATTAGCAGAAACAACGGGAAGTGATTCAGTAAGTTCATCAAGTTCAAGTAAGGTTACAAAAACATATACAGAAAACACGAAAGAAACATTGATAATTAAGGATGAAACAGGTAATGAAGACTTTGTTCCAGTAGATATTCAAAATATAGATAAGGTTATGCCAGTTGTATCGAAACCAACATATACAACAAATTCTGATGGAACCGTTACAGTTAAAGTTACAGCTAACAAGGAACTTCAAGAAGTAGAAGGATGGAATGGATGGAACTTAAGTAGTGATGGGAAAACTTTGACAAAAACATTTAATACAAATTCTAAGGAAAAGTTAAAAGTAAAGGATTTAGCAGGAAATATTGTTGAAGTTAATATAAATGTAGATAGCATTAACCCTGGGTTAGAAGTGCTAGATATTACAATAGAAAAAGTAAAAGAAAATGAAAATGCAAGTTCAGATGAGTTAGGTGAGAAAGCAGATTCAGAAAACTTAGAAAAACAAGGAGAATATAAAGTTACAATAACATTTTCAAATGAAGTAAAAGATGTATACGGATGGGAACCATCATCTGATGGAAGAAGTATATGGAAGATGTTTTATAGATATGATAAAGAAACAATAGAAGTGGAAGATTATTATGGAAATAAGAAAACAATTGAGATAGATATTGAAAAGTTATTGAATAATGAAGAAGCAGAAATAAAAGATGTTGATAATGAAGATAAAAAAGACAATAAAGAGGATGATACGCAAAGTGATAAACCAATACCTCAGGCAGGGAAATTTATGATTCCATTTTTGGCTGTTGCAGGTGTAGTGGTTATAGTTAGTAAGAAAAAGTTAAAAAGAATGAGACATATTAAATAATTTTAAATTGGGGACTGGAGAAAATTTTAAATTTTTAAAATTTTCTCCAGTCCCCAATTTAAAAAAAGTGGAAAAAATTGCCAAAAGATATTGCAATTATCTGCATAATTATGTATAATAATTGTTATGTTAAACTAAATTAAAAAGGAGATGTTTATAATATGAAAAAGACAAAAATTATATGTAGTATTGGACCTGCAAGTAACCAACCAGAAGTTATGGCTCAAATGGTTCAAAACGGAATGAACATTGCAAGATTAAACTTTTCACATGCAACAGATGAAGAAAAAATGCAATTCCAAAATTGCGTACGTGAAGTAAGAAAAATGACTGGAAAAAATGTATCAATATTATGGGATACAAAAGGTCCAGAACTTCGTGGTGGAGTTATGGTTGAAGAAGGTGCTGACTTAGTTGTTGGTAACACAATCCGTATTGTAAAAGAAAGTGTTATAGGAAACGCTGAAAGAATTACAATTAATCACCCACAAGTTATAGATACATTAGAAGTTAATGATGAAGTATGGTTAGAAAATGCTAAAATGAAAGTTGTAGTTATTTCTAAAGAAGCTGATGGTGTAACATGTAAAATTACACAAGGTGGACATTTAGGAAGCAGAAAAAGCTTTATTATACCAGGTAAACCATTAGATATTCCATATATTTCAGAAAAAGATAAAGAAGATATCAAATACTCTTGTGAACATGGAGGAGAATACTTAGCAATATCTTTTGTATCTAACAAAGAAAATATTGATGAAGTAAAAGCTTTATTAAAAGAATATGGAAGAGAAGACTTCAAAATCATTTGTAAAGTTGAAAGTGTTATTGGTGTTCAAAACATTAAAGAAATTTTCGAAAATTCAGATGGTGTAATGATTGGTCGTGGTGACTTAGGATCAGAAGTTCCACCAGAAGAAATTCCAGCTATTCAAAAAATGATAGTAAAAACAGCTCGTGAAATGGGTAAAATTGTTATTGTTGCAACAGAAATGTTAGAAACAATGATGGAAAATAATAGACCAAAAAGAGCTGAAACATCTGATATCGCAAATGCTGTATTTGATGGTACAGATGCAGTTATGCTATCAGGAGAAACAACAGTTGGTAAACACCCAATTGAAACAGTTGCAGCTATGGCAAGAACATGTGAAGTTACAGAAAAATATGTTGATTTTACAGGAAAATTTGCTTTACCAGTAAATCCTTCTGAAAATGAATGTATAGCTTTAGCTTCAAGTGCTATTAACTGTGCTAAAATAATGGATGCAAAATTAATAGTTGTTGAAACATTAACAGGAAGAACAGCTAGAATTTTAAGTAACTTAAAACCAAATGTTCCTATTATTGCAATTTGTGATAATGAAAAAACAGGAAGAAGAGTAGGTTTAAATTATGCTGTTTATCCAGTAATCAAAGAAAGAGCAACATCAGTTGAAAAATTCTTAGCAGATGCAAGAAGTGCTGCTATTGAATTTGCAGAAAAAAATGATATTAAATTAGAAAAAGGAGACAAAGTATTAATTACAGCTGGATTTACTGAAGGTGAAAGTGATCCAAGAGATTATGTAAGCACTAATTTAATGAAAATTGAAGAAATTTAATTTTGAATAAAAATAAGAAAGACCCCGTTCAAGTCTATTAGACAAGAACGGGGATTTTTTTAAATAACGTCAATTGGTTTTAGTGTTTTTAGAACTTTTCTAAAAGTTTCTAACTTATCATATTCTTTTTTTGCTTGTTCACATGTAGCATCAACTAATACAGGAGCTTGTGTATTTTTGAATGATCGCGCAGATGCACAAAATAGTTTGTGAAAAGCAGAGATTTCTTTGTCTTTCAACTTGAGCAGTTCTTCAGCTGAGGAAATCATATCAGTGATGTCATTTGTATTAGGCAATTCTTTTTTTTCGCCATTTGATTGTGAATACATTGATAAAAGATCCGCTAGCTGGCCAATTAGTTCGTCCATACTATCCTCCAAAAAATTATTTGTACTATTGTTGCGATTGTTTTTAATTAGAAAAAAGGATTTATTAATGAAATTTAGTACTTGGGTATTGTAACATAATTTAATAAAAAAATAAAGATATATTGATAAATAATAAAAATACAAATAATACAGGATATAGAATAATTTTTATTTTTTTGCATAATATATTTAATAAGTTATATTTTGATTGGAGAATGTATATATGAATTATGATTATGTAAAAGAATCAGCAGAAATCAAAGATAAGACTGAGAAGGAAAAAAGAATGGAATTAGTATTGAGTGTTATAAAAACTAGAAATGACTTAGAAAATGCAAGAAAAAATTATGAATTTGCTGATGGGAATTTAATAGATTATTATCTTTATGAGATTAAAGCAAATCAATCAAAGTTGGATTATTTGTTAAATAAAGCAAAACAATTAGGTGTTGAATTAGATTTAGCAAGTTCTTTTGTTTTAAAGAATAAAAAGGTTATCTAAAATATATAAAAATGGGAAAAGCTTTCCTGTTTTACATATTATATGGGGGATATGATGGATACAAATACAATTATTATTTATTTAGCTTGTTTGATTGTGTTATTTATAATTGGTAAGGTGTTTTATTTACCATTAAAACATATTTTTAAGTTGCTGTTAAATTCTGTTTTTGGTGGATTTTTGATTTACATAGTGAATTTAGTTGGTGGTTCTTTTGGATTTCATATTGGACTAAATTTTGGTACTGCAATTTTTGCAGGAATTTTAGGAGTACCTGGGGTTGTAGTGCTGGTGCTGGTTAAGATTTTGATTTAAAATAAAGAATTCGCCTGTTTTAATAAACCAGGCGAATAATGTGCTTTATTCAACAGTAACAGATTTTGCTAAATTTCTAGGCTTATCAACATCTAATCCTTTGTTTTTAGAAATGTAATATGACAAAAGTTGTAAGGGAACAACAGACAAAATAGGAGAGATGAGTGGGCAAATTTGTGGTATTTTTATTACATAATCAAAATTATGATTTTCTAAATCTTGATTTGTAACTACCATTGTTTTGGCTCCTCTTGTAATTACTTCTTGAATGTTGCTTATTGATTTTTTAGCCAAAGATGAATCTGTTAAGATGCTTATAACATGAATACCATTTTCAATTAAAGCAATTGGTCCATGTTTTAATTCTCCAGCTGCATATGCTTCAGAGTGAATATAAGAAATTTCTTTTAATTTTAAAGAACCTTCTTTTGCAACTGTTTCATCGATTCCCCTTCCTAAGAAGAACATGTCTTTTTCATTATAAGCTTCATCAGCAAATTCTTTAATTATATCTGTATTTTCTAATATGATAGATAATTTTTTAGGCAAATCTATAATATCTTGTTTTAAATCTTTCAATTTAATGGTATCTCCATCTGCATTTATTGTAATATCAGAATTACTATATCCTAATAGTTCAGCAAAATGTATTGCTAATACTGCAAATAATACAACTTGAGATGTATAAGCTTTAGTTGAAGCAACTGCAATTTCAGGCCCTGCATGTGTATAAATTGTATAATCAGCTTCTCTTGTTATAGAACTTCCAATTACATTAGAAATAGCAAGTGTTTTTGCACCTTTTGCTTTTGAAAGTTTTAATGCAGCAATAGTATCAGCAGTTTCTCCAGATTGACTTACATAAATACATAATGTTTTATCATCAATGATAGGGTCTCTATATCTGAATTCAGATGCTATATCAACTTCTGTTGGTATTTTGCATAATTTTTCTAATAATACTTTTCCAACCAAACCAGCATGCATAGCTGTTCCACAAGCGACTATAAATATTTTATTTACATTTTTTAAATATTCAGGTTTAATGTCTAAATCATCAAAATTAGTAGGTTCATTTAATTTCAATCTTGAACCAACAGTTTCTCTAATTGAATTTGGTTGTTCAAATATTTCTTTTAACATATAATCTTCATACCCATTTTTTTCAGCAGCTGAAGCATCCCATTCGATGTTTTTAATTTCTTTTTCATATGTTTCTAGATTATTGTTATAGAATGAAATAGAGTCTTTTGTAATTACTGCTAATTCATTATCATCTAATAAATAAAAATCCTTTGTATATGTTAATAAAGCAGGTATATCAGAAGCAATATATTTTTCATCTGATTTTGTTCCTATAACCAATGGACTATCTTTTCTTCCAACAATAATAGTATCTGGCATAAGAGGAGAGATGACTTCAATTGCGTAACTTCCTTTTAAATCTTTAGTTGCTGAAGCAACTGCTTCTAATATTTTGTCTGTATTAGATTTTGTGCTATCCTTTAAATTTGTAAAATAGTAATGAATTAGGTTTGGTATAACTTCTGTATCAGTTTGAGAATAGAAAGTATATCCTTTTTCTGTTAAAAATGAACGCAATTCATTGTAGTTTTCAATAATTCCATTATGAACAACTGCAAAGGTATTACTGTTATCAAAATGTGGGTGAGAGTTCTCTTTTGATGGTTTACCATGTGTTGCCCATCTTGTATGAGCAATTCCATAAGTTCCTTCAAGTTTATCATATCCATCTAAATCTAAGATATTTTTAACTCTTCCTTTATCTTTCATAATTTTGATTTCATTATTTTCTAAAGTAGCAATTCCTGCAGAGTCATAACCTCTGTATTCAAGGGCCAATAACCCATCTATTAAAATATTGCTAGCTTTTTTGTTTCCTACATATCCTATAATTCCACACATAAAAAAATCCTCCTAAAATTAATTTCTTAATTATAAAAGGTACAGTTTTAAATATGATTATTTAGTGCATGTTAAATAGCAAGTATAATTTAATTATACTTTATGCACAACAAATAAACTTACATAATAGCAATTTTGTTTTAGCATTTCTGCTAGGTTTTGTATGCTATTTTTGACAGTAAGCATGCCATAGGATCATCCGCCGAGTCTTTCGATAAATCCTATCCTCGTCAACAAAGTGTGAACTTTGTCCTGGCGCTATAATTAAATCTAAATATCTCCTTTCTTGTAAATTTTTGTAACTTTTATAATTATAATATTATATTATACTAAGTGTAAAAATTGTGCAAGTA
>JAFVGB010000017.1 GCA_017475185.1 Clostridia bacterium
AAGTGATAATAATTTGAACCACTGCTTGTTCCAAATAAATGCTCACCATTAACATATTCTTCAAAGTCAAATTTTACTTCAGTTGTATGGTTTGTTGGAACCACACCTGTATCTATATATTGACTTCCAGTGAATCTAATATACTCAACTTCTTGATATTCATTTGGAAGAGTATATTGTGTTTTACCCCATCCTTTAAATGCATATCCTTCTCTTGTTGCAATTGGTAATTCTCCATATGTTGCATTTTCCTGATATGTTCTAGTTGATGTACTTACTGTTTCATTATTTAGTTCATATGTTCCTCCATTTGCATCTAATGTTACTATTGGTTTCTTTTCCCATATAGCGTATATAGTATGATCTACATTGCTTATCAATGTTGTTTCAGAAGTTATAAAATCATTTCTATCAGTTTTATCAGCTCCTTTTTCAAATGTTCCTGTTCCATTATTTGTGTAGAATACACCGTTTATTATGTCATATAATCCTATTTCTCCATCACTTTTTCTATAGCATGGTACGAAATCTCTTACAACATCTCCTGTTGTCCTATCTGTTATTTTAAAATAGTAAATTTTACCTTGAAGTAATGATACTCTTGATCCTCTATCTCCAATCAATAAATTAGTTGAAGAAGTAGGATTTGAAACATTACCAAGTTTAGTATCATCTAACATTACACTACTTTCATTGTATATTAAAGTATGTGCACCTGTAGTCCAACTGCCAGCATCTCCTTGACTGCCATTTATACCCCAAGAGTATCTATTTCTATATGCTGTAAAGTGATAATAATTTGAACCACTGCTTGTTCCAAATAAATGCTCACCATTAACATATTCTTCAAAGTCAAATTTTACTTCAGTTGTATGGTTTGTTGGAACCACACCTGTATCTATATATTGATCACCAGTGAATCTAATATACTCAACTTCTTGATATTCATCTGGAAGAGTATTTTGTGTTTTAGCCCAACCTTTAAATGTATATCCTTCTCTTGTTGCAATTGGTAATTCTCCATATGTTGCATTTTCACTATATGTTCTAGTTGATGTACTTACTGTTTCATTATTTAGTTCATATGTTCCACCATTTGCATCTAATGTTACTTGGATATATTTTTCTAGGTAGGCTATTTCATATATTGTTCCACCAATTTCTTCTGTTCCATTTGTTACACGATATCCTTCAGGAGTATCTGTTACTGTTCCTGTAATTGTTTTTCCTTCTGGTGCTTTTACAATACCGTCATAAAAATTAAATTCAGTACCATTTGTTTTTACTATACCTCTGTTGCTACCTATTAATACAGGTGATTCATTACTTGCAATGTTATTATCATCCTTATTACCTATTGTTAATTCACCCTTAGATTGTACTGCATTTCCGGCATTATCTGTTGTTGTAGCTTCAATTGTTCCTCCAGTGATTGTAATTGTACCCATTCCTGTTGTTACTACACCATTTGTACCGCCAGTTATTTTTCCTCCTGTTACTAATATATTACCTGTACTACTTGTCCATATTCCGTCTCCAGATTTTCCTGTAATTATTTCTCCATCATTAAACTCTACATTTCCAACATAGTTTCTAATTCCATGACCTGATACGTTTATACTTCCGCCATTTACTATAATTGTTCCTGTGCATTCTACATCATTCTTAATACCTGCACTTCCTGTAATATTTCCAGAGTTTAATACTACATTTCCTGTTGATTGATTTGCAATTGCGTAATTAGATGTTGAATGAATATTTCCGCCTGAAATTTTTACTGATGGATTATTCTCATTTGTTGATGTACCAGTATTATTAATTGCTACCTTTTGTGCTTTAATTGTTCCAGCTGATACTTCAAGTATTCCGCTATTGTTAATTGCTGATTCTGATTCAGATGTGCTTTGTATAGTTCCATTACCTGTAATTATTAATGTTCCACCATTTGTAACTGTATTAGTTGTTGATTTTAATGTTTTTCCATTAGTATCTAAAGTAATATTTTGCCCATTAACAACTGATACATTTTCTATTATCTCATCTTTTAATAATGTAACAGTTGCTGTGCTGCTTCCAGCAAAATCAATTGCTCCTTGAACACTATCGAAATAAGTTGTAGTTCCACTTATAGTTGTACTAGCAACAACTTCGCTCCACATAGCATAAAATCTTGTTGAGCTTGTTACTGTATAGTTTGTTCCAGGTGTTAATGCATTTGCTACATCTGTTTCATTCTCATCTAATGCCCAACCTTTGAATAAATATCCACTTCTAGTTGGTGCTGTTGCTAATGTTACTGTACTTGCTGTTGTTGTTATTGTGTCTGCATCTATTATTTCTAATGCTTGTTTGTCAATGTTCATGTCAAATTCTACTACATATTTTACGTTAAATGCTCCTGATGTTTTTACTGTTGTTGATACGTTTCCAGCGTTATCTATTACTTCTGCCCAGATGTAATATGTTCCTGCTGGTTTTGATGCTGATACTTCGATTGTGTTTCCTGCTGATGGTGTTGCTTGTGTCCATCCTGTTGTTGGTGCATTTACGTTGTCGTTTGAAATAGCCCATCTTGCTGTTGCTATTCCACTTGCGTTTGAATCTTCTGTTATTGTTAATGTTGATGCTATTGTTCCTAATGATGCTCCTTGTGCCATTTCTACGTCACCTGAATTTGGTGCCATAGCTACTGTTGGAGCTGTTTTATCTATGCTGAAGTAGTAACTTCCAGTTTTTGTGTTTGCTCCATCTGTTGTTGTTACTGTAACTACGTAATCTCCATTTTCTGTTGTTATTGTGCTTGTTGCAGATGTAGCAGCTGATTCTGTTCCACCTACTTTTTGGTATTTGTATGTTGTTGATGTTCCGTTTCCTGGTGTTGCTACTGTTACTTCTACATCATCGTTTTTCCAAATTTTGCTTACAGATGCTCCTTGAGCATTTGGATCACTTGTGTTTGGTATGAAGTTTACTGTTTCTGACGCTTCTTTAAATGTTAATGTTCCTACTACTAATTCTTGTGTATTTGCATTTACTATTTGTGTTTCTGTGTTTCCTGCATTGTCTGTTACTGTTATTCTTACTTTGTAATTGTGGTTATCTTTTAATCCTGTGAATTCTCCTGTTGTGTTTGATGCTACCGGTTGGTTGTTTGCATCTTGTGCCACAGTTGTTCCGTCTGATTCTAGTAATTCATATGTTACAGCGCTAACTCCTGAGTGCTCATCTGTTGCGTTAGCTGCAGCTGTTATGCTGTTTGTTGTTGTTGAAATTGTTTCTGCAATAACTGGGTTAGTTTTGTCAATTTGGTAATTTACAGTATTGCTTGCAGTGTTTGTTCCGTCTGTTGTTTCAGTTGTTATTGTGTATGCTCCAGTTTCTGTGTTTTGTATTGTTATGTGATATGTTCCATCTTGGTCTAGTGATACATCTGTTCCTAATGTGTATGTTGTTTCTGTTCCGTTTGGTGTTGTTACTTTGATTGTTGTTGTTCCACCTGTTGTTGCTGGTTCAACTGTTAGAACTACTGTGTCGTTATTTATCATTCCTGTTTGTGCTGTAATTACTCCTCCTGTTGCTGTATCTTTGTGCATTGTTGTTGTAGCGTTTTGAATTTGTTGTGTTTTTATTGTTGCTGGTTGTGATTCTGTGTATCCATTTCCATCGTTATCTTTTGCACGTGTTTTTACTTGATATTCTGTGTTTGCTGATAAATTTTCGAATGTTGCTGAGTTTTGCCAATCTGTCCATGCTCCGTCTTTGTAGATTGAGTATTGGATTGTGCTATTATCTATTTCTGAACCGTTATCTGTTTGTTCACAGTTTACTGTGATTGTACTTGTTGTTGATGTTCCTGTAGGTAGCGTGTCTGTTGGTGCTGTTTCGTCTTTCCAGATTGCGTATAGTGTTACTGTGTCGTTATTTGTTGTTGTTAGATTTGTTACTGTTTGTCCTGGTGTGTATGTTGGTGTTGTTGCGTTTAAGTCTGTTGACCAACCCTTTAGTGTGTAACCTGTTTTTGTTATTCCTGCTGTTGTGTCTGGTAGTGTTGTGTTTGTGTCATATGTTGCTGTTGTGTTTGGTATTGTACCTGTTCCTGTATTTGCGTTGTAGCTAATAGTGTATGTTATAGCTGTCCAATCTGCTGTTAATGTATGATTTGTTGTTTCTGTTACTTCTGTTGATGATGTTATTATTGTTTGATTGTTCTTCCATCCTGCAAATATATATCCTTCTTTTGTTGGATCTGTTGGCCATGTTGCGTATGTGTTGTATGCTTTTCCTGTTGTTGCTTCTATGTCTGCAACTGTTGTTGGTGTTCCACCATTTGTATCAAATGATACTGTTATTGTTTTTGCTAATGTAGCTACTTCTCTTCCGCTCGCCGTATCTACATCTAAGCTTAATCTATATCCTGCTGGAGTGGTTAGTTTATTTATATCTTCTTCTCCAACAGGAGTATTGTTTACAACTATTGCTGTATGGTTTGCTCCGCTTGGTGCTGTAATTTTTCCGTCGTAAAAATTTAATTTTCCGTTATCTGCTACAACTATACCATTGCTTCCAGTTCCTCCATTGATTACTGGTCCATTTGTATTTACTTCTTCTTCATTTCCACTTGCTTGACTCTCATTTGTTCCAAGTGTTAATGTTCCTGTACTTGCTACTGCTACTGCAGTGCTATCTGTTGAAGTTACTGAACCATATGTTCTTGCTCCTTGGTTTGTTTTTCCTGAGTCTATTAAATTAAGGGTTCCGTTTACGTTTATAACTGGGGTTTGAGCTGTTTTTCCATTTATGTTATATCCACTAAGGTCTATTATTACGTTCTTGCCTTGTGGTATTGTTATATTCTCATTTGCATTAGCAACCATTTCAATTTTCTTACCTTGTTGATCTGCTGAAGACATTCCATTCCAAGCAGTTATTGCTTCTGCTAGTGTTTTATATGCTGTTGTTCCAATTTTAGCAACTGATATATTTGTTATATCTTTGCTTGTAACTGGTCCTATGAAATCCATGTCTAACGTTGTGTTTGTGTTTCCTTGTGTTACAAGCCTTGTATTAACTTTTGCATTGTGATCAACGCTAAATGGACCAGTATAGTCTTCCCAATTACTTTCGACTACACCGGTTTGGCTGTTTAATTCAGTTACTTGGTATTGAATTTTCATCAAGTCTATTCCTGTTTTGCCATTATTTGCTGCTTCTAAAATACTTGATGAAATTGTTACTGTTACCTCCTCTCCTGTAAATTCATCACTTGGTGAGAAACTTATTTCGCTTGTTTGAACTTTGTATTCGTTAAAGTTCAATGCATTTTCTTTTGCTTCATGACTAACTATAAATTTAGACACAGCAAAAGTTAGTGCAATAATTCCAAGAACTATTGCTACTATGATTGCAAATGATTTTAATCTTTTGTTTTGATTTTCTTTCATAGCTTTAACCTCACTTTACCCTTTCTTTTCGAATTTTTTCGAATTTATTTATTATATTTATTTTAAATAATATATATATTAATTTTCAATACTCCTAAAATAGACAAAATGCGCGTTATTTTACGGATTTTTAAGTATTATGTTTTATTAAGTTTTTATGTCATTTTAGATATATTTTTGTAATATTAGAAATATTAATAAAAAAAATAATCGAATCCTTACGGAAATCGATTATTTATTATATTACTATAAATATAAAAAACGGTTCTTTTATTAGAACCGTTTTTATTTATTCTGGTTTTACTTGAACTGCTTTTAATTCAAAGTCTACATATCTTGTTATATCTTGTTCTCCTGAATTAAGAAATACTATTTTGTAATATCTAGTATCTGCTACACCTGCTTTGAAACTTCCTTTTGAAGTTGATGCTGATGTTAATGCTGTTGATGTTGCAATTTTTGTTCCGTTTTCTGCTTCAGGACTTGTTATTTCATACCAATTATATGCTGGCATTGTAAATGTTTCTACTCCATTTGTATCTTTTTTTGGTGTTACTGTGATAATATAACTTACATCTGTTTCTGTTATTTGCTCTGGATTTGTTTGATTAGCTCCATTATAATCTTTTACTGTTACTATACAATATGGATTTATAATTGTTTTATCTGATGGATTTACCACATTACCATTATTATCTTCACTGCTTGATTTTATATCCATTATACATATCATATCAGCTACTTCTGCTGTTGCTGTTCCTCTTGCTGTTGATAAATATTTTGCGTATGCATATCCACAAATTACGATTAAAATTAGTATTATTACTAGTGATAATGATAAAACCAATATATTTTTATTGTTTTTATTATTTTTACTCATTTTCTATAACAACCTCCTTACTAAAATAAAAATTATTATAATTCCAATTGCAAGGATTAACACAATAAAGTGTGATTGTAGAAAATATACTGTTTGTCCAACTACTGGAAGAATAACTTTTACAGTACCTTTTACTTGCGACTTTTGTACTAAGCCTTGGTCTTCTGCATTATTATTATCTCCTTTTGTTTGGTATAATCTATTATCTCCTTCTGTATACACTTTTGTTATTCTATGTACTGTTATTGCACTTCCATTTTCAAAAGCGATTATATCTCCTACTTTTGGCTCTGCTTCTTGCTTTGTTATAATTGCATCTTTTATATTAATTTGTGGTTCCATGCTTCCTGACATTATTATGTACATTCTATATCCAAATACTTCTGTTTTATGTGATGCAACTGTAAATATTAATATTCCAAGAGCTAATACTATTAGCACCCAAATTACTATATTTATTGCTTTTCCAATCATTTTAAATGGGGTTAATACTTTTTCTTTTTGGTTTTGTTTTTTATTGGTTTCTTCGTTGGTGTTTGTTTGTTTTTCTACTTGATTTTGATTTTGTTCGTTTATTTTTGCTGTTTTTTCTTCTGTTGAAATATTTTCCTCCTGATTTTGACTATCACTTTTGTTTTCATTTTCGTCAATATTCATTTTCATACACCTCTTTTTCTTTTGTATTTTAATTATTTGTAATCGCTTCAGCATCTGATTTTATGTTTATAACATATTTTGCACCATCTGTTTCGCCAATTTCTGTATCATTTTCTGCGTCTTCCCATCTCCATTCTAATGTGAATACATCTATTGTTCCTGGTGCAATTGTCATTCCAGATTGTGATAATTGGTCAACTTTAACCCATGTGTTGTCGTCTCCTGCTACATATTGTCCATTTCTTTTTAACTTATATATCATGTTTATCTTGTGTGGATTATCGTCTGAAAATACCATGTTATAAAGCATTTTGTAATCCCCATAACATTCTACTGTGTATGTATATGTGTCTTGTACTCCTGGAGCTATTTTTCCTTTTGCAACATGCATATGATCTCTATCAAAAATATTTAACTCTTTTAGTTCACTCCATTGTTTTGTTCCTTCAAATATTTTTAAACTTGCATCTTCTTCTATTATATGGACTGGATCATTATCATTTCCGCCTTCGTTTTGGTTATTATTTTCGTCATTATTTTGGTTATTGTCTTGGTTGTTGTCTTTATTATTATTTTGATTGTTGTTTTGGTTATCGTTATTAGTATTATTGTTATCACCATTATCTATTTCTGTTATATTATTATCTGGATATGTTATTGATGTCGTTTGTTTCGTGTTTATTACTCCTCTGTCTATAATATTGTATATAAAAAATAGTGCAATAAATAGAAGTATTAACGCAAGGATAATTAAATATACAATTATTTTCTTTTCTGGCATTGTTGTTTCTTCTTCATTTTGGTAATACTGATTGTTATTTTGATTTAATTTTTCTGTTTTATTTGTTTTTATTGTGTTTTTTTCTTCTGTACTGGTCATTTTTACCCCTCTTTTCTTTTTGGTATTTTAAATTTCCCTGTATTTTAAAATTAGCCTTCATGAAAGAATATATTTCTTTCATATATTCTTTCATGAGGGCTAATCCCTCATGGTTATAATTAACAGTTAATCTTAGTGATTTGCGCTAGCAGGGTTAACTTGAACTGCAGTAGCTGTATAGTTAACTTTCATTTTAAAGTTACCATTTGTGCTATCAGCATATTTTCCTGCTGCTGTATCAATTCTATCATATTCAGCTTTTTCTTCATCTGTTCCTGTTGTTAATTGATATGGCCATTTCCAAGTAACTGTATTTGTTCCTGTTACTGTTCCTGGAAGTGCAGTAGAATTAGCAGTATGATCAGTTAAATTGTATGTTCCTGAAATCACATGACTTCCATCTGTAATATCAACATTATTGTTATCATAGAATTTAATATGACTTATGAAATCTCCTAATGTGATATCATCTGTAGCATCTGTAGGAGTTCCGTTATCATCTAAAACTTGGCTATTTGTTAACAAAGTTGATCCATTATAGAACTCAACACTGTCAATTTTAATTGTATAATTAAAACATACTTCTGTATTATTTGGAACAACAGTAATATCAAATGTACCTTCTGTTCCAGGTGCTATTTTTGTATCAACAACGTGATTATAGTGTCCTACAAAAGTAGAATTATCTGGTGTGAAATCTACATTCCATTTTGCAACAGTTGCTTCTGCACTGCTTGATTCTTTGCTTGTATATTTAGCCCATGCCCATGTAGCTAATACTAAAGAAGCTATAGTAACTATCAATAGTAAAACTACTAAAGCAATTGTTCCAACAGATTTTTTTTGTTTTTGATTCTCCATTTTATTTTCCCCCCTTTCCAGTTGAACTATTTATAATATTAAAATATTATACATATTTTAAGTATTATCAGTACTGAAATTTATTGTATTTTTACATTGTTTTGAGAATTATTGTTTTCTTGTTTTTCTTCATCATTACTATCTTTTTTATATGTTATCAATATTCTTAACAATGCAAATAAACATATTATAAATAAAATGAAAAATACTATTCCTACTGGAGTTCTTAGAAATGTGATTATATTTCCTATTTTGTGATAGTTTTTTATCACTTTTCCTGAAATATCAGCTTCATTAAATTGATAGCTTACTCCATTACTTTCTGCTGTTATAACTTTATTTACTATATTTACTTTTTTTATTTCTGCAACTTTGTCACAATAATATGTTTTATTACCGCCATATACTATGTAGTCTCCTGCTTTTAATTCGCCTACATCAAGCTTTTTAGCAATCACTAGATCTCCTTTTTCTGCTGCTTCTGGTCTTGACTCAGTTCTCATTATAAAAAATCTGTATCTGCCAAATGCCAAGTCATTTGCTTTAACTGTTGACGCAAGCGTTATTAGCGATAATATTAGTATTGTCAATGAAAATATTACTATGAAAACTTGAAGAAATCTTTTTTTAGTACGTATATCACGACTTTTCTTTTGTTTTTTATTCTCTTCCATAACATTTTCCTTTCATTGTGCTTGTAATTTTAGGATAGCATCTTCATAAATTTTTTACAAGTAGTTTTTTAAATTTAATTTTTTTGTAATATTTTTGTAACATTATTGTAATATTTCAATTTAAAAAGATACTAGGGCATCATATTTTACATGTTATTTTTTTAAATTTCATTTGAAAAAATTTTTTTATTTTATACTTTTATTTTTTTGTTTAATTAATCTAATTTTTAAAAAAATAACGATTCAAACAATTTGAATCGTTACTATTTATTTTAATTTTCAAAAAATGCTTTATACATTTTATATGCAGAATATACATCAAATTTACTTGTTACTTCATATGGTGCATGCATTGAAAGTACTGGAACACCACAGTCTATTACGTCCATTCCTTTATTTGCAAGAATGTATGCGATTGTTCCTCCACCGCCAAGATCTACTCTTCCAAGTTCTGAAATTTGATATTTAATATCATTCGTTTCTAATAAATTACGTATCCATGCTACAAACTCAGCATTTGCATCTGATGCTCCTGATTTTCCTCTTGCTCCTGTATATTTATTTACACCAACTCCTCTTCCTAAGAATGCTGAGTTATTTCTCTCAGATGCAGATGCATATATTGGATCAAATCCTGCATCTACATCTGCTGACAACATTTTTGAATTTACAAATACTTTATCTAGTAAGTTTGGTTTATTAATATTCATTTTATTTAATATCTCTGAAATGAATGTATCAAACACATGTGATTCCATTCCTGTGTTTCCCATACTTCCTATTTCTTCTTTGTCAACTATCATACATACTGCTGTATTTGTTGGATTTTCAACTTCTAGTATTGCTGTTAATGATGTATATACACATATTTTATCATCTTGTCCATATGCTGCTACCATACTATTGTCAAATCCTAGTGTTCTAGCCTTGAATGCTGGCACTAGTTCTATTTCTGAGCTTAAGAAATCTATTTCTGTTATTCCATATTTTTCGTTTAGTATATTTAATATATTTAATTTTACTCTTTCAGACACATCTTTGTCATCGTATGGAATACTTCCTATTAATAAGTTTAAGTCTTCCCCTTTTACTCCTTCTTTTAATTTTCTTTCCATTTGTTCTTGTGCTAAGTGTGGTAATAAGTCTGTAATTGTGAAAATTGGATCCATTTCATCTTCACCAATACATATTTCGATTTTTTCACCATTTGCTTTTACAATTACTCCATGAATTGCAAGTGGAATAGTTGTCCATTGATATTTTTTTATCCCTCCATAATAGTGTGTTTTTAAGTATGCAAATTCTCCATCTTCATATATTGGGTTTGGTTTTAAATCTAATCTTGGTGAATCAGCATGTGCTCCTATTATGTGTAATCCATTTTCTATTGGTTCTTTTCCAATTACTGCTAAATATATGTTTTTATCTCTGTTTATATAGTAAATTTTATCTCCAGGTTTCAATGTTTTCATTGTATTTATATCCTTGAAACCAGCTTTTTCTGCCATTTCTTTTGATGTTTTTACTATTTCTCTTTCTGTTTTACTTTTATTTAAGTAGCCCATATAACCATTACAATAGTTGAAGATTTCGTTTCTTTGCTTTTCTGTTAAACCTTCCCAACCATTTTTCTTTTGGTTAAATAATTTTTCCTTTAACTTTGTTGCGTCTGACATTTAATAAATCTCCTTTCTTTTGAAACATTTTGGGACGGTCTTTTTTTGTTTCATTTTTGAAACATTTAGGGGACGGTCTTGTTTCAATTACTTTTGTTTTATTATATCAATTCTGTTCAAATTATATCACTACATTTTTTCCAAAACAAGGAAATTTATTCATTTTTTATTCTTGTCTAGTAGTAATTTTTTTAATTTCCTTATACTAAAAAAGAGATGTAATATAATTGAAGTGAACTCTATGTTGTTCACTTCAATTTTATTACATCTCTTTCTTACTATTTTATTTTAAAGTTTTACTTTGAAAAATTAATGCTTTATGAGTATTTTTCTTCTTATTTATTAAATGTTTCCCCAATGCTCCTTTAATGCTTCTAGTTGTTTAGCTGATTTTTCACTGCTATCTGTACAAACTCCGCAATAGAATTTGATTTTAGGTTCTGTTCCTGATGGACGTACACAGCACCAACTTGAATTTTCCAGGTCAAAGTATAATACGTTAGAATTTGGTAATCCTGTTTCATGTGTATCACCTGTTTGTAAGTCTTTCACTATATTTTCTTTGTAATCTCTAAATTCTAACACTTTTAACCCTGCTAATTCTGTTGGAGGATTGCTACGCAACTTATCCATTATAGATTTGATTTTTTCTGCTCCTTCAATACCTTTGAATGTAAGTGCTATTTGACCTTCTTTGTAGTATCCATATTTTTTATAGATATTATCCATTTGTTCATAAGCGCTTATTCCTTTTGATTTATAATATGCTGCTGCTTCGCATGTTGCCATTACTGCTACTATTCCATCTTTATCTCTTGCATGTGTTCCTACAAGGCATCCGTAGCTTTCTTCGAATCCAAAGACATATTCATAGTTTCCTCCAGCTTGTTCGAATTGTTTTATTTTTTCTCCTATCCATTTGAATCCTGTTAGAACTTCAAACAATTTCATATTATATTCTTTTGCCATCGCTTTTGTTAAGTCAGATGATACTATTGTTGTTATAATTGCTCCATTTTCTGGCAATATTCCTTTTTCCTTCTTTTGTGATAATTCATATTCTGCTATAAATAGTGCTGACATATTTCCTGTAAACATTTCATATTCTGGTGTTTCTCCGTTTGTATTCTTTTTTACGAAAACCCCTAATCTGTCTGCATCTGGATCATTTGCTAAAATTATGTCTGCATCAACTTTTTTTGCTAAATCTAATGCTAATGCAAATGCTTTGGGATCTTCTGGATTTGGATAACTTACTGTTGGAAATTCACCATCTGGTTTTTCTTGTTCTGGGACAACATATACATTTTCAAACCCTAATTCTTTTAGAACTGTTTGTACTGGTATATTTCCTGTTCCATGAAGTGGTGTATATACAATTTTTAAATCTTTTGCATTATTTTTTATAGCTTCTGGATTTAATACTAAACTTTTTAGAGTATCTATATATTTTCTATCTAATTCCTCTCCAACAACATTATATAACCCTTTATTTATTGCTTCTTCTAAATCCATCATTTTTATAGTTGAATAATCTGTTATTGCATTTACTTCTGATATTATTTCTCCATCTATTGGTGGAACTATTTGAGCCCCATCTTCCCAATATACTTTGTATCCGTTATATTCTGGTGGATTATGGCTTGCTGTTACTACTATTCCAGCAACACATCCTAATTCCCTTACTGCAAATGATAATACTGGTGTTGGTCTTAATGTATCAAATCTATATGTTTTTATTCCATTAGCATTCAAGCATAATGCAGCCCATCTACTAAATTCAGGAGAAAATCTTCTTGAGTCAAAAGCAATTACTACCCCTTTATCTTGTTTTCCTGTTTTAATTATATAATTTGCTAGACCTTGTGTTGCTTTTGTAACTGTATATTTATTCATTCTATTTGTTCCTGCGCCAATTACTCCCCTTAACCCGGCAGTTCCAAATTCCAAATCTTTGTAAAATCTTTCTTTAATCTCATTTTCATCATCTTTGATTTTTTCTAATTCTTGGTGTGTTTCATCATCAAATGTTTCGCTTGTTCTCCAATAATTATATTTTTCTTGAAATTCCATTGATATCATCCTTTCTTTTTTAAAACTTTTCAAGACCGTCCCCAAAATGTTTCATTTTTGAAGCATTTTAAGACCGTCCCGGATTGTTTCATTTTATAAAGCTATAATATCAGAATTGTAAAAATATAACAAGGTGATTTTATAATTTTTATCTGTTTTATTTAAAGTACCAATCCTAAAACTAAAATACTGAAATTTTCACTGTATATTTCACTAAATTGTTCTACGGATAATGGGTTTTCCCCTATTCCTGCTTCTATTGTATATCCTGGTCTGTTATAGTTTTGTATAAACCAATCTTTATATCCTGCAAAACTTGAATTATATGGCACTTCTGCTAATTCGTATCCACTTACTCTGCTAAATTGTTGCCCTATAAATTCTGCCATTGGTGGATTATAGTTTTGAAATGTCCAATATATTTCTTTTCCTTGTGTATGATATGCTATTACTAATCTGAAATTATGTTTTAGAGTAAAATTATAGATTGCTAATGCTTCTCGTGCAACTAGCGGTCCGTCTCCAACATAGTCTCTTGGAGCTGGTTTATTAAATCCTTGTGAATATTTAATTTCTTTTGCTTGATTCCACCCTGCTGGGAATTGCAAATTTAAATCTACACCATCTATATTAGCTTTCCAACCATTTGGAAATGGAATGTTTGGAAAGCTTTTTGCAATTTCTTGCGCACTTTTATATGAGTTATCCACAGTTTTTAAACCACCTGTGACTAAATCTACTCCATCAGGGTTTACCATTGGTACAACATATAAACTTACAGCATTAAATAATTGTCTTGCACTAAACTGATTTAATTTTCCATTAATGGCATATTGTGCTGCATAGTCTTCTATAAATCTCATTAACACTGGCGCTGTTATCCATTCGTTTGCATGTATTGCCGCATTATAAAATACTTCTTTTTGCCCTATTCCTATTCTAATGTACGGTATTGCTTTTCCTAATACACTGTATCCTATTGTTCCGATTTCAAGAAATGGATATAGTGATTTTAACTCTTGTATATCACTTTGTAACTTTAGATATGTGTAGCCCTCTTCCATTATTACCTCCTTCTATAATGTTCTTATAATTGATTGTATTTTTATTATATATTTATTCAGATTTAGGTCAAAAAGAATCTTGGCTACAAAAAAATTCCAGTCCTTTTGTAGGATTGGAATTTTTATTTTAATGATATTTATATGTGTCCGTAGAAAGCCATGTTCTAGAAACAACTTTTCCATTTAAATATAGTACTTTATATGTTTGCACTTTATATTTTTTATCTGTTTTTTCAATTGTTTTTGATTCTAATTTTACTTCATATTCTGTATCTTGTTTTAATCCATATATTTGACATGTTATACTTCCTGGACCTGTATATGCTACTACTTTTATTGGGTAATCTCTATTATTTTTAAATTTAAAATCAGATGATCCTATAGATACCATTGCATCATGTCCTGCTGGCACATATGTTACACCTAGTGAATGATTTCTTCTTTCAACAATTTCCAAGTTTGCTCTTAATACAGTATTGTATAATGTAGTTGATACTTGACATATTCCTCCACCTATTCCTGTTGAAAGCTTTCCATTTAAGTATATTGTTGATTCTTTATATCCTGTTCTTGTAGAACACTCTCCAATTAAATCATTGTATGAAAATGTTTCTCCTGGCATTACTACTACACTGTTTATACTTCTTGCTGCAATTGCTATATTTGTATTCCTATTAGTGTCTCCTGTTCCATATGTTGTTGTGAATGTTGATAATTGATTTGGGAAAGCTCCAGAATCGAGTTTTGCGACAGTCACATCTGGTTTTAGTGTTTTTAAAGGAATTTCATATTCGTCCTTATCTTCTTGTAATAATTTTTTTGCTTCTTCCACTGTTATTCCAAAATCTAAACCATTTTCTTCTTTATATACTTTGCGAGGATTTGTTGTATAATATGCATTTACTGGTTTTTTATATATTTCCTCGTGAATGCTTTCTATGTTTATTTCTTTTCTTTTAGCATGTTCCACTGGAATTACAAAAGATTTTTCAGTTCCAATAAATGCGTTTAATATTGATTGTTTAAATCCATTTGTTACTACTTGTATTCCGGCTTTGCTATTTTTAATTACTAATCTATTTCCATCAATAATATATGATGATTCTGTTGCTACTCCTGGTATTTCTAGACTTATTTCATCTATTTTATTTTTTAATAGTTCTTCATTATATGAAAATTCTATTTCCAAATTTTCACCTTTAAACATATTTTGTATTGTTTTATAATTATTATGAACTACATCACTTTCTCTTCCTAGTGTATATGCAGTTTCCACAGCCTTGGTTGTATTAAATTTTCCATCAATATCTTGTAGATGTATTTCTTTTGAATAATCTGAATATGTAACTGTAATTATATTATTCTCATTATTATTTAATATATTTTCTAATTTTTGATTTGCTTCTTCTTTCGACAAGTTTGAAACTTCTATTCCATTTATTTTTGTTCCATTAATTATTTTGTTGCTATTAATATTAATTAATCCAAAAACTGTTGATATTATTGTAATAAATAAAATTATTAAAATTATTATTAGTAATATTATTAATAATTTTTTTCTTGATTTATTTTGTTTTTTATTTTCTTCTTGATTAATATTTTGATTTTGGTAACTATTCAAAATTTGATTTTTATTTTTTTGTTGATAATTATTATATTTTTGAATATTGATTTCGCTTTTTTGGTTTTGCTGTAATTTTTCTAATGCATTGTTATTCTGTAATTTTTGTTTTACCACATTACCATTATTTTCTTTTTTTATTGCTTGTAATTTTTTTTCTTTTTCAATATCTTCTTTTCTAATAATTTGAAATACTTTTGTGTCACCTGTTGTATCTCTGTTTTCATTCATATTTTTATTTTTTATTGTAATACTATTTTCAGTTGTTTTTTTAGAAATTCTATTAGGCACATTTTCTTTGTAATTTTGATTATATTTTTTTTGAATATTATTATTTTTTTTGTTATTCATTTCTTGAGATTTGTTATCTCTATTTTTTATTTCTTCCCTTTTTTCCATCTTTTCCATACATTACTCCAATTATTCATATTATATTAAATTATATATTACAAATTAATAATTATGCTAATTATTTAGCACCTACTTAATATTATCTCATAAATTTGTAAATTTGTAAATTATTTTCTTTAATATATTAATTCCTTATTTTAGTGCAAAAAAATACTAGTAACTTATATTACTAGTATTTTTTATATTAATTAATTCCAAAGAAATCTTTATATAATTTTCTTGCTGTTTCAGGGCAATCATTTCCTTCTGCATTTTTTACAGGAGCAAATTCTTCCTCCCTTTTTACTCTAAGTATTGCCATATCATCCAACATATCAAAAGCATCAAAAATAAATGATTCAAATTTAAAAGCATTTGGTTTTTCTGGCACAATTAATTCTCCGTTTTCATTTATATATTTTGCTTTTTTATGTGCGCTGTGATATGGAAGTTTCTTTTGACTTACTTCATCAATTGCTTTTACATTAAATAAATTACAATTGATATGTGATTCTCCAAAAACTAATTCTCCATTTTCATTTGTTGCTTCTGATAATTCTGTTGTTATTTCAGTATATTCAACAACACCTGGTTTACCATTTCTTTTACAGAATACACCAACCTTTTCTTTTGGTCCTGCTTTTACAACACTTTTTCCAGCTGCTAAAACATTTTTATCTAAAGCTACCCCTAACAAAGTAGGATCCACCATTTTAACTAAAACATTGTCAACTGGTCCTATAAATGCCCATTCTATTCCATGTGCTTTCATATCAGAAATAACACCGTTTTTTCTCATAGATTCAAAAATTCCTCCATGACCATCAGCAGCTTCTTTTATTACCCCTGATTCATCTATTAATAATTTTCCTTCTTCACTACACATTGGTAATTCACCTTGTTTAAAGAATTTAATTGCATTTGAATCATATCCAAAATAATTATTGTCTTTAAAAAAGTTTTCTGTTTGTTCATTATTTTCTCTACTTGTCATTATATACCATGGAATTGTTACTCCATATTTTTCTTTACTTGCTTTTAGCGAATCTGCTAATATTTCAAATATTGATTTATCATTTTCTAATCCTAGCATAAATGTTCCTTTTGGTCCATTATGTCCTAGTCTTGTTCCTTGACCACCTGCCATTGTTACAACAGAATATTTTCCTTGCTTAATTGCATTTTCTCCTAGTTCATTATATCTTTTTAATTCTTCCTCTGATAATGCAGATTTATCAACATATCCTATTGGTTCTATTTTATCATTTGCGAAACTAATTTCTTTTTTAGTTGACTCATATAAATTTTTTATTTGTTCAAAATCAATTGATAATATCTGATTTAATAATCTCTCTTTCTTTTCTTGTGATAGATTTTCAAAGTTTTTTAAAATATGCTCTTGATCATATTTTTTTAAGATATTTAAAGCTTCTTCATATTTTCCTTCCATAATATTAGCTCCTTTCTAAAAATAAAAAATATTCTTTTAGATTTACTAATATTATAATACTTTTGTAATTTAGTCAATAGTTTTTTTTCTTACACAATTTGTTGCCTGATTATTCTTTTAGTATATCAATATTTTTTTCAACAATTTTCTACAAAATTTTCATACTTTCTATTACATTTAAATTACAAATTTGAAATTTTAGTTTCACCACACGTGTTTAATATTCCATCATATTTTTTTACAATTGATTTCATATTAATTCCTACTTCTTCTACATTATAGCAATCAATAATTTTAAGATTAACATCATAATTTTTTTCCTTTATATAATCTTTGATATAATTATTATTGTCTGTAACATATTTTTCATTTCCACCTATTATGATAGTAACTTTTTTATTGTTTGTAATACTATCATCTAATACTTTTTTTATTTTTTCATTTGTGTTATTAAGCCAGTTTATTTTTAATATTTCATTTTTATTTTTTACATTCATTTTTTCTAATATTGCTTCTATATTTTCTTTTTTTATTTTTTCAAAAATAGTGGTTATTTCAACATCCTCATTTATCTGTTTACTTATGTAAGGTAGTAACATTACAGATAAATGTAAATCACTTACATAAAAATTACAAAGTTTTTTTATGTTTTGCTGTCCCACATATTTCATTTTTCTTTTGCCTCCTAGTAAAAAACTATATGGAAAATTTTACCAATTATTTTGAAATATGTCAATAATATTACAAATAAATCGTTCGTCCAAATTCGACATCGATTTTCGACAATTTATTATTTTTTTCCTTTTATGTATATTTTTTAATTTTTAGTTAATAATTTTATTAATACTTAAATTTAGTAAATAAATATTAAATTTCACAAAGGAGGATTAACAATGAAATTTTTTAAAAAAATATTTATAATTTTACTGTTATTATTATCTTATATATTGTTTTCAGCTTTTTCATATGTTTCAACCGTTTCTAATAATCTGTCTAATAGTGTTTTTAGATTACATGTTATTGCAAACAGTGATTCCATTGAAGATCAAAATTTAAAATACATTGTTCGTGATGAACTTATTAAATACATGAATTCTTTAACAAAAGACATATCTTCTAGAGAAGTTGCAATTAATATTGCAGAACAACATAAAGAGGATTTTTATAAAATAGCTAAACAAACCATTGAAAATGAAGGATATAACTATGATGTGAAAATCGAAATTGGTAATTCATATTTTCCAACAAAAAAATATGGAGATATTTCACTTCCTGCTGGATATTATGATGCTATGAAAGTAGAAATTGGCTCTGCATCTGGTCAAAATTGGTGGTGTGTAATGTTTCCTCCTCTTTGTTTTGTAGATATGTCTACAGGCATAATTCCTGACGAATCCAAAGAAAGTATAAAAAACAATCTGCCTGATGAAGAATACGCGCTTATAAGTGAATCAAATAATCATTCTCTTAATCTAAAATTTAAGATTATAGAATTATTTAATAGTCAGTCTAAATAGACTGTCTTTTTTTATTATTATATTATATATTTATTATTTTTTATAATTATATTAATTAATAGTTGTCAAATTTTTTATTTTATGTTATAAAATATAGTGATTATTTATACTTTTTGATTGGAGGAATTTTTTTGGAAAAGTTAGTTATAAATGGTGGTACTTCATTAAAAGGGGAAGTTACTATCAGTGGTGCTAAAAATGCAGCAGTTGCAATTTTACCAGCTGCTTTACTTATAAACGGTAAGTGCACAATAGAAAACTTACCTAATATCAGTGATGTAAAAATATCATGTGAAATATTATCAGAATTAGGTGCAAAAATTGAATGGATAGATAAAAATACAATTACAATTGATTCATCAAATTTATGTGGGCATAAAGCTCCAATTGATATGACAAGTAAATTTAGAGCCTCTTATTATTTAATTGGTTCTCTTTTAAGTAGATGTAAAAATGTTGAAGTTGGTTTACCAGGTGGATGTAATCTTGGTGCAAGACCTATAGATCAACATATAAAAGGTTTTGAAGCACTAGGTGCAAAAGTAAATGTATCAAATGGAAAAGTAACTGCAACTGCTGACAAACTTGTAGGAACTTCAGTATATTTAGATATAGTTTCAGTTGGAGCTACAATAAATGTAATGCTAGCAAGTGTTCTTGCAGAAGGTACTACTATTATTGATAATGCCGCAAAAGAACCTCACATTGTTGACGTTGCAAACTTTTTAAATACAATGGGAGCAGACATTCGTGGTGCTGGAACTGACGTTATAAAAATAAATGGTGTTCCAGAATTAAAAGGTGGAACAACATATTCTATAGTTCCAGATCAAATAGAAGCAGGTACTTTTATGCTTGCTGCTGTTGCATCAAGAGGTGATATTCTAATAAAAAATTGTATAACAAAACACTTAGAATGTCTTACAGCTAAAATACTAGAAATAGGTGGACATGTTGAGGAAGATGGTGACCAAATAAGAGTATGGTGTAATGAACGTCCTAAAAAAGCAAATATTAAAACTTTACCATATCCAGGATTTCCAACTGACCTTCAACCTCAAATGGGTGTTACACTGTCAATTGCCGATGGTACAAGTATTATAAACGAAAGTATTTGGGAATCTAGATTCCAATATACAAATGAATTAAATAAAATGGGTGCAAAGATTTCTCCTCAAGGCAAAACAGCTATATTTGAAGGAGTTGAAAAACTATCAGGTGCTCCTGTTTATGCTAGCGATTTAAGAGCAGGTGCTGCTTTAATTATTGCTGGAATTATAGCTGAAGGTAAAACAGAATTATATAATTTATCACATATCGATAGAGGATATGAAAATATAGAAGAAAAATTCCGTAATCTAGGCGCAGATATTACAAGAGTTGTAGAATAATTTAGAAATAATAATTTCCATTTTTCTAGAATTCAAAAGAAGAGGATGAAGAAAATGTTAAAATTTTGTAGCTTGTTTAGTGGTAGTTCTGGTAATAGTTTATTTGTAGAAAGCAATAAAACAAAGCTTTTAGTTGATTGCGGAGAAAGTGCTAAAAAAATTGTAAATTCTCTTTCTGATATAGATGTTAATATTGAAGATATTAATGGAATATTAGTTACTCACGAACATATTGATCATGTCAAATCTCTAGGTACATTATCAAGAAAATATAATTTACCTGTTTATACAAATAAAGAAACTTTAAATGCTATGCCTGATCAAATGAATAAAATTAAACCAGATAATATTCGTTTATTTGATTTAGATAAAGAATTCATCGTTGGTGACTTAAAAATACATCCTTTTGCGATTCCTCATGATGCTGCAAATCCATGTGCTTTTAATATCTTCAAAAATGACACCAAAATTAGTATTGCAACCGATATTGGTCATATCACACCAGAAATAATAAAAAATTTAGAGAAAAGTGCTTTTTTGTTATTAGAAGCAAATTATGATCCTAATATTTTAAAGTGTTCTCCATATCCATATCATTTAAAAGAACGAATTGCTGGTCCTCTTGGACATTTATCAAACAATATGGCTGGAGAAACAGTTTCACATCTTATTGATACAGGATTAAAAACAGTTATGTTAGGTCACTTAAGTAGAGAAAACAATTTTCCCGAACTAGCATATAAAACTGTTATGGAAGAAATTATTTATAATAATTATCCTGAAAAATCTATTAATTTAAGTGTTGCTACTAGATTTGAACATACACCTATTATAAATATAAAATAAATTTATGTTGGAGTGATTTTACATGTTACATATAAACGTTATATGCGTAGGGAAAATCAAGGAATCTTATTTAAAAGATGCTATTGAAGAATATAGTAAACGACTAGGAAAATATTGTTGTCTTAATATTATAGAAATTCAAGATGAAAAAATACCTAATAATGCTAGTGACAAAGAAATCCAAAACATTAAAAACAAAGAAGGAGAAATTATACTTAATAATATAAAAAAGGATTCTTATGTTATATGTTTGGACTTAAAGGGTAAACAATTATCATCAGAAGAGTTTTCTGAAAAAATAAATAACATTTCTTTAAATTATTCAAGCTCTATATCTTTTATAATTGGTGGTTCATTGGGAATATCTCAGAATGTTTTAAATATATCTAATGAGCTTATATCATTTTCAAAAATGACATTTCCGCATCAATTATTTAGAGTATTTTTATTAGAACAAATATATAGAGCATTTAAAATATCAAATAATGAAATTTATCATAAATAATTTTATGATATTTTTTATTTTGTATGCAGAAAAAATAATAACTTATATTCTCTTATATTGGGGGACAATGTTAAAGAACATGAAATGTAAAGATAAACCAAGTTTTTTATTTTAAGACAAAACAAATATATTTGGGGCTATTCTTTTATTTTATTTAATTTTTTGTCATTATTTTTTCTGCAAAATTAAAAACATATTTTGTGATTTTTTTCTAAGTTTTTTGATTTAATTTTCTAAGAATTCTAACTATTTATTTTTTTATTTAATTTTGATGTAAGAAATTTCTCAAGAAAAAACTTAACTAGAAAAAAAATAATTGTGAAATAAATAATTTTGAAAATCATCATTTAACCTCCTTAGTATGATTATGATAACTTTCTTTGTATTTAAATAATACAATCATTTTTTTCTAATGTCAAGAATTTTCGTTCGTCAAATTACGACATAAAACTACATATGGCTACGGATGCAAGCATACCTACTATATCTCCAACCAGAGCTGCAATTATAATACCACGTGTTTTTTTTACTTTAACACAACTAGAATATACTGCAATTGTATATAAGGTTGTTTCAGTTGAACCCATAATAACAGATGCTATTTGACCTATTTTAGAATCCACTCCATATGTATTCATAATATCTGTTGCTACTGCCATTGCTGCACTGCCTGATACTGGTCTTAAAATTGCAAGTGGCATTATTTCTTTTGGAATATTAAATAACTCAATGAGTGGAGAACATATATTTATTACTGCTTGTAAAATTCCCGATGATCTTAAAGCTCCAACTGCAACAAACAAACCAATAAGGGTTGGAAAAATATTATAAACAATACTTATTCCTTCCTTTGCTCCTTCAATAAAAATATCAAATATTTTATTTTTTTCTACTAAACTATATGTAATTATAATTATAATAATTGCAGGCATTGCAACTATTGATAAATAATTTACTATTTTCATTACCTTTTTTCCTTTTTATTTTTTCTTATAAGAATTTTTGTCGTAATAACTGCAAATGAAATTGAACATAATGTTGCACCCCAACCAGGAACAACAATTGATGTTGGATTAGTTGAACCCAGTGACGTTCTAATTGCTATTACAGTTGTCGGAATTAACTGTAATGATGCTGTATTTAATACTATCAACATCATCATTGAATTTGATAAAGTATCTTTTTTATTATTTATTTCTTGCATACTGTTCATTGCCTTAATCCCTAGCGGTGTAGCAGCATTTCCCAATCCAAATATATTAGCTATTATGTTCATTGAAACTTCCTTTTTTATTTTTTCATTTTCAGAAATATCAGGAAATAATTTCTTTATAATTGGACCTAATACTTTTGATATAATATTTATCAATTTACTTTTATATGCCACATGCATTATTCCATTCCATAAACTCATCGTTCCTAAAAAAACAATACATAGTTCAACAGCACTTTTAGTTGATTCAAAAATTCCTGTATTTACTTTTTCTATGTTTCCAGAAATAAATGCATATATAAAAGATATTAATATAAATATTGGCCATATGGTATTTAACACTATATCACTTCCATGTCTTTTATATACTCACTAACTAATATTATTCGGTTATATATTGTTTAGAACTATCTATTTAATATAATTAAATAATGGAAATTTTTTACAATTAATCTTGTCTTTTATTCTTTTATATGCTAAAATAATTTTAATATTTAGCTCGGAGGTAATATAAAATGAAATCAACAGGTATTATAAGAAAATTAGATGAATTAGGTAGAGTAGTTATTCCTATTGAATTAAGAAACAAGTTTAATATTTCAGAAAAAGACCCAATGGAAATATATGTTGATGGTTCTAATATAATATTAAAAAAATATGAAAGTAATTGTATTTTTTGTGGAAAATCTGACAATTTAAAAGAATTTAAAGAAAAACAAATTTGCTCTAATTGCCTTAGCAAGCTTAATTCTCTTTCAGAAAAAAATAAAAAGTCAAAAAAATAATGAAGTAAGTTTGCTTACTCCATTATTTTTTTTCAATTAGTTGCATATAAATATCATTTTTATTAACATTTCTATCTTTGGCTATTTTTTTTATTATTTCCTTTTTTTCCAACTTTTGTTTTTTATAATACTCATAATGTTCATCTAAACTCATATTATTCAATAAATCTTTTATTTCATTATTATCTGTTTTTTTATTTCCTTCTATAACAATTATGATTTCACCTTTTAGTTCTAAATTGTTTTTTATTATATCATTAATTTTTCCTCTTATAAATTCTTCATGAATTTTTGTTAATTCTCTAGCAATTACTATATTAACATTTCCTAATTCCTCTAATAAATCTTTTAATGTTTGATTTATTTTATGTGGTGCTTCGTATAAAATTATTGTTTTATTTTCTCTTTTTATTTCATCAAATTTATTTTTTCTTAATTTTTTATTTAATGGTAAAAATCCATAAAAAACAAATTCTTTTGTGTTCATACCTGAAGCTATTACTGCATTAATTAATGCACATGCTCCTGGTATTGGAATTACTTCAATGTTATTTTTTATAGCTTGACTTACAACTTCCTCTCCTGGATCTGATATTGCTGGTGTTCCTGCATCAGTTATTAATGCTATGTTTTCTCCTTTTAATAATTTATTAATTAATAATTCTGTTTTATTGTCTTCATTATGTCTGTGATAGCTTATTAAAGGCTTTGAAATATTTAAATGATTTAATAATTTTAAACTATGTCTTGTATCTTCTGCTGCAATTATATCTACTTCATTTAAAATCCTTACAGCCCTATATGTTATATCTTCCAAATTTCCTATCGGAGTGGCTACTAAATATAATTTTCCTCTTTCTATCATATTTTCTCCTTTCTATTTTTTGTTATATATTTCTAAAATTTCTTCAGTATATTCTCCGTTTTTATTATAAATATATAATGGTTTTTCAACTGTCAAAAAATCTCCTCCATTTTTTACTGCCTTTATTAATACTAATTTTGCTTCTTTACTATTTTCGTTTGAATATACAAATCTTATTTTTTTAGGTTCGATTTTATTTTCTCTTAAAGACCAAATTATATCATTTAGTCTCTCTGGCCTATGGACCATATATAAAGTACCTTTATCTTTTAATATTATTTTCGTAGTTTTAATAAAATCAAATACGTCTGCTAGAATTTCATGTCTAGAAATTAATTTTTTTTCATTTTCATTTTTACCACCCGTATTTATTTTTTTATATGGCGGATTTGTTACAACTACATCAAATTCTTCTCTTTTTACTTTATCTAAAATGTTTTTTATATCACAATTAATAATTTTAAATTTATCTTCTAATTTATTTAACTTAATACTTCTTTCTGCCATTTCTGCAACTTCACTTTGGACTTCTATCCCAACTACATTTTTTATAGAAGTTTTTGCTAACAACAAAAAACTAATTATTCCGGTTCCTGTTCCCAAATCTGCAACTTTACTTTCTTTTTTTATATCTTTTGCAAAATCAGAAAGTAATACACTGTCAATTCCGAAACAAAAACCATCAGTATTTTGTATTATTTTAAAATTTTTAATTTGTAAATCATCTATTCTTTCATTTTCTTTTAAAATTTTTACCACCTTTTTCTGTAACAATTTTTTTTATAAGTAATATTATATAATAAAATTTACTATTTTTAAAGAGGAAAGTGATAATATGGGTAAAAAAAATGGTGATTACTCAAATAATAATTCAGAAAATAATAAAATAATGAAAAAAAATAAATTTGACTTTAACAAAAAAAAGGAAAATACAATTAAATCAATAAGTGAAGTAGAATTATTTTTAAGAAATTTTAAAAATATATCTAAATATATAAAATTATATAAAATAATAAAATAGTTTTTTACTATTTTATTATTTTATATTTTTTATAATTTTTTTAATTATTTATTCTATAATATTTTTCAGACAAATTTAAATTTCCTAAATATTTATTTTCTTCACCATTAATTAATATCTTGACACAATCAACTTCTGTTAATTCAGTTAATGTATTAACTATTCCATATATCATTTTTGATACTTCTTCATCTTTTCCTTGATATTCCTCAATAAATTCATTTGAAAAATCAATTATAACACAATTTTCTTCAAATTTAATATTATTAATTTTTACATTTTGTGAGCAGTTATTTTTTAAGTTTTTATTATTTGCTCCTTGTAACCATAAATTAATTAATTCATTATATGGATTATTTAATAATTTTTTTGCATCAATTAATTTATTTTCAATTTTTAATTCACCTGATTCTGTATCAATAAAATATAATGAAACAACTGTGTTTCTTAGTTGTTCATCTGATATTTCTTGTTCAGGCACAATTTCTTGATAATCTTGTATTACTTCTTCCTCTCTATTAAAATATGCCCATAATATTATTGCTAAAATAATAATTAAAATTCCTACTACAATAAAATATATTTTTTTTGCATTCATAAAAAACTTCCTTTCTAAAAATGTTATTTATTCTATATTATTTTAGACATGCTTATTTTAGAACAATTATTAAAAATTTTTAAATAATTATCCCCTATATTTTTTTAACTCAAAAACTTCTAAATTCCGTAACATTGTCAATATTTTTTCGATTGACAAATTTTGCATTTCAATATAAAATAAGGGTTGAATTATATTATATTTTGAGAGGAGATTTTACATATATGAATCCAGTATTACATGTTGGTGTTGACGTCGGTTCAACCACAGTAAAAATCGTTGTTTTAGATGAGAATTTAAATGTTTTATTTGAAAATTATCAACGTCATTATTCAGATACTAAAAATACTATTTGTACAGTATTAGAAGATTTAATTAATAAATATCCTACTTACAATTATACTATCGCATTAACAGGTTCTGGAGCAATGTCAGCAGCTAGATTTTTAGATTTACCTTTTATTCAAGAGGTAGTTTCTTGTAAACGATCTGTTGAAAAATATATTCCACAAACTGATGTAGTTATTGAATTAGGTGGAGAAGATGCAAAAATTATTTATTTTGATAAATTTATAGAGCAACGTATGAATGGTACTTGCGCAGGCGGTACAGGTGCTTTTATTGATCAAATGGCTTCATTATTACATACAGATGCTGCTGGTTTAAATGAACTTGCTAAAAATTATAAAACAATTTATCCAATAGCTTCTAGATGTGGAGTTTTTGCAAAAACTGATATTCAACCATTATTAAATGAAGGTGCAGAAAAAGAAGATATTGCTGTTTCTATCTTCCAAGCAGTTGTAAATCAAACAATAAGCGGACTTGCATGTGGACGTCCTATAAGAGGAAATGTTGCATTTCTAGGTGGTCCTTTAAATTATTTATCTGAATTAAGAAATAGATTTATTGAAACATTGAATCTTAAAGATGAACAAATCATTATTCCAAATGAAGCACATTTATTTGTTGCAAAGGGCGCTGCACTTGATTCCCTAAGGGCTTCGTCAATAAGTGCTCAAATTTTGAGTAGTAAAATTGAGGTTCTTAGAAATTCAGTTGATAAATCATCTACATCATTAGCACCTTTATTTTCAATAAATGCTGATTATGAAGATTTTAAAATTAGACACAGTAAAGATACTGTAAAAAAAGAAGATTTAGCTTCTTATTCAGGCGATTGCTATATTGGAATTGATGCTGGTTCAACTACAACAAAATTAGTTTTAATCGATAAAAATGGTAATTTGTTATATTCACTATATGGAAGTAACGAAGGAAATCCTTTGAATAGTGTTATTAAAATGCTTAAGGATTTATATTCTAAAATTCCTGATACTGCAAATATTAGATTTAGTGGGGTTACAGGTTATGGTGAAAAATTAATTCAAACTGCATTAAAAGTTGATCTAAATGAAATAGAAACAATTGCGCATTATACAGCTGCAAAAGAGTTTATGCCTAATGTTACAAGTATTGTGGACATTGGTGGACAAGATATGAAATATATAAAAATTAAAAATGGAACAATTGATAATATAATGCTTAATGAAGCATGTTCATCAGGTTGTGGTTCTTTTATAGAAACATTTGCAAAAAGTTTGAATTTATCAATTTCTGAATTTGTAAATTCAGCATTAGAAGCAAGAAATCCTGTTGACCTTGGTTCTAGATGTACAGTATTTATGAATTCAAAAATTAAGCAAGCTCAAAAAGAAGGATATACAGTTGGAGATATTTCTGCTGGTCTTTCATATTCAGTAATAAAAAATGCTATTCAAAAAGTTATGAAGATTAGGGATATGAAGACTTTAGGAGATAACATCGTTGTTCAAGGCGGAACATTTTATAATGATGCTGTGTTAAGAGCTTTTGAATTAATTGTTGGCAAAAATGTAGTTCGCCCAGATATTGCTGGACTTATGGGGGCATACGGCGTAGCTCTTTTAGCCAAACAACAATATGAAGCAAATTTAGATATGGAATATCATTCAACAATTTTAAGAAATGATAAATTAGATACTTTAGAAATTAAAACTTCTCATGTACGTTGTAACGGATGTGAAAATCATTGTTTATTAACTATTAATAAATTTAATGATGGAAGCAAATGTATTACAGGAAATAGATGTGAAAAAGGTGAAGGAATTGTTACAAACTCTAAAGATTTACCTAATTTAGTTAAATACAAATATGATAGAACTTTTGATTACACACCACTAGATGCAACAGAAGCAAAGCGTGGAACTATTGGTATCCCTAGAGTTTTAAACATGTATGAAGATTATCCTTTCTGGTTTACTTTCCTTACTAATTTAGGATTTAGAGTAATTATTTCAGAAAAGAGTAATAGAAAAACATATGAAAAAGGTATCGAATCTATGCCATCTGAATCAGTTTGCTTCCCTGCGAAACTTTCACATGGACATATTATTAGTTTAATTAATTCAGGAATTACTACAATTTTCTATCCATGTATTCCTTATTCAAGAAAAGAATTTAAGGAATCAAATAACAGATATAATTGTCCAATTGTTACATCATATCCTGAAGTATTAAAAAATAATGTTGAAGAGCTAAAATCAAAAAATATTAATTTCTTAAATCCATTTTTACCTTTTGATGCTAAAAAACTTGCTCAAACTATTATGGATTTACCAGAATTTAAAAATTATAATTTTACTAAAAAAGAATTATTAAATGCTGCTAAAAAAGCTGAAGAAGAATATCAAAATTATAAAAATGATATTAGACGTAAAGGTGAAGAAACATTAAATTATTTAAAAGAAAATAATTTAAAAGGTATTGTATTAGCAGGAAGACCTTATCATATGGATCCTGAAGTAAACCACGGGATTGATACTTTAATTACAAGCTTAGGATTATCTGTTTTAACAGAAGATAGTGTTTGTCATCTAACGACAGAAAGAAAACCTCTACGTGCGGTTGATCAATGGACATATCATTCAAGATTATATAATGCTGCTGATTTAGTGGGTAGAACTGATAATTTAGAATTAGTACAATTAAATTCATTTGGATGTGGTGTTGATGCAGTTACAACAGATCAAGTTGAAGAAATATTAACAAGCTTTGGAAAAATGTATACATTAATTAAAATTGACGAAATTAATAACTTAGGAGCTGTACGAATTCGTATTCGTTCATTATTAGCTAGTATGAATAAAAGATTAAATGCAAAATTAGAAAAAGGCGATGGAGATTATAGTGTAAATAGAAAAATATTTACTAAAGAAATGAAAGACACATATACAATTCTATGCCCACAAATGGCACCTATTCATTTCGAGCTATTAGAGTCTGCCGTAAGGTCTTCAGGTTATAATTTAGTATTATTACGTGAATGTACAAGTCATACTGTTGAAACAGGATTAAAATATGTAAATAACGATGCTTGTTATCCATCAATATTAGTTACTGGACAAATGATTGAAGCTTTAGAATCTGGAAAATATGATTTAAATAAAACCGCTTTAATTATTTCTCAAACTGGTGGAGGTTGTAGAGCTACAAATTATATTGGATTCATTAGAAAAGCTTTAAAAGACGCTGGATTTGCAAATGTGCCTGTTATTTCCTTTAATGTTGTTGGAATGGAAAAAATGCCAGGATTTAAAATAACAATACCTTTAATGGAACGTTTATTAAAAATGTGTGTTTACGCAGATTTACTTCAAAAATTAGTTACAAAAAATAGAGCATATGAAGTTAATAAAGGCGAATCAAATAAATTATTTGAAGAATGGATGGAAAAATGTAAAAAATTATTAGAAAAATCAACTTTAAAACAATTTAAACAAAGTATTTATGATATGGTTGAAGATTTCGAAAAAATCGAATTAGATACTTCTATCGAAAAACCTAAGGTTGGAATTGTTGGTGAAGTATTAATTAAATATCATCCTTTTGGAAATAATTTTATTGTAAATAAATTAGAAGCAGATGGAGCTGAAGTAATTCTACCTGATTTTATGGGATTTGCAAAATTTATTTGCACTCATAAAATTACATTTAATCAATTAATAAAATCTGGAAGTATTAAAGCAGGAATATTTAAAACTGTTATTAAATTAATAGATATTCTTGAAAAAGATGAAGTAGCAGCTTTGAAAAAATCTAAAAAAGGATATTTATTACCATGTAATATTTGGGAATTAGAAGATAAAGTAAAGGATATTTTATCAATTGGAAATCAAACTGGTGAAGGATGGTTTTTAACAGCAGAAATGATTGAATATATTGAACATGGAATACCAAATATTGTTTGTGTTCAACCTTTTGCTTGCTTACCTAACCACGTTGTTGGAAAAGGAGTTATTAAAACTATTCGTAGTAAATTTCCTGATGCAAATATCGCTCCTATTGATTATGACCCAGGTGCTAGTGAAACGAACCAAACTAACAGATTAAAATTATTTATGACTGTTGCTAAGGATAATTTAGAAATGAAAAATAAAGAAAAAAATTTAATTAATTCTGAAAATAATCAAAAAAATAATTCTACAGTTAATATTTAAAAATAAAAACCTCGAAAGAGGTTTTTATTTTATTCTTTAATTTTTTATAATTTATTTTTTTTATTATTCATTTTTTATTATTTATTTTTCATTTCTAAATTATCCTTAGCAACAGTCATAAATAATTTTAATCTGTTAGTTTG
>JAFVGB010000018.1 GCA_017475185.1 Clostridia bacterium
AAGAGTTAGCAAATAAATGCAATACAATAAATTACGAAATATTATGTACGATTGGAGATAGAGTTCCAAGAAAATTTGTTAAAGAATAAGTCAAATTTAATAAAAAAGAAGCTATTGAAAAATAGCTTCTTTTTGGTGCCTGGGGTGGGACTCGAACCCACATGGTTTCCCGCTGGATTTTGAATCCAGTGCGTCTGCCAGTTCCGCCACTCAGGCAATTTTGATTTTCGAATACTAGAAAGTGCTACACATAACATATTTCTAACTTACTGCATTCGAAGAACTACTCAATTATATTAACATACTTTAAAAATTTTGTCTACGATAAATCCAAAATTTTTCAAAAAAAATAAAAAACTCAAAATTCAATATTACATAAAACAGAAAAATGTGCTATAATAAATATAGATAGCGTGTAGTCTTTTGGCGTAAGTCCAGCTAAAAGAGTGCATGCTTTTCATAATCATAAATGTTAATTAAAGAAAGAAGGAGTGGTTAAAATGATTAATAAACCAAGTACAGAAGAATTGTTAACTAAATCAATTAATAGATATGATTTGGTGAGTGCAATTTCAAAAAGAGCAAGGGAGTTGCAAGACGGAAAAGAAAAATTAGTAAATACTGATGAGCCTTCAAAGGTTACAGTTGCTTCATTAGAATTAAAAGAAGGAAAAATACATATAATAAAAAATAATTAATAATATATGTTCAAAAAATTAATAATAAAGAAGATGTTAATAAGAAAATAAGAAATTATAAAGTATAAACAAATCTTGAAAACTTCCGAAGCAAATGCTATAATTTTATTACATACATAAAGAAAGGAATGAAATAAAAATGATAGGACAACTGTTACTTTTAGTTGTGTTGATAGCAGTAAATGCTTTTTTTGCAGCTACCGAAATAGCATTTATTTCATTAAATGAAACTAAGATTTCGAAAAGAGCTGGGGAAGGAGACAAAAAGGCAAAGTTAATCAAGAAAATGTTGCAAAATCCAAGTAAGTTTTTGGCAACAATTCAAATAGGTATAACTTTAGCAGGATTTCTATCTAGTGCATTTGCATCAGAAGCTTTTGCTTCAAAATTAGCACCAATTTTAGATGTTTGGTTTCCATTAGGACTTGGATTTTGGAGTGGAGTTTCAATTGTGGTAGTTACTTTAATTCTTTCTTATTTTTCTTTGGTTTTTGGAGAATTAGTTCCAAAAAGAATTGCGATGAAATATTCTGATAAAATAGCAAATTTTGCTGTTGCAATTATCAGAGTCTTATCAGTAATTACAGCACCATTTGTTAAGTTTTTGACTTTTTCAACAAATACAATTTCAAAATTATTTGGTGTATCTGAAAATGAAGAAGAAATAGTTACTGAAGAAGATATTAGAGATTTAGTTGACGCAGGAGAAGAAAAAGGGACAATTGAAGAAGAAGAAAAAGAACTTATAAATAATGTTTTCGAGTTTAATGATAAAGTAGCATCAGAGGTAATGAAACATAGAACAGAGGTATTTGCAATTGAAATAAATGAAGATATTAATGAGGTTTTAGAGGAACTTGATAAAAATAAATATAGTAGAGTTCCGATTTATGAAGAAAACATAGACAACATTAAAGGAATCTTATACGTTAAAGACCTTTTTAAATATTTTAGAACTAATAAAAAAATAAAAATAAAGGAAATTGTCAGAAAGGCATATTACGTTTCAGAAAATAAACCTATAAATGAAGTGTTTAAAGAACTTCAAAAGAACAAAGTACAACTTGCAATAGTTGTTGATGAATATGGTGGAACAGCTGGTATTATTACAATGGAAGATATAATAGAAGAACTAGTTGGAAACATTTTAGATGAATATGATGAAGATGAAATAGAGTATGAAATTTTAGATGAAAATACGTATAGAATAAATGGAAATATGTCGATTTATGATTTTGAAAAAATAGTAAAAATAGAAATACCAGAAGGTGAATATGATACTATTTCAGGATATTTAATTGAGGAGTTAGGAAGAATTCCACATGAGAAAGAGAAGCCTGTTATTGAGACTGAACAAGCAACATATAAAATTGAAAAATATAAGGATCAAAGAATTTATCTTATAAAAGTTTGTAAAAATGAACCTATAATTATAGAAAATAAAGTAGATGAAGATATGTAAGAATAGGTAAAATAAATAAAAGCACTAAAAGCAAAATTGATAAACATTTTGCTTTTAGTGCTTTTTGCTATTTAAGTGTGAAAGAATACATAACAAGTTTACACGCAAAAAATTATTTTGTTGTTATGTAAAAAAACTACTAGAATAAACTGTTTAGACATTGACTAATTATTTTTTAAAATGTATAATACAATAGATACTAAGGAGGTCGAACAAAATGAGAAAATATTTTGGGACAGATGGAATCAGAAGAATAGCAAATACAGAGCTTTCTCCTGAATTAGTTTATAAAGTAGCAAAAGCAGGGGCATATGTATTATCAAAACATACAGATCATGCACCAACAATTTTAATAGGAAGAGATACACGTATATCTGGAACTTTAATAGAAAGTGCTATGACAGCAGGTTTCTTAAGTTATGGAGCAAACGTGAAAATATTAGATGTAATGCCAACACCAGCAGTTGCATATTTGACAAGAAGATTCAAAGCAGATGCAAGTGTAGTTATTTCAGCATCACACAACACATATGAATTTAACGGAGTTAAATATTTTAGTAATAAAGGAATGAAAATTCCAGATGAATTAGAAGAAGAAATTGAAGAAGTAATGGATTCTGGAAAAATAGATGAATTAACAGCTGTAAATGATAAAATTGGAGTATCAGAAATTAGAACTGATTTGTTAGATGAATACGTATATTTTTTCAGAAAGAATTTTGAAGAAGAATTAGAACAATTTGATAAAGAAAACTTTGTTGTTGCTGTTGATACTGCGAATGGAGCGACTTCAGTTGTTGCTGATAAAATATTCAAAGTTTTAGGAATTAAGCACATTATAATTAACAATAATCCTGATGGTATAAATATAAATGATAATTGTGGTTCTACACATCTAGAAGGATTAAAGAAATTTGTTGTTGAGAATAAATGTAATTTAGGAATCGCATATGATGGCGATGGAGACAGATGTTTAGCAGTAGATGAAAATGGAAACGAAATAGATGGAGATAAAATTTTAGCAATTCTATCAAATTCATTTAAACAAAAAGGAATATTAAAGAATAATACAGTTGTAGCAACAGTTATGAGCAACTTAGGATTAAACAAATACGCAGAAGCAAGTGATATTAATTTTGTTCAGACAAAAGTTGGAGATAGGTATGTATTAGAAGAAATGTTAAAAAACGGATATAATCTTGGAGGAGAACAATCTGGACACGTAATATGCTTAGACTATAACCCAACAGGAGATGGTATTCTTACATCAATTTTATTGATTAGAGCAATGTTAGAGCAAAACAAAACTGCTTCAGAAATTTCAAGCATTATGAAAGCATATCCACAAGTACTAGTAAATGCAAAAATAAAAAACGATAAAAAAGATGAATATAAGAATGATCCAGAAATAAAAGCAGAGATAGAAAAATTGGAAACAGAATTTTCTGGAAACGGAAGAGTTTTGATAAGAGCTTCAGGAACAGAACCATTAATTAGAGTTATGATTGAAGGCGAAAATCAAGAGTATATCAAGGAAAAAGCCACAAAATTGGCAAAATTAATAGAAGAAAAATTGGGATAAAACAGAGTGAAACATTTAATGAAACAAAGCAGGACCGTCCCAAAAATGTTTCAAAAATGAAACAAAAAAAGACCGTCCCAAAATGTTTCAAAGAAAGGGGAACAAAACTATGAATAAAAAATTTTATATAACAACACCAATTTATTACCCAAGTGGAAAGTTTCATATTGGAACAGCATATTGTGAGGTTTTAACAGATTGTATAAAAAGATATAAGCAATCAAGAGGATATGATTCTTTCATGTTAACAGGCTTGGACGAGCATGGTCAAAAAATTCAAACTGTTGCAGAAAAAAGAGGATTAACTCCACAAGCGCATGTTGATGAAATGGCTGACGCTGCAAAGAAATTATGGGAATTAATGGATATAGGTTATGATAAATTTATAAGAACAACAGATGATTATCATTGTAAAGCTGTTCAAAAAATTGTTCAGAAGTTCCTAGATAATGGAGATATTTATAAGGGAAAATATGAAGGTTGGTATTGTATGCCTTGTGAAAATTACTTTACAGAATCACAACTAGTTGATGGTAAATGTCCTGATTGTGGACGTGAAGTCGTTAAAATGAGTGAAGATGCATATTTCTTTAATATGAAAAAATATGAACCATGGATAAAAGAATTTTATGCAGAACATCCAGATTTCATAGTACCAGAATCAAGAAAAACAGAAATATTTAAAAATTTTATAGAGCCAGGATTAGAAGATTTATGTATAAGCCGTAATACTTTTGACTGGGGAATTCCAATGCCAAATGATCCTAAACATGTTTTATATGTATGGTTAGATGCACTAACTAACTATATTACAGCACTTGGATATGCAGGCGATGATGATACACTATTTAACAAATATTGGCCAGCTGATTTACATGTGGTAGGAAAAGAAATAATAAGATTCCATGGAATATATTGGCCTATTTTCTTACATGCATTAGGCTTAGAATTGCCAAAACAAATTTATGCACATAGTTGGGTTGTAATGAAAGATGGAAAAATGTCTAAATCTATTGGAAATGTAGTTTATCCAGAAGTATTAATTAACAGATATGGATTAGATGCTACAAAATACTATTTACTAAGACTAATGAGTTTTGCACAAGATTCAATGTTTACTCCAGAAGATTTTATAGACAGATTCAACTATGATTTAGCAAATGATTTAGGAAATTTATTAAGCAGGACAATTGGAATGATAAATAAATATTGTGAAGGAGTCATTCCAACAAACATCAGCGTAAGAACTGAATTTGATGACTCATTAGAAGAGACAATAAAAGCACAGATTGCTAAGATAGAAGATGCAATGGATTCATATCACGTAAGTAATGCTTTGGTTGAATTATGGGCAATAATTTCAAGAGCTAATAAATATGTTGATGAAACAGAACCATGGAAACTTGCTAAATCTGAATTAGAAGAAGATAAAGAAAAACTAAAATCTGTAATGTTCCATTTAGCCGAAACATTAAGAAAAATTGCAATTTTATTAACTCCATTCATGCCAGAAAAATCTAGTGAAATATTAAAACAATTAAATTTACCAGCTGAAAACAAAGAGTGGAATTTAGTATATTCAGATAATGAAATTTTAGAAAATACTAAGGTAATTGAAAAAGGAGAGCCTTTATTTGCAAGATTAGACAGAGAGGAAGAAATTGAATATATCAAATCCAATATGAAATAGAGATAATTAAAGAGAGGAAAACAGATGAAAGAAGAATTTATTGAATTATTAAGAAGTACAAAAAGAGAGGGAATAGAAGAACTTATTAAATTTATAGAAGAAAAAACAGACTTTTATACAGCTCCAGCAAGTACTAGGTTTCATGGAAGTTATGAAGGTGGCCTTTTAGAACACAGTATGAAAGTTTATGAAATATTAAAACATAAAGCTAAAAACAATGTAATGAATATGGAATGGCAAGATGATACCTTAATAATATCAGCACTATTACACGACATTTGTAAAGTAAACTTCTATAAAGTAGATTATAGAAACGCGAAAAATGAAAGAGGAGAATGGGAAAAAGTACCATATTATACAATTGATGATACTATACCATTTGGACATGGAGAAAAATCTGTTATGATGTTAACAGAATATATAAAATTAACACCAGAAGAGAAATATGCAATTCGTTGGCACATGGGATTCACAGAACCAAAAGAACAATACAGCACTATTAGTGCAGCTTTTAAAAGATATCCATTAGCGTTATTATTACATGAAGCTGATTTAGAATCTACATATTTTTATGACATTTAAATTAGAATATTTCACAGTGTTCGAAAAGAGAAGAGGTGCTAAAGAAAAATGATAAAGCAATTTAATAAAAAAGAAATAGACACTATAATGAAAATATGGAAAGATAACAATCAAAGATTTCAAGGTTTTATAGATAGTCAATATTGGATAGATACTTATGTTAAAACAAGAGATGAATTTATAAAAAGTAAAATATATATTTACACGGAAGCTGCAGAAATAATGGCTTTTGTAGCAATAAATGATAGCGGTAAAATTATTAATATTCAAGTTAAACCTGAAATACAAAGAGAGGGAATAGGAGAAATTTTAATACAAAAACTAAAACAAGAAAATAGTAATTTACATACAGAAGTTTTTGAAAGAAATACAAACGCAATGCTATTCTTTAAAGCAATGGGATTTAGAAAAACATTGGAAAATAAAGATGAAGATACACAAGAAAATGTATATAGCATGGATTGGAATAAAGAGAATGTATCTGATTCAACATTTATTTATTTTGATAATAGTATTTCAGAACATTTAATTAGTAAATATGATAAAGCATCAAGTAATGTTCAATTTTATAATATTCATACAAATACACAAGAAATTAACAATATTTTTAATATAAATATTTCCAATAGTTTAGAAAAGAAAAACGGAAAAACATATATTTCAGATTATATAGATGTTAGAAACAAATTAAACAGTATTATAAAAAATCAAAATACTATAATATTTTTTGATTGTAATAATGATTATAGCTATCTATATAATGTTATAAAAGATGTTGCTATGGTAAAAAATACAAATTTGAGAATAGTTATGCATAAACCTTTTTCAGTAGAAGGAGGAAAGAAGACAAAACTATATGAAGATGTAAAAAATAATTTTGAAGATTATAATGTAGAAGACGTAGATTATGAATCTATTGGGCAGAACCAAAATGTTACTTTTAAAGAGGCTTTTGATAGAAGAGATGAAGAACTGTTAAAATCAATATGTAATTATAAATAAAAAATCAACTACTGAAAAGTAGTTGATTTTTTTATAAATTATTCCCATTCAATAGTAGCAGGTGGTTTAGAGGTAATATCATACACAACACGATTAACATGACTTACTTCATTAACAATTCTACTAGAAACTTTTTCTAAAACATCATAAGGAATTTTACTCCAAACACCAGTCATAAAGTCAGTAGTTTCAACAGCTCTTAAAGCAACAGTGTAATCATAAGTTCTTTCATCACCCATAACACCAACTGATTTCAAGTTTGTTAAAACTGCAAAATATTGATTAATATTTTTATGCAATCCAGCATTTGCTATTTCCTCTCTGAATATTGCATCTGCATCTTTTAAAATAGTTAGTTTATCATCAGTAATATCTCCAATTACACGTATTGCAAGCCCTGGACCAGGGAAAGGTTGCCTAAACACTAAATTTTCTGGAATTCCTAATTCTAAACCAGTTTTACGAACTTCATCCTTAAACAAATCTCTTAAAGGTTCAACTATTTCTTTAAAATCAACGTAATCTGGAAGACCACCAACATTATGATGACTTTTTATAACAGAACTTTTTCCAAGTCCACTTTCAATAACATCAGGGTAAATAGTACCTTGAACTAAGAAGTCTACAGTGCCTAATTTTTTTGCTTCTTCCTCAAATACCCTAATAAATTCTTCACCAATTATTTTTCTCTTTCTTTCAGGATCTGACACACCAGCTAATTTAGATAAAAATCTGTCTTTTGCATTTACTCTTATTAGATTTATATCAAATTGATTTCTGAAGATTTGTTCAACTTCATCACCTTCATTTTTACGAAGTAGTCCATGGTCAACGAAGATACAAGTTAAATTTTTACCAATTGCTTTACTTAGCAAAACCGCTGCAACAGATGAATCTACACCACCAGATAGGGCACATAAAGCTTTTTTATCTCCAATTTTTGCTTTTAAATTAGCAATACTATCATTTACAAAAGATGAAATTTGCCAATCACCGGCACAATTGCAAACATTAAATAAAAAGTTTTTAATAACTAAAGTTCCATTTACAGAATGATTAACTTCTGGATGGAATTGAATACCATATAATTTTCTTTGTGCATTTTCAACTGCGGCATTTGGACATGAGTTTGTATAACCAATATTTTTAAATCCTTCAGGTAAATTTTCAACATAGTCTGTATGACTCATTAAAAATCCATTTGTTTTATCAAAACCTTGAAATAGAAGAGAATTGTTATCGATAGAAACATCGATTGTTCCATATTCTCTTTTATCAGCTCTGTTTACTGTTCCACCTAAAGTATGCATCATAAGTTGCATTCCATAACAAATACCAAGAACAGGTATTCCTAAATTAAATATTTCTGGAGAACATTTTGGAGAGCCATCAGCATAAACACTTGCAGGACCTCCTGTAAAAATTATTCCTTTTGGATTTTTCTCTTTAATTTTTTCAATTGAAATATCAAAAGGAACTACTTCTGAATAAACATTACATTCTCTAACTCTTCTCGCGATTAATTGATTGTATTGTCCACCAAAATCTAAAATAAGTACTACTTCGTTATTTTTCAATTTTATTACCTCCATTATTATAATATGTAAATATGATATCATAATGGAGAAGAAAAGTAAATAGAAGGTGGCTCAAAAACAGTATCACAGCGATTAAATTTGGTCAGATATTAAAAAAGAAAATGATGCAGAATTTGACAAAATATCCAATATTATGTAAAATAAAAGAGATGTAGCGTCATAATATTGAATGCTAATTATCATTCAAATTTATACTAAAGAATAACGGAGGTTTAGAAAAATGGCAAAAAAAGGAAACAATATCTATGAAAGAAAAGATGGACGGTTTGAAGGCAGGTTCTATGTAATAGTAAATGGTAAAAGAAAAACCAAATATGTTTATGGAACATCTTATGAAGAGGTATTCCAGCGTCTCGAAACTGAAAAAGCTAAAATCAAAAGAACAAGCAAATCTGATTATCAGTCAATTACAGTTGCAGATGCATGTCAGAAATGGCTAGAAGCCAAAAAGACACAAATTTCTATAACAACTTTGCGGCAGTATCAATTCAATCTTCAAAAGCATATAATAGATGATTTTGGAAAAATGGATGTTTACTGTTTAGCTCAAACTGAAGTAGAAATGGAGTTTAAGAAAAAGCTTGAAGGAAAAAATCTTAAGAAGAAAACAGCAAATACAATCAAGAGACTCTATCAAAATATATTAGAGTTCTCATTAAATGATGAAAAAAAGGAAAAAACAAACATCAAAGAAGATGAAACCATGAAGCCAAAACAGTTGGATATCTTAAATGAACGAGAGGTCTCAAAACTTTCAGAATTCTTAAAAGAAAACACCGACACATGTAAAGCTGGTATTTTATGTATGCTTCGTTTAGGCTTAAAAACAGGAGAAGTATGTGCATTAAAGTGGTCAGACATAAGCTTCGATAGGTTAGAAATGACAATCAATAAAATAGCTACAGGCCTTTCAAATGAAGTGTTGGAAATAAGAGAACGAATCATTCCTATACCGAAAGATGTAGCTGACATTCTGTATCTGCTTCGAAAAAACGCGGCAGACGCATATATTATAAGCGGCACATCAGCACCAATAATCAAAAGAACTTTTGAGAAGAAGCTTTCAAGCTATTTAAATCTTTTAAAGATTGAGGGAAAGTCCGGAAATTCTTTAAGAAATACTTTTGTATATAATGCACTTATGTCTAAAAAAATGGACATAAGAGTACTTGCGTATATTTTAGGTATTGGACTAAGCGAACTGGAAAGGTTTACAGAAGTCATGGAGTTTCCTTGGGATATGGCAGAAATGCAATCTCAGATTGAACAGGTTCCGTAAGAATAAAAAGACTGCAGAATTTCTGCAGTCTTTTTGTGTTAAATTTTTATAAAATAAAAATGGACATTTATTAAAATTATATGTATAATAAATTTAATTAAAATGAAAGGTGGTGCAATTATGAAAAAAATAGCTAAGAGTTTTTTGCTAATAGCAGTAATGATGCTATTTTTAACTGTTTTGACTGGGTGTGGTGAAAATAAAAAATTAGTTGCAACAAAAGATACAGAAGACAGCTTATATGGAAAATATTCAGAAACAGTTGAAATAACTTTTAAAGATAAAAAAGCAGACAAAATAGTTATGACAAAGGATTTAGAAAGTCAAGAAAAAGCAAATAGCATAGGGGATTTACTAAAATACTTAGATGAAGATGAAATGAATGGATTAAAAATTGAACAAGATGGTAAAAAAATAATAACAACATTTGAACCATCAACTTTTATTCAAGAACAAAACTTAAAAGAAAGTAATTTATCAAGAGAATCTTTAAAAAAAGAATTAGAAGAAGAGGGATATAAAATAAATGAATAAAAACAAAAAAGAAACAGTAATTTTTGGAATAATATTTATAATTTTAATTGTAGCAATATTAAGTATAATAGGATATACATGGTATGCAAATAAAAAAGATAAAGAAAAAGAATTAAACACTCCTGAAGGTGTTATTTCAACATATATGGATTTTATAAATAATGAAAATTATAATGATGCATATGAATTGCTAACTACATCAAGTAAAAACCAGATTTCAAAGGAAGATTTTGTATCAGCATATGAAAAAATAGATAATAAGCTTGATATTTCAAAAACAGAAATTATAAATACACAAATTGAAAAATCAGATGTTAATAATTCCAAAGCTACATACACAACAAAAATTGAATCTGCTTTTGGAGAAATACAATTTGATAATTCAATTAAATTAAAAAAACAAGATGATAAAAAATATTATATTGAGTGGGATTATGCCTCAATTTATCCAAGTTTAGAAAAAAATGACAAGATAGATATTACAAAAAATTATGCTAAAAGAGGAAGTTTAATAGATAGAAATGGAGTTCTATTAGCAGGAAGCGGATATATAGCATCTGTTGGTTTAGTACCAGGTTGGATGAATGAAGAAACAAAAACAGCAGACATAGCAAAAGTCGCGGAGTTATTAGGAACAACTTCAGAAACTATTAACAAAAAAATGAGTGCATCATATGTTAAATCTGATACATTTGTTGAACTTGCAACAATTTCAAAACAAAGTCAAACTACATTAGCAGGTCTAGGTGAAATTAAAGGTGTAAAAATAAAAGACATTTCATCAAGAGTATATCCATTGGGAGAAAAAGCTGCACATATTACAGGATATGTTCAAAAAGCTAATGCAGATGATTTAGAAAAAAACAAAACATATGATGAAAATAGTTTAATTGGCAGAACAGGTTTAGAAAGTGTTTATGAAGAAAGATTAAAAGGAAAAGACGGATATGAAATAAATATAGTTGACGAAAATGGAAAAACTAAAAAAACTATATTAAAAACAGAAAAAGAAGATGGAGAAAATATTAAATTAACAATAGATTCAGACATTCAAGAGGCAGTATATTTAAACTATGTTGATGACAATAGTGCAACTGTTGTAATGAATCAGAAAACAGGAGAAATATTAGCATTAGTAAGTACTCCATCATATGATCCTAATAAATTTATAATTGGAATGTCATCACAAGAATGGAATGAAATAAGTAATAATAAAAATAATCCATTATTAGCAAGGTTTACAAAAAGCTATGCACCAGGATCATCTTTTAAACCTGTGACAGGCGCAATAGCATTACAAACAGGAACAATAACAGGTGAAACTGAATATGAAGCAAGTGGAACAAGTTGGCAAAAAGATAAATCATGGGGCTCATATTATATAACAACATTAAAAAAATATAATGGTTCAGCAAATCTTCAAAATGCTTTAATAAATTCAGATAATATATTTTTTGCAAAAACAGCATTAAAAATTGGAACAGAAAAGATGGAAGAACAATTAAAGAAAATTGGTTTTGAAAATGATATAGGATTTGAAATGAATCTTACAAAATCGAAAATTTCTAGCGAAGGAAAATTTACAAGTGAGGTTCAGCTAGCAGACAGTGGTTATGGTCAAGGACAAATTCAGCTAAATCCAGTTCATTTTGCAGCAATATATAGTGGATTTGCAAACAATGGAAATATTATAAAACCTTATATTGAATATAAAACAGATAATAAACCTGAATACTTAAAAGAAAATGCTTTTTCAAAAGAAGTAGCAAATGAGATAAAAAAAGATTTAATACAAGTTGTAGAAAGTCCAGAAGGAACAGCTCATCCAGGTAAAATAGAAGGAATTACAATCGCAGGGAAAACAGGAACTGCAGAAACAAAAGCAGCAAAAGGTGAAGATGCTAAAGAATATGGATGGTTTAATGCTTTTATAACAGATGAATCTAGTAGTAACAAGTTATTAGTTGTAAGTATGGTAGAAAACGTTGAAAACAAAGGTGGAAGTACATATGTTGTTAATAAAGTAAAAAATATATTTCAAAAATACAAATAATAGCAGTAAATACAAACTTGACACATAAAATAAAATGTGATAAATTGTTCACATTCCAAGCAAATACAAAATACAGGAATAGAAGGAGGAACTTTTAATGAGCGATACATGCAAAAACAAAGACACAGCAAAAGTCCCAAAACAAAATGGCAATTGCAAGCCTGTAAAAAATACATGCACGTGTTCTGGAAACTGTAGTAATTGTCCGCGGAGAAAAAATCACGGCAAATAGAAAAGTAACACGTCATGAAAAAAGCAATAATTTAAAAAGCGGAAAAGAGTTGTTGTATAACAGCTCTTTTTTGATAGATAAATTATAAAAACAACCTATTGACAAGATGTGATATAATAATTGAAGTATAAAAAGGAGGAATTAACAATGGAAAATAAAATAACACCTATAACATTATTAACAGGATATTTAGGCGCAGGAAAAACAACATTAATGAATCATATATTATCAAATCAAGAAGGATACAAAGTAGCGGTAATAGTAAATGATATTGGTGAGGTAAATATTGATGCAAAATTAATTGCAGATGGAGGTTTTATACAAGAAAAAGATAGTGGTAAAGTTGTTCCATTATCAAATGGATGTATTTGTTGTACTCTTAAAGAAGATTTAATGCAACAAATTGTTGATATATTAAAAACAAGACAATTTGATTATATTATGATAGAAGCAAGCGGTATTTGTGAACCATTACCAATTGCTCAAACTATAACAGTTCTTGCTAATTCTTTAGAACAATATGGATTACCAAAAATGTGCAGATTAGACAATGTTGTAACAGTTGTAGATAGTTTACGTTTAGCTAGCGAATTTGGTTGTGGAGAAGATTTAGTAAAAGAGAACATTGATGATGAAGATATCGAAAACTTATTAATAGAGCAAATTGAATTTTGCAATGTAATTGTTTTAAATAAAGTTGATGAAGTTACAGAAGAACAATTAAATACAGTTAAAGCAGTTATTAAAAAATTACAACCAACAGCAAAAATAATAGAAACAAATTATGCAAAAGTAGATGTTAAAGAAATAATGGATACAAATAATTTTGATTTTGAAAAAATTACAAGTTCAGCAGGATGGATTCAAGAGTTAGAAAATGATGAAAATGAAGAAGAACATCACGATGAGCATCATCATGATCATGACGAAGACGAAGATGAACACGAACATGAACATCATCACCATGACCATAAAGAAGAACATCATGAACATCATCACCATCACCATGATCATGATGAAGGTGAAGCAGAAGAATATGGCATTTCAACATTTGTGTATACTTCAAGAAAACCATTTGATGTGAAAAAATTTGAAAAATATATAAATGAAAAATTTCCAAAAACAGTTATCAGATGTAAAGGTTTAGTATGGTTTAAATCAGATTATGATATGTCATATTTATTTGAACAAGCAGGAAAACAATTTAAAATTTCTGAAACTGGGTATTGGTTAGCTTCTGCTCCAAAAGAAGATTTAGAGCAAATTATTAAAAATGATCCAGATGCTTTAAAAGACTGGGATGATGAAGTTGGAGATAGAATGGTTAAATTAGTATTTATCGGAAGAAAAATGGATAAAGAACAAATAATCAAAGATTTAAATGAGTTAGTTTAAAATAAAAAAGATTAGAAATTGAAGTTAGTAATATGAAGTCTATCTAATTTTCTAATCTTTTTTTGCTTTTGTACAGATAACATGCAAATTGCTTTTTTATGTAAATTGTGGTATAATAATTGTTATAAGCAAAGTGCAAAGCAAAAACTCCATAAAAGCACTTAAAAAATTAAACTAAACAGGCAATTGCCAGGAGGAACAACTTATGAAAAAGGTTTTAGCATTCACATTAGCATTCGGAATTTTGATTGCGTCAGGTTCTTACGCTGTAAAAATAGCTAACGAATCAGCAAAAGCAAAAGAGTATGAAGAACGCACAGGAACATCAGCAGAAAACAAGCAGTATGCCAAAAATTATGCAGAAAGCGAAATTCTTGGAATACTGTATGAGAAATATCCCAATCTTAGCCCGCTGGCAGAAGAAATTCGTATTTCTAAAATTTGCGGTGTTAACGATAAGGATGAAATCTGGTTTGATTATTTCGTGAAATCAAGCGCAGAATCAAGCGAATCATATGATGGATACTATTATGAGTTTAAGCATGAATGCGTTAATATGAGCCAGATTACTGATAATGATGAGGTGATTACATGGTTCAAAAATAATCTTTAACAAAAGGCATCCCTTTTTGGGATGCTTTTTATTTAATGAGATAAATTTATTATTAAGTAAAACTCATGTATCAAAAAAAATTCCAAAATCATATTATATGAAAAATGAATGGAGGTTTATTTATGGATTATGAAATAATGATGAACGGAAATGTAAAAATTCGGACAATTAGCACCAGACTTTGAAGCTGAAACAACAATGGGAAATATAAAATTATCAGATTACAGAGGAAAGTGGCTAGTTTTTTTTTCACATCCACGGCGATTTTACTCCAGTGTGTACAACAGAGTTTATTGCATTTTCAAAAGCAAATGTATATTTTGAAAAATTAAATACAAGTCTATTACGGACTTAGTGTAGATTCAAATTCATCACATCTAGCATGGTTATATAACATATATTGTATGACAGGAATAACAGTACCATTTCCCGTTATTGCAGATAGAAATGGCGAAATTGCAAGAAAATATGGAATGATTGCATCAGACATAAATACAACTGCAACTGTTAGAAATGTTTTTATTATAGATGATAAAAGTAGAATAAGATTGATATTAGTGTATCCAATGAATGTAGGAAGATGTATACCAGAAATATTACGTGCAGTTCAAGCTCTACAAATTGCAGATAGTAATAATGCATCAACACCTGCAAATTGGTTACCATGTAATCCTGTAATTGTGCCAAATCCAAATACATATGAAAAATTAATCAAAAGAAATAAAGAAATTCAAGAAAATAGAAACGGAATGAGTAGGTATTTAAGTTTTAGAAATGCAGATAATTGTGAGAATATTAATAAAATAATTTGAACTAAGTATTCGAAAATTGAAAATTAGAATTATATGTGATATATTATAAATATTAAAAAGCTAAATAAAATGAAATATTTAATAACAAAAGAGAGGAGCAAATATGAGTAGTAAAAACAAAGTAAAAATCGTAAAAATATTAACTTTAATATTAGTAATTGCAATATTTACAATTGCAACAATATATTTTATACCAGTAATTAAGGAATTATCTACACCAGAAGGAAAGATAGCATTCAAAGACAAAGTGCAAAATTCTGGCTTTTTAGGAATGTTGTCATTGTTTGGATTACAAGTTGCACAAATATTTTTATTTATAATTCCTGGTGAACCAATTGAGATTGTTACAGGAATGTGTTACGGAGGCTTTTGGGGAACAGTTTTTATATTAGCGTCAGCTTGCATAATATCAACAGGAATCTTCTTTTTAGTAAGAATGTTAGGACAAAAGTTTGTGTATGCGTTTAGTGATGAGGAAAAAGTTAAAAAAATAGAAAACAGTAAATTATTTCAAGATCCTAAAAAGGTGGAAATAATAATGTTTATCTTATTTTTATTGCCAGGAACTCCAAAAGATTTATTAGTATATATTGCAGGATTGTTACCAGTAAAGCCATGGAGATTTATAGTGATTTCAACATTGGCGAGAATTCCTTCAGTAGTATCTTCAACATATGCAGGTGAAAAAATATTATCTGGAAATTTTAAAATGGCTGGTATTATATATGCTGTAATAATTGTTATTGTAGTTGCTTTTATATTTATAATTAATAAATTTGATAAAAGTAAAATGACAGAAGAGGCTATAAAAACAATAAAGTAGACTAAAAGCAAAACAATATTTTCAACTCAAAAACAGTGATTTCAGATAGAAATAAAAACTAAACATAATTATCAAAAAATGCTTGAAATTATAATAATATGTGTTATAATACCAAAGTGTTAAAGCGTATTATGTAAAAATAGAAGGGATAATATGTTAAGTTGTGTGGATAATAAAATAAAGATATTGTTAGTAGAAGATAGTAAAACAATAATTGAAGGATTAGAATATTTATTAAAAAGAGAAGGTTTTAATGTAGAAATTGTAAGTAATAAAATAAATGCGATAGAAGCGATAAATAAAAATGCATTTGATTTATTTTTATTAGATGTGCAACTTCCAGATGGAACAGGATTTGAGATTTGTAAATATATAAAAAATATTTCAAATAAACCTATTATATTCGTTTCAGCAAGAGATGAAGAAATAAACATTGTGTATGGACTAGATATAGGTGCAGATGATTATATAACAAAACCATTTAGAAATAATGAATTAATTTCTAGAATAAAATCAGTTTTAAGAAGATATACTTCAAAAGGCGAAAACAAAAATATAATTAATTATAAAAATCTCGAAGTAGATTTAGATAAAGCCAAAGTATATAATAATTCAAAAGAAATATATTTAACTAGTCTAGAATACAAAATATTATTAATGTTTCTTAATAATGTTAATAAAGTAATAACAAGAGAAGAGTTACTTGAAAAAGTTTGGGACATTGACGGAAATTTTGTAAATGATAATACATTATCTGTATACATAAAAAGACTAAGATTAAAAATTTCTGACCATAAGAATAATAAAAAAGACTTAATTCAAACAGTAAGAGGAATGGGATATATTTTAAATAGATAAGTGACTAAAATTTAATTATTTTAGTCACTTATTTGTCATAAATGATTTTTATAATAATGTCTGCTGTCGCTAAATATTAGGAGTAATGAAATATTAGTGTTTACAGTAATTGTAAAAAGGGGAGATTTTATGACAAAGCATTTTAAAACAAGTAATGTTATTGTAAGAAGATTTGAATTAAAGGATGCAGAACAAGCATATCTAAATCTTGATTCAAATGAAAATGAAGAAGGTAGTGATAACATTAACAAAGTTGGAAAAAACGAAAGAAAAATGGTTGAAGGCATAGAAAAAACTAAAATGATTATAAAATCAGCAATTAACGAATATTACACAGATGAACCAATCTGGGCAGTTGAAGATAAAGCAACAAAAAACTTGGTAGGGAGTATCCAAGTTAGTAATTATTCGCCAAAAAACAAAATGTGCAATATTTCATGGATGATGTCGTATAAACATTGGGATAATAATTTTATGAAAGATGCATTAACACAAATATTCAATTTTCTATTTACAAAAAAGAATGTTGAATTAATAGAATGTTCATATTATGAACAAAATGCAAACACTAATATAATATTAGAAGAAATAGGAATGAAGAAAGAAGCAACTTTAAGAGACAGAAGAATTAATGAAAAAACACAAGAAAAGGAAAACTTTGTTATTTATTCGATAAATAAACAAGAATTTTTTGAAAGTGTTAATGAAAAAATATTAGGACACAGATATTATAAACAACTAAAAAGAAAAATTTAATTTTGTACATAAAAAAACAGAAATTGCAAATAATAAATTGAAACGTTTCAAAAAAGAAAGGGTGTTTTTTTATGGAAAAGAATCAAAAAATTAATTGTACAGTAGGAAGTTGTAAGTATAATAATATGGACAACAAAGAATGTACATTAAAACAAATTAAAGTTACTCCTATGCAAGATTGTCATACTAAAAAGGCTGATGAATCTATGTGTAGTAGTTATGAATTTGATAAATAGACATTAACTTTAAAAATGACTAAATGTTTCAAATTTAGTCATTTTTTTACAAAGATGACGTAGAATATTGATTTTATGGGAAAATTATTATATAATATATAACTAATAAAAGGATTTAATTTTTCCTTTGTAAAGGAAATTAAAGACTTTTAAATAAAAAAAGGGAGGTTGGTCAGATTATGACTAAGATCTTCGTACTAAGACCACATGCGTTGCTGGCATCTTATGACAGTCTTTCACGGTTTGGAAGAGATAACGTTGTGGTAATCCCAATGGCAGTGATTGATGAAATCAATGCCATGAAGGAGTTATCTCCAGAAAAATCAAAGATAAGAAAACATGTACTTAAGTACATTAAGTCTTTGATGAACAAAGGAATCACATCTAAGAGAGGATATAAACTGGAAAAAGGAGGATACATCAGACTAGTTTCCAACTACACAGATGTAGAGATTGATTTGCCAAATTTGAGCGAATTCCAAAAAAGGACATTACAGGTTTGTGTTGGATTAAAAAAACAACGCAGAAAAGTTATTCTGATAACCAATAACTTAGGTTTACAGATCAAGGCGTCTACTATTGGCATAGAAGCAGAGGAATTTCGAGATGACGTTTTTCCTATACTAGAGGAACAGTATAAAGGAAGGGTTAATGTTGAAATATCTGATGAATTAGAAAACAAGATATGCGCAACAATGAACCGAGAATCAACGGAAGAAATGTTTAATAACAACAAATTCATTTCTAGAAGTGACTTAGATAAATTTCTTGATTCTGAGCTCATCGAGAACGAATATGTATTAATGACCAATAGAACATCAAGGTATTATGGACAGGTAAAAGAGGACAAAATAATACTTTTAGAAAATCACATGCGTAAACCATATGATATCGAACCTAAGAATAATGGTCAGAAGTTCCTTATGAATGCTTTGTATGATGATATACCATTAGTGGTTGTCAAAGGAGCAGCTGGAACAGGTAAAACTCTACTTTCGATAGCTACTGCTCTTGAAAGAGTTGATAATGGCGATTTTAAGAGAATTTTAATTACTCGAGAAGTTTCTAACGACAAGCTTGGATATTTACCAGGCAATGTTGATGAAAAACTTGGCCCATTTATGGCAGGCGTAAAAGATGCTTTAGAAAGGATTATACAGGGAACAGCAAGTCGAAAGAAGAGAGATAAACTTATTTCAAATCTTGAGAGCAAGAAAAATAAAACTAAGCTTGAAAAGGGAAAAAACAAGTATTCTGATCTTGACGAATTTAACCAGAAAGAAAACAACGTATCAGATAATGTCGAAAAAGGAGAGTATTTCTTCGAAAGAGGTATTATTAAGATACAGGCTCTTGAAATGATTCGTGGCAGGTCAATAATGGATACAATCTTCATTATTGATGAAACTCAAAATATTGATCCGGAGTTTATCAAGACAATCGTTACTAGAGCTGCGGAAGGCTCAAAGTTCATATTCCTGGGAGATCCAACACAGGTTGATAATCCAAAACTTTCGGAAAGATACAATGCTCTTGTTTATCTTGCTGAGAAAATGAAGGGTGATCCTGACTGTGCTGTGATAACCCTTGAAGATGGAGAATCTGTCAGAAGTAGGTTAGCCAGAACGGCTACAAAGAAGTTGTGACATCACATCTGTAACTTTTTTTATTTAAATTATAAAGGCTCACTATGTGGGCCTTTTTCTTTTACAAAAAGGACAGTTCTTTGTTCAAATGAGGATGTTACTTTTGGCAGTTTTTACTTGACAAAAAAACAATTCAAACATAAAATAAAAAAAGTTAGAAATAATATAATTATAAATATTCAAAGGAGGAAATAATATGCCATTAGTAACAACTAAAGAAATGTTTGAAAAATCAATGAAAGAAAAATTTGCCATAGGAGCATTTAATGTAAATAATATGGAGATTATACAAGGAATTGTAGATGCTGCAGCAAAAGAAAACTCACCAGTAATCTTGCAAGCATCATCAAGTGCAATTAAATATGCAAGAATTCCATATTTAAAAAAGATGATAGAAGCAGCATTAGAGGAACATGATATTCCAGTAGCACTTCACTTAGACCATGGACCAGATTTTGAAACATGTAAAATGTGTATTGATAACGGTTTTACATCAGTAATGATTGACGGTTCAAAATATGATTTTGAAGAAAACGTAGCATTAACAAAACAAGTTGTAGATTATGCTCACAGCAAAGGTGTTGTGGTTGAATCAGAGCTTGGAAAATTAGCAGGAATAGAAGATGATGTAAATGTTGCAGAATCTGACGCTATGTATACAGATCCAGAACAAGCAAGAGAATTCGTAGAAAGAACAGGATGTGATTCATTAGCAATAGCTATTGGAACAAGTCATGGAGCATATAAATTTAAAGGAGAAGCAAGATTAAGATTCGATATTTTGCACAAAGTAAAAGAATTAATTCCAAATACTCCAATTGTATTACATGGTGCTTCAACTGTTATTCCAGAATTAGTAGAAATGTGCAATAATAATGGAGGAAATATTCCAGGAGCTAAAGGTGTTCCAGATGAAATATTACATCAAGCAAGCATGGAAGGAGTTTCTAAAATTAATGTTGATACTGATTTAAGATTAGCAATGACAGGTGCTGTTAGAAAAGTATTCAATGATGATCCAGCTGTATTTGACCCAAGAAAATATATGGGTGCAGCAAGAGATTTAATTGAAGAAACTGTAAGTCATAAAATTAAAGATGTTTTTGGTTCAAGCAATAAAGCTTAACTAGTTAAAAATTTTGGGGCGGTTCTAATTAGAAAACCGCCCCAAATTTAGTTAAGACAAATTGACATAATTGGGAAAATATGTTATAATAAAAAAGTATTAAAACATTAGAAAAAACTCAAAATTCAAGGAGGATGTTTAATGAAAAAAATTAATTTAAGTAGCAAAATATTATTTAGTATATTATTTGTAATATGCTTATTTTTGTTTAAAAATATAAATAAAGTTGAAGCAGCAACTACACCATATTATAGATGGCCAGTAGGTGGAGATAATGCAAATGAAACATATATTGATTATGAATATTATGGTACAGCAGGGCAAGCACCTGTTAAAAACGGAAAATCAGGTAGAGAATATATTGTAAATAATAAATTATGGCCAAATGAAAAAGCCTATTATGCTGCATGTGAATCACATTACGGAATGGATATAACAGGTATAAATGGTCATACATATAAAGTTGTATCTGTTGTTGAAGGTACTGTTATTGCAACAAATGCAGGATATGCATATTCTCCAAATAAAATTTATGCTGATAGCAATCAAAGAAGACCAAATAATTGCTTATATGAAGGTGGAGGATATGGAAACTACATTGTTATACAAGAAAAAAGTACAGGCAGATGTTTTGTATATGGTCATTTAAAAGGTGGAACTCTAAAAGTTACTAAGGGAAACAATGTTCATGTAGGGCAAGAGATTGCAACTATGGGTAGTTCAGGAGATTCAGGACACATGCATTTACACTTTGAAATAAGAAAATCAAAGGAGGTAACATTAAATACTGCAGTATGGGGACCTGGATATCATACATTTCAAATAGCTAACTCAAACACAAACTTAGATCCAAAAGATTATATTGGTTCAACACCAAAAACAATAAAAAATATTACATTAACTAAACCAACTAAAACACAATATATTCAAGGAAAAGAAACTTTAAATCTTTCAGGGGCAAAAATAGCTGTAGAATATAATAGTGGTATAAAAACTACAATTAATTTACCAAATAATAGTGTTAAAGTAAGTGGATTTAATAATAGTAAAATTGGAAAAAATACAGTTACTATACAATACGAAAATAATAAATTAACATTTGATGTAGAAATTATAAAAGAAATAGAGAAGAACGAACCAGAAGAGAAAAAAGAACCTAAAAAAGTTGTTATTCCAGCTAAAAGAACTAATATAACATACATGTTGTCTTTCAAACAAAGATACATTAACATTTATTTTGATAAACCAATTATGATAGAACAACCTCCAGTTGTTAATGTAACAGTAGAAAATGAAACTAAACAAGCTGAATTTTATAATATATCAAATGATAGTAAAAGATTAATATACAGAATTAAAGATGACAATTTTGGAATGTTTTCATCAGGAATAATGTATATTAGCTGTGATGGGCAAGTAATTGATAAAACAGAAGGAAATTTATATGTTGAATGTAAATTTAAAGATGTAGCAATTGGAAAGCTATATTCATATAAAATAAATCACACATTTGAAAAGTTAATTACAAATAATTTAGGTGATTTAAATAGAGATGGTAGTGTAGATGGATGTGATGCATCAATGGCATTAGCTTTATATGCAAAATTAATGTCAAATGAAGAATTAACACAGTTAGATAAAGAAAATCTAAAAATAGCAGACGTTAATTTAGATGGAGTAGTTAATGGTTCAGATGCAGGAATAATTTTATCATATTATGCATTCCAAATGTGTGGATATAAACCAGAAGATTCAGCAAAAATAATAAAATGCGACGTTGACAAAGATGGATTAGTAAATGTAAATGATTTCAACGAATTAAATGAAGCAGTAAACAAAGGGTTGACAGACAAAAAATATGATTTAAACAATGATGAAATTATAGATTCTAATGATTTAAAATATATTAAAGAAGTTTTAGAAACGTTAGGACAAAGAAGTTATTAAAAATAAAAATCAGTTAAAATTTAATTTTAACTGATTTTTTTATATTGAATCGATAATTACTTTCATATCTTCAAACAAAGGAGCAGATAAAGTAATAAATTCCTTAGTAACAGGATGTATAAAGCTTATTTTGTGACTATGTAATGCTTGCCTTTTAATCAATTCTGAGCAATTTCCATATAAAGTATCTCCAATAATTGGATTACCAATATGAGCCATATGAACACGAATTTGATGAGTTCTACCTGTTTCTAAAACAAGATGAACAACAGACAATTCATCATTATTTTTGATGACATCATAATGAGTAATAGCAGAGTCACCACAATTATCAATGCATCTTTCTATAATGCTGTCTTTTTTTCTTGCAATTGGTGCATTTATAGTGCCTGAAGCAGAAGGCAAAATTCCTTCACAAATTGCAATATATTCTTTTTTAAACAAGTTATTTTTCATTTGCTTAACTAAGCATTCTTGAACATATTCATTTTTAGCAAAAATAACAATTCCAGAAGTATCTTTATCTAAGCGATTAACAGGTCTTATTTTTTTATTAAGATTGATAGAATTAAAATAATATTTAACTCCATTTGAAATACTATCTTCATAATGTTGCATAGATGGATGAATAGGGTAGCCCGCAGGTTTATTTAATACTAATAGATAATCATCTTCAAAAACGATTTTTAGATTCATTTTTGTTGGAACGATATTGGTGCTGTCTTCATCAAAATCTAAAGAAATTTCGATAATATCGTTTGAATTTACGGGTGCTTTTATATTAGTTGGTGAATTGTTTAAAAATATTTTGTTTAGTTTCTTTAATTTTAATAAAAGTCTATCTGAAATTTCAAATTTAGTCTTCAAAATTTCTTTTATATTATCAAAATGTTCATTATCTTTAACTATGTATGATAATTTCATTTTTCCCTCCTTGTTATTTGATAATAATTAATATACTACTTTATGTAAAATGTGTCAATAAAATATAGTTGGTGAATTGTTGATTTTTGATTGATTAATTGTATTTTTATGATATAATAAAGAAGCTAGTATGTTCGGTATTGATACTTGATGCTGTGTTAAATAAGAATGGAGGAAGTATTATGGATTTCAATATGATGATGCAGATTTAATAGATAATGAATGTAAAACTTGTAGTGAATACAATGTTACTTGTTTTCCGAAAGTAATGGTATATGTGAAATAATATTAGATAGTTATAAAGATATTGATGTCGAAATATGTCGATATCTTTTTTTATTTTATGAGAAAAAATGTTGAATTAGAGCTATATAATATGATATAATACAAACATAAGTTCACTAAAACAATAAACTAAATATGATATGTAGTAATAGATGTAGTAAAAACTTAAATTTACAAAACGGGAGGAAAACAATTATGGATAATAAGTTGGAAACTATTTTAAATCTTTTTGAAGGCAAAGAAATAAGAAGCATATGGGATGCTGAGAAGGAAGAGTATTTTTTTAGTGTAGTTGATGTTATTGGTGCATTGACAGATAGTCCAGATCCAAGAGATTATTGGTATAGGCTAAAAGTTAGAATGACAGATGAAGAAAAATCTGAGATATCGACAAAATGTCGACAACTGAAACTAAAATCAAGTAAAGATGGAAAAAAATATGCAACAGACACGTTAGATACAGAAGGTATTTTGAGACTAATTGAATCTGTTCCAAGTAAAAAAGCTGAACCATTTAAATTGTGGTTAGCATCATTGGGAAAAGAAAGAATTGATGAAGTGTTTAATCCGGAAATTGCAATTAATAGGGCAATTGATTATTATCGAAACAAAGGGTATTCAGATAGATGGATTGAGTCACGATTAAAAGGGATATTAGATAGAAAAAAACTAACGGATATCTGGAAAGAAAATGGAATTAAAGATAACTTCGAATATGCTGTTTTAACAAACGACATTTATAAAACATGGTCTGGAATGAAAGCGACAGAATATAAAGCACATAAAAATTTAAGAAAGGAATCTTTAAGAGATAATATGACAGATGTCGAAGTAGCATTAACAGATTTAGGAGAAATTGCAACACGTGAGCTTGCCAAAAAACACAAACCACAAGGCTTAAAAGAAAATAGAAAAATCGCAAAAGCAGGAGGAGAAGTTGCTAAAACAGCACGCGATGACTTAGAAGAAAAATTGGGAGAGACTATAATAAGTAAAGAGAATAATTTGAATTATAAATATCTAGATGATAATAAACTTTTAGAAGAGGAAAATAAAAGTTCCAACAAGAAAATTCTAAAGAAAAATTTTTAGCATAAAAGAACTTAAAAAAATTTTTTTAAAGTTGTAAATAATTTAATATATGATATAATATACCTAAATATGAGGGAAAAATTATTCCTAAGTATGGAAGTTATTAAATAATTAAAAAATGATATGGTTTTAAAGATTCAATGTGATAGTAATCATAATATATTAAATATTGAAATTATTTAATAAAAATTGGAGTGAAAAATAATGAAGATATTGGAAATAATGATAACAGAAGAATTGAATAAATATAAAGATGATATTGACAATATTAAAACAGAGAAGAAAATAGATTGCATTACTATTTTTTCAAAATCAGTTGAAGAGTATGAATATTTAAATGAAAAATTATGTGAAAATAAAATTATTGACATTATGGATAGTGGTAAATTATACTATTTAAAAAATGCGATGAACACTCCATACGGTAATTTATCTTTTATAAAAATTAGAAAACATGATGATAATTATAATAGATATAGAATATCAGTTGATTTTACAGTTGAAAACTACGAAGCATTTAAAAACAATATAAACAATCCTGTAGTTAGGAAATATGATACATTTGAATTAGTTCAATTTAAAAATGAAACAAGCATAATTAATATAGTAAGCTTAGGTGCAAAAGAAGATTATAAAATATAAATATGGTAGTATTAAAAAGTAAGGGAGAGAAAGTAATGGAAAAAAATTATTTTATAATACACGGAAGTTTTGGAAGCCCTTTTGGAAATTGGTTTAGTTGGTTATATGATTTTATTTCTGAAGATGGAAAACAAGTATATGTACCACAATTTCCAACAGGAGTAGGATTCCAGAATTATGAAAATTGGAGAAAATTATTAAAATATTATCTAGACTTAGGTCTAATAAATGAAAACACAACAATTATAGCACATAGCATAGCACCAATTTTTGTTTCAAAATTTTTAGTAGAAAATAAAGTGAAAGTAAAAAAATTGATATTTGTATGTGGATTTAACAATTACTTAGGAATAAATGAAGAATATGATATGGTAAATAAAACTATGTATTTTGATAATTTAGAAGATGTAAAAAAATTAGCCGACGAAATAATATGTTTTTATTCAGATAATGATCCATATGTGAAATTCGAGGTTGAAAAAGAATTTGCAAATACTGTTGCAACTGAGCAAATTCTTATTCCAAATGCTGGTCATATTAATAGCGAAAACGGATATAATACATTTGAAGAAATAGTAAGTTATTTATAAAAAGACATAAATTTTCTTTATGTCTTTTTTTTAATAAACAGCTATGATATAATCTGATAGAAATAAATAGATGATAAAAGAGAGGGACAGCAATGAAAAAAATAGTATTAACTTCTTGTGGAATAATAAATGAAGAATTAAAAAAATCATTTTATAAACTATTAAATAAAGATGTAAGCCAAATAAAATTATTATATATAACAATTGCAGTAGATGGCGAATTAGAAAACGACAGAACATGGCTTGATGAAGAATATGCAACCATTTTGGATTTGGGCGTAAAAGAAGAAAATATTACACACTACAAATATGAAGAAAATATAGATTTTAACAGTTATGACGCAATCTACATGATTGGTGGAAATACATTCTATTTACTAAAAGAATTAAGAGAAAAAGGATTAGATGAAAAAATAAAACAAGCTATAAACAGTGGTGTAATATACGTAGGTTCAAGTGCTGGAAGTATAATCTTAGGAGAAACGATAGAAACTGCATTGCCATTTGATGAAAACTGGGTAAAACTTGAAAATTTTAATGGGTTAAAGATTGTTGATGGCATTATAATACCTCACGCAAATAGAAAGCAAGAATTTATAAAAGAACAGAAAGAAAAATATGGTGATAAAATAATTGAACTATATGACGAAAATGGAATTATAGTAAAAGAATAAAATAAAGGAGGAAAATAAAATGACACTTACATTTTTAGGAAGAGGATGCTCAAACAACATAAACCAAAGAAATAATTCTGCATATTTCATAGAAAATAATGAGCTATTCTTAATAGATTGCGGAGAAAGCGTTTTTGCTAAATTAAAGGAAAATAATTTACTAGACAATATTAGCACAGTAAACATTATGATTACACACACCCACTCAGATCATGTTGGAAGTTTAGGAACTTTAATCTTATATTGCTATTTCAATATCAAGGTAAAAGTAAATATAATTTTACCAAGTGATGCACTACATAAAGAAGATATAAAAAATTTAGCAAGAATTTTTGGGTGCACAGAAGAAATGTACAGTATTATAAATCAAGAAGAATATGATAACAAATACAAAACATTCAAAACAATAAGATACAAGCAAACAGAGCATGTTTCACAAATATGCAGTTATGGCATTTTATTTGATACAACAGATGGACTAGTTTATTATTCAGGAGACACAAAAGAAATAAACAATATAAAGGAAATAATTTCTAGTGGTCAAAAAATAGATAAAATATATATGGATACAACAACTGCTAATAATCCAGACAATGTTCATTTTTATATAGGTTATTTGAATGATGAAATTTCAGAAGAGTTGAAAAAAAGGGTGTATTGTATGCATTTTAATAATGATGAATGTATAGAAGCGGCTAAATGGTATGGATTTAATGTTGTTGAAGTATTAAATGAAAAATAGGTTATAAAATTGTTTAATTAATTATAGAGGTGGAATATGATAAAAAACATAGTTTTTGATTTAGGAAATGTAATATTAAAAGGAAGTCCATCAATAGTCTTAGAAAACACAGAATTAACCAAAGAAGAAATCCAAAATATAAAAAATAAATTTTTTGCTAACTGGAAAGAATTAGATTTAGGAAACGAAACTTTAGCAGAACATTTAAATAAATGTGGACTAGAAAATTACATTAATGAAAATGTAAAAGAGATAATTTTGAACTATTATAAATACAGACCATTTAATAACGATATAATTGAACTGATGAATACGCTAAAAAATAAGAATTACAACATTTTTATATTATCAAATAACAATAAAGAAGCATACAAATATTTACAAAAACTTCCTATGTTTAAAAGCGTTGATGGATGGATTGTATCATGTGATTACCATATGGTAAAACCTAATAAAGAAATATATATAAAACTATTTGAGAAATTTAATGTTAAGCCTGAAGAATGTTATTTTATTGATGATAAAAAGGAAAATATAGAAACAGGTATAATGCTTGGAATGAATGGATTTAGGTTTGATATTGAAGTACAGAAATTAGATGAATTAATGGACGATATGAGAAAGAATAATATAGAATTGGACTTAAAATTTACATAATTTGCATATTAGGCAAAAATTTGGTATAATATACTTGTAAACCATTTTTTACAAAATCCCCGTAGCAAATACACCATTTGGGGAAAACAATATTAATTAATAAGGAGGATAAAAAAATGGCTAACAAGAGGTACGCATCAATCGAGGATCTTAAGAAGGATTCGATAAGAATCTATAACGGCATGACAGTTTCTGGATCGGCGTATAACGGAAAAGAGGAGAAAGTCAATTTTAATTGTGCGACATTCAATAGAGAGTACAATGGAGAGAAAGTGTATTCCTCAAATAATGGGACGCTGGCAATGATAATTGACAATAACCTCTACGCTACACCGAGCACCAGAAGTGTATTGGAATTCCTGGAAGAAGAGGGCTTTGTTGAAAAGTTCTTCTATGTTCCGTTCTCTAACGGAGAGTATCCTGTAAGGGAACGGTGGATATGGGAGAAACTTAAAGCAATAGCTGAAGTAAGCAATTACGAAGATTTTCTTGAAGACTGCGCTAAATATTGCGATGAGCATGGTGTTGGCGAGCTTGATAAAAGTATTCTTAGTAACGCACTTGAAATACCACATAAGGGTATCAGAATCAAGCACTTAGGTTTTGAAGACAAAGTCTATCCAGTAATTAACAGTATTCTTCTTGACAGTTATTCTGCTGAAAAACTTGGCACATATTGTTGCAACAATGGTCGTGTGGTTTTCATCACCAGAGATGCAAAAACGTATGTAACCAAAGGCTATAAGATCATCGAAAGCTTACGTGAGGCAGGCTATGAAGAAAAAAGCATTTTCGTACCGTTTTCGAACGGGGAGGAAATTCTAGATTCTGAATATGCTTTCATGTGGGCACAAATTAAGAAATAAGCAGCCATATTTATTTAAAGGAATCATCTTTCCTTTAAATAGCAAAAAAGTCAGCTCATCCGCTGGCTTTTTTTGTTTTGTATTATTGCAAAATAAAAATAAGTCTGTTACTATTAATATGTAATAAAAATTAGAGGATTTATTATATATAAGAATAAGGTAGTGTGATGAAAATGAATGCTAAAGGCAGAGTTATTGTTTTATGTGGGAAAATTGCAAGTGGAAAAACCTTTTATGCTAATCAATTAAAAGACAAAGAAAATGCGATAATATTTAATATTGATGAATTAACATATTATATGTTTGATAATAGAAGAGGCGAAGATTACACAGATTTAACGAAAAGAGCAATAAGATACTTTGAAGAAAAGACAATAGATATAGTTAACAAAGGTCTTAATGTTATATTAGACTTAGGATTATGGAGTTCAAATGAAAGAAAAGAGATAAGAAACTTTTTTACAGAAAAAGGTGTTAATGTAGAAATTCATTATATAGATATTGATGATGAATCTTGGAAAAAAAACATAAAAAATAGAAACATGAGAATTGGTGAAGGCAATAGAGGAAAGTCTTTTTATGTCACAGAATCTCTTATAGAAAAAGTGCTTAGTATATGGGAAGAACCAACAAAGGAAGAAATTGATGTGTGGTATAAATTTAAGTATGAAGATCAGTAATTGAATTTAAACGAGAAAAGACTAAATCAAAAAAATAAGGAGACGAAATGACACAAATTATAATAGGAAATATAATTGCACTAATAGCATCAATATTAATGGTATTAGCAGGATTGCAAAAAAAGAAGAAAAAGATATTATTTATACAAATAATTCAAATAGCATTATCTGTAATTAGCAATCTTGTATTAGGTGGCTATACAGGAGCTATAATAAATGCTTTAAGCTGTGTTAGAGATATATTATGCTATAAAGATAAAATGGGTACAAAAGAGAAGATAATCATAATAATACTAGCTGTTGGTTTATCACTTGCATTTAACAATTTAGGTTGGATAGGGCTACTACCACTTATTGCAACGGTGGTATATATTACGTTTATGAATACAAAAGATGTGGTAAAATTCAAATTGTTAATTATTTTTTCAATGGTAATGTGGTTAATATATGACTTGTACATAAAATCTTATACATCAGGGGTATTTGATTTTATGAGTGTAATTGCTAATATAGTTGCAATTTGGCAGATAAAAAGGCACAATTATTCAAAAGGAATGGAGGAAGCTTAAATGGACGAAAAGATTACTATAAGAAAAGCAAATATAGAAGACTTGCAACAAATACAAAATCTGAACAAGCTATTGTTTGAACTAGAATTTGAAAATTATGATTCAACATTAGATACAACATGGCCTGTTTCAGAGGAAGGAACACAATATTTTAGAGATGCAATAGAAAATGGAATAACAGTAGTTGCAATTAATGATGGAGAAATAGCAGGATACCTTATAGGAAGTCTAAACACACAGAATACATATAACAAGTATAATCAAGCTGAACTTGATAATATGTGTATTTTAGAAGAATATAGAAAGCTAGGAATAGGTAGCAGATTATTTGAAGAATTTAAAGCAATATGTAAAGAAAATGACATAAAAGAACTAAAGGTTGTAGCAAGTTATAAAAATACAAATGCTATTAACTTTTATAAGAAAAATGGATTTGAAGAAGCTGATATTACTTTAAAACAATTAATATAAAAAGAAACGGAGTGAAAATATGACAACTGTATATTTAATAAGGCACTCAATAAGAGAGAAAACTATGGAATAGTTAACAATCACGACACAATACAGTTAACTGATGAAAAAGAAATAAGAAGAATTTTATAGAAAGATAAAAGGAATAGTATATGGTTTACACAATAGCACAAATTATAGGATTTTTAGCCTTTATAATATCTCTGATAGCATACCATAGAAAAAAGAAATCAAAGATATTAGGCAATATGGTAATATCTAATATATTAAATTTAGTACACTATTTATTACTAGGAGCTTATAGCGGATGCATAACTAAAGTAATGGCTACTATAAGAGATTCATTTATTATAGCAAAAGAAAAGAATAAGAAGTTATCTTCATACGTTTTTTTAGCATTATTTATAATAGCATATATAGTATGTGCAATATTTACATATAAAGGAATATTATCATTATTTCCGTTATTAGCCGCAATTATTTATATAATACCAATATGGAATGGTAATGAAAAGACTATTAAAAAAACAGCTTTTTTCTGCTATTTCTTATGGCTAGCATATAACATATTTGTTTTCTCAATAGCAGGAATAGTGTCAAATATTGTATCAATAATATCAACATTTATAGCAATATTAAATGAAAATAAAAATATAAAAAGGTGAGTATTCACAAAAAGAAAGGGAGTAAAAAAATGATAGATATAATGCCTAAAATAAGTGAAAAATTTGAACAACTTGGAGGAGCAGAAGAATATATAAAGAAATATAGAAAAACTGAAATACAGTATTTTCCAAGAAAAGATCACATTCACAAAATAGATTTTGAACCTGCAATAAAAAAAGTATGTTCAATGTGTAAAATTGAGGAGATAACAATTCATCCTCCATTAAGTAATTATGATATAGAAGCGGTTATTTTATATGATATGAAGATAATTGAAAAACAGTTAAAGAAATGCGTTAAAATGAGTAAGAAATATAATATAAAGATAAATTTGTTATATCACACACACTGGCAGATGGTATATCATGAAGATTTAACTATAAATAGAATAAAAAAATTACTAAAAATTATTGAAGGACAGAATGTAACATTATTAATTGAAAACCTATTTATGCTTAATGAATCAAGAAATGAATGCACAGCACTTAGTTTAGTAAAAAGTATAAATCATCCAAATTTAAAAATGTGTTTTGATATTTGTCATATGTACTGCCAAGCTAATATGTATGATGTTCCAATAGAAAAATGGTTGGCTGATAAGATTAGCAAAGAAGATATGGAAAAATATGTATATCAGGTTCATTTTTCTTATACTGCAAATAATGATGGTTACAAAGATAAAAAGAATACTCATGGAGTTGGACATCCAACAGAAGAATTGCTATTGGTTGATTGGAATCTTATAAAGGAATATGGTATGGATAAGAAACAAATTGTTACTGAAATTTCAGAGAAAGACTATTCAAATAGAGTTTCACAAATACAGGAGATTAAATGGTTAGAAAATATAAAAAGTTTCACAACACGAATATTATAAATAGGATAAAGCCAGACTTCAATATTTAATGTAGTCTGGCTTTATGCATTAATCGTCAATAAACTCCACAGAGTTCCATCCTGTTTCTGCTACGAAATGTCCATTATCATCTTTAAATGCGTAACCTCTCATGGAATCACATTCTGTTACTGTAACCACAGTTCCTTCGGAAATACCAAAGTTGCTGAAGTCCTGTATTGTTTTAGCTTTACGGTTCATTTCGATAGCTTCTCCAGAAATCTTCTTAACTCTTCTAAGAGATCCAAAAAATGACATATATGTCCTCCTTTTGACGGTAGGTTTACAACATGATATTTGTTGTAAACACTTGAGTGAATGTTCGTATATTTAGTATTATACAACAAATTTACATAAAAGTCAAAAACATAATAATTGTGTAAAATAATTTTTAGAGTATTTCTTTTGCAATAAATATATGATATAATTTTATGGAAAATAAATTTAAGGATGATATCCAATGCAAAAGTATATGAGTAAGGCAAAGTATACTATATAAATAGAAGTTATTGATTATAGAAATTATTGAAGAATAGGGGGGATTCCATATGGAACCGATTAGAATATTATGTTATGGTGATTCAAATATTTGAGGGGTATGGTAGAAGAATATTATCTACAGAAATGGATAAAGAGAAGTTTTATAATAGGTTTGGATTTACAATAGATGGTATTGTAATGTTTAACAAGGATTGGAAAGAAGATTTATAGAAGGATAAATACAAAATATTATTTGGAGGAAATTATGAAATCTGCATTAAACTATTTTGAAGAAATAATGAATATTCCAAGAGAATCTAGCAAAGAAGAAAAAATTGCACAATATTTGATTGATTATGCTAAAAAAAATAATTTAGAATATCATCTTGGAAAATATAACACAGTATTCTTAAGAAAAAATAACAATTCTAATAAAACAATAATATTACAAGCACATTCAGATATGGTATGCGTATCAACAAATAGTTATGATTTTGACACCAAAGGAATACCATTCTACATAGATGGAGATTATTACAGAGCAAGAAACACATCATTGGGTGCAGATGATGGTATAGGAGTAGCTATTATATTAGCTATTTTGCAAGAAGACGAGAATATGCCTAATATTGAAGTAATTATAACAACTCAAGAAGAAACAACCATGTTAGGTGCAATGAATTTTAATTATTCTCAAATAACTGGAAAAACATTAATTAGTTTAGATGGAATAAAAGAGGCAGATATAGAATCATCAAGCGCTGGTATGTGTTCAATAACACTAAATAAAAAAATAAGTCATAGTAGTAGAAAGAATAATACATATAAATTATCAATAAAAGGCCTTATGGGAGGACATTCAGGAGATGATATTGATAAAAATAGATGTAATGCAATTAAGCTAATTGCAAGTATTTTGAAAAGACTTAATTGTAATCAAATATCTAATATAGAAATTGGTACAAGAGATAATGTTATACCAAGTGAAGGTTATGTTATATTTTCATCAGAGTATGATGCTGATACTATAAAAAATGGAATCGAGGATTTTAATTTTGATTTATCTAAAGAGGATTCTAATTTTCACTATGATATAGAAACATTAGACACTAGTGAGACTATAGAACAAAGTGAAGATGTAGTAAATCTATTGAATGATTTAAAAAACGGGTTATTAGAAACTTATACTGATGATGGATTTCCATTGCTATCATCAAACATAGGAAAAGTATCCATAGAAAATGATAAAGTAATAATAAAATACAGTATTAGAAGTTCGGATAAATCAAAAGAAGAAGACTTAATAAATGAAACTAAAAAAACAGCAGAGAAATATGGATTTGAGATTGTAGTTGATTCAATCAAACCATTCTTTCCATTCAAAGAAAAATCAAAAATCAGAAAATTGTTAGCAGAGAGCTATAAAGATTTGTATGGAAAAGATACAACAATAAAGAAGATACATGCTTGTATGGAGGGTGGAATATTATCAAGCAATATACAAGATCTAGATATATGTACGATAGCGCCTACAATAGAAAATTGTCATTCCATTAATGAAAATGTTAGTATTTCATCAACAGAGAGGGTATACAAGTGGTTAAAAGAAACTTTAATTAGATTTAATAATAATTAGTTGGAGGAAAATGTTTATGAAGAATATATTAATAACAGGAGGTAGCGATGGTTTGGGTAAAACATTGGCTACTGATTTATCAAAAGATAACAATGTAATTATACTAGCAACAAATGAAGAAAAGTTAATAGAAGTTGCAAATCAAAATAATTGTAATTATAAAGTTTGTGACGTAAAAGATTACAGGCTAGTAGAATCTACAATTAAGAATGTGATAAATGAATTTGGAAAAATTGATGTATTAATTAATAATGCTGGTTTATGGATTCAAGAAGAATTGGATTTTAACGATAGTGATAGAATTCACTCTGTTGTTGATGTAAATTTACTTGGAGTAATTAATTGTTCTAAAGCAGTAATTCCATTTATGAAACAAAATAAAGATGGGTTAATAGTTAATATCAACTCTCAAGCAGGTATAAATCATAAAGCAGAAAGAGTTGTATATAATGCTACAAAATGGGGCGTTACAGGTTTTTCTAAATCGCTTCAAGATGAAGTTGCTAAATATGGAATTAGAGTTACAAATGTAATGCCGGGTATGATGAAGACAGATATGTTTAGTAAATTAAATATTGAAAAAAATATGGCTAATGGTGTTGATACAAAAGAAGTGGCGAGGTTAATAAGATTTATTATTGATACACCTGCTGATGTAATGATACCAGAAGTTGGAATAAAAAATATAAATAATTAAGAGAGCAAAGCATAAATGAAGATATAGCCAAATGTCCTGATATATATTACAATAGTTTTTCAATGAAAAATATAAGTATAGACAAGCTAAAAGAAATGGTAGAGGAATATAAGTCACAAAATATTGTTGTTGAGTTATTAACACATCCAGGGTATATAGATAAATATACAAAATCAATTACCAGTTGTTTAACAAGAGAAGAAGAATTGAGTACATTAAAAGATGCAAAATATAAAGGAATATATAATGATATAGATTTAATAAGTTTTTTAGATTTCTAAAGTCAAAAACCAGAAAGACTATAAATAGGCAAGAGAAAATTACACTCTTGCTTTTTTTGTGCTAAATTGTAAGGAAAGGAAAAGAAGAAGACATAACAAGTTGACACCGTGGGAATTATTTTGACAATATGTAAACCTAGCACAAGAAAAAAGACAAATAGACATAAAAGGTTGACACACAGGAGGTTACGAAGAAATTATGTAAAGAATAACAACAATATATCAAAAATACCCTAAAACTAATATACACACTTTTGTTCGCTTAATATAATTTTAATCTTTTAATAGAAAAATATAGAATTATAAATTATATTATGATAAGATGTAAAAAAATCTCACATAGAAAAATAGGAGGAGAATAATATGCCAAGTTTAGAATTATATAGAATATTTAAAATAGTAGCAGAAGAAGGCAACTTAACAAGAGCTAGTGAATTACTTTTCATATCTCAACCAGCAGTAACAAAGCATATACACAATTTAGAAAACGAACTAAATCTAAAATTGTTTGAAAGAACACAACACGGAATGGTACTAACAAAAGACGGAGAAAAATTATACAATCAAATAAAAGACTCTGTAAATGTCCTTTCATCAGTAAAAGATAATGTAGATCAAATAACGAATATAAATCTCGGAATTCACATCAATTTTTCTAATGACTTTTATAGACCATTACTAAACAAACTTAAAGAAAAGAATCCAGAAATTGAATTTACTATTGGAAAAAGCAATACTGAGAATATGTTTTCAATGCTTGAGAAAAATGAAGTTGATGCTTACTTATCAAAAAGACAACCAGAGGATATTCATAATAAATCAATAAAATTTATCAGTTTAGGAACGCTACATGACAACTTTTTCGTAAATAGCAATTCAAAGTATCTAAATAAATCATTTTCAAAAGATGATTCAGCAACTATATATACATTAAGAAATATATCAAGTACAAGTAAGAATATCGAAAAGGCTATAAAGGAAAATGGGTTTGAAAATATTACAATCAAAAATAATACATTTAATACTATTTTAGAAGAATTAGAAGGCAATGATATTATTGCATATATAACAGAAGAATATATACAAAAAGAATTGAATGAAGGTAAATTTAAGAGAATTGATTTAGGATTAGATATACAAAACGAAGTAGAATATGGGATATATTATAATGCCACTAACAAACTAAAAAATGTAAAAAAGATATTTGAAAATATATAATACTAACACTATAACTTTAAGTTATATCTCAAGCACTTTTAAGTATTTTACATAACACCTATGTGTTGCTATAATTAAAGTAATAAATGATTAACCACACAAATAATAGGAGGTATTGGTTATGAAAATTATTAATGAAAAAGTAATTACAAAAGATAACTTTGAGTTAGATGTGAAAATTTCATTACCTGATGGAGATTATAAGAAGGCAGTAGTTATGTGTCACGGATTAACAAGCTCAAAAGAAGGTAGGAGAGAACAACTAAAAAACATAGCTGAAAAATTATGTAATGATGGATATAAAGTAATACAATTTGACTGGAGAGGACACGGAGAAAGCTCTGGAAAAGATTTAGATGTTAATTTAACAGGCTTTCAAACTGATTTGACTACAATTATAGATACATATGTAAAAGATGAAGAATTCTATATGTTTGGTTTCTCTTTTGGAGGATTCGCAGTAAATCAATGGTTATACTTAACACAAAACACATCAGTTAGGAAAGTCGCTTTAATCGGACCACCATTAAATCCGATATATAGTTCATTATTAAATAAAAACGAATTCTGTTATCAAGAAATATATGATGCAATACAAGATGGAAGTCTTGAGAAAAATGGATATGCGTATTGGGCGTTAAAAGAATGGAAAGTATCTAAAACATTCTTGGATCAATGCCGAGAATATGATTATAGAAAAGCTATTGCATATCTTTCTAATAGAACATTATTATTACAAGGTAAAAATGACAAGAACGTAGATAAAAACTTTAATGAAATGTATGCAAATGAATATAACTTTGATTATAAAGAATATGATGCATCACACTCACTATGGGAAGTTATAGATGAGGCTGCTGAAGAAATAGTTAAATTCTTTAATAGTTAATAATATATAAAAGATTAAGGGGGAATTTTATATGGAACCAATTAGAATACTATGTTATGGAGATTCAAATACCTGGGGATATATTTCAGGTAGTAATCATTTAAGATACGGAAACAATGAAAGATGGACAAGATTGTTAGCACAAAAACTAGGAGATAAGTTTGAAATAATAGAAGAAGGCTTAAACAGCAGAACAATTATTTCAAACGACCCAAGGCCTGGAAAAGAAGGAAAAAACGGATATGAATATTTAATTCCATGCTTGGATACACATGATCCTGTTGATTTAGTTGTTGTGATGTTAGGTACAAATGAATTGAAAAAAGTTAATGACAAGACGATAGAAGAAATAGGGGAGATATTTGACAAATATATTGTAAAAACTATTTTAAATAGAAAATCTCAATTTTTAGACAAATACCCAAAATTGTTAATAGTCGCACCACCTTTAGCAGATGATGATGGTAGTGGTAAATATGAAGGTGCTTATGAGAAATCATTAAAATTCAACGAAATTTATGGAAAAATTGCTGAAGATAATAATTGCTATTTTGTTGATAATAAAGGTTTAGAAACTGGTATTGATAAAGTTCATTTAACTAAAGAAAGTCATAAATTGTTAGCTGAAAAATTATATACTAAAATATGTAATATATATCAATAATACTTAGAGTGGATTTACAGAAAATCCGCTCTTTTTAGTATATTGTATATAACTTTAAGTTATAACTAACATACTTTTAAGTATTATACATAATGCAAGAACGATGCTATAATATATTTAAGAAAAGAGTATAACATGCTATACTTCAAAGAAACATTAAATCTTCTGGAGGTAGCATGTAACCTCCAGAAATATTTTTTAGGAGGAATACTTATGAAAAAAACCGTACTTATGCAAGGAATAATCCATCAAGCATTTCTTACAGGCAAAAAAGTAAAATTCACATTAACAAATGGGGATGTGATAGAAGACACAATAGTTGATTATGACGAATTTATCATTTTAACAAGGAGACTCTGGCATATTCGGTGGTGCAACCTTTGTAATGTAACATTTTCTTGATACGATAAACAAGGAAGGTAAATAAACTTTGCTTTCCTTGTTTTTCTTGCTGATTATAGTAGTGAACTAGTAGTAAAATAAAAAAATCTTTTCAAATGGTTTTATATATGGTATAATCAGTTTAATATAGAAAAATGTGTAGGAGGAAAAATCATGGAACTAAAAGAATTAGAAGAAGAAATTATTAAAATTAAAGAAAGAAATAAGAAAGTAGAATTAGACAAAGCGTGGGAAACAAGTTGGACAAGAAAAATTTGTATAATGGTGTTAACTTACATAGTAGTAATTACTTATTCTTATTTAATAAGAAATAACAACAACATATGGTTAAGCTCTCTTGTGCCTGTAATAGGTTTTACGCTATCAACATTATCTTTAAAGTTGGTTAGAAAACTATGGGAGAAAAATAAAAAGTAGACTAAACACTGTTTGACAAATTCAAAAAAACAAGGTACAATAAACAATAGAGTAAATTAAATAGTCGCGTATAGCAATTCCGAAAGGAAGCGTACGAGGAAAGTCCGGGCTCCATAGAGCAATGATGCTGGATAACGTCCAGTGAGGGAGACCTTAAGGAAAGTGCAACAGAAAATAACCGCCCATGTAATCTCCGTATGGAATTAGATGAGCAAGGATGAAAAGGCGAGGTAAGAGCTCACCGCTGGTATGGTGACATACTGGGTCAGTGTAAACCCCATCTGGAGCAACACCCGAATAGAAGGCTAAGACTGCTCGTCATCTTCTGACTGAGGTGGCTTGAGGCATATAGCAATATATGTACTAGATAAATGACTATTCAAGACAGAACCCGGCTTACAGATTTACACTATTAATTTTTAAGAAGCATATAGCTTCTTTTTTTATTGCAATTACAAAATATTTATAGTAAAATAACCGTAACAAAACAAAAAGGATGGATAAACAAATGAATAGAACGAAAAGAAAAATATTTGAAGCTGCAATGGAATTGTTTGCACAAAAGGGGTATGATGGCACAAGCGTAGAGGAAATTACTTCAGTAGTTGGAATAGCAAAAGGTACATTATATTATCATTTTACAAGCAAAGAGGAAATATTTTATTTCTTAGTAGAAGAAGGAATGAATTTATTAAAAAACAGTATTGAAATTAAAACATCAAAATACACAAATGCAATAGATATGATAAAAGCTGTAATTTTAATTCAAATAAAGATTATTATTAAATATGAGAATTTAATAACTCTTGTTATAAGTCAAATGTGGGGAAAAGAAGAACGTAATATAAGATGCAGAGAATATGTATATGATTATATAAAAATACTTGAAGATATTGTGAGACAAGGAATAGAAAAGGGCGAAATAAATAATGGAAACCCAGAGGCAATTGCATCAGGAATATTTGGTTTTACTTGTTCAGGGCTGTTATATAGATTAAAAACAGGAGAAGAATTTGATATACAGGAGTTATATAAAGAGTTTAGTAACTATGTTGTAAAAGGTTTAAAGAGTAAATAAAAATCATTAAAACTCGAATATATATGTAAAAAAATTAAAAATATAAAAATACATCTAAAAACACAAATAAATGTCGTAAAGATTTGGCAGAAATAGATAAAAAATTATTGCACTATAAAATATATTATTATATAATTGCCTTTGTACACAGAATGAATTATACATGTTCGAAAAGCAAGGAGGAGACATCATTATGTTTGTGAATGAAAAATTGCAAGAATTCGAAAGATACATTTATAATAAAAAGGTTGCATTAATAGGATTAGGCGTAAGTAATCTACCACTAATAGATTATTTTACAGATAAAGGTGCAAAGGTTTCTGTATTTGATAAGAGAAATATAGATGAAATAGATAAAGAAATATTAAACAAAATAACGGCACGCTGTGCTAATTTTTCGTTTGGAGAGCATAATCTTATTAGTTTAATAGGATTTGATTTAATACTAAGATCACCAACATGCAGACCAGACATTCCTGAATTAAAAGCAGAAGCAATTCGAGGAGCTATTATTACATCTGAAATAGAATTAGTAATGGAAATGTGTCCAGGTAAAGTTATTGGTGTTACAGGAAGTGATGGAAAAACAACAACAGCAAGTTTAATATATCAAATTTTAAAAGAAAAAGGATATGAATGCTATCTTGGAGGAAATATAGGTACACCGTTATTTACAAAACTAAAAGAAATGAAACCAGAATGTATTACAGTTCTTGAATTAAGTAGTTTTCAACTAATGGGAATACAAACATCTCCTGAAATTGCTGTAATTACCAATATTTCGCCAAATCATTTAGATGTTCATACAAATTATGATGAATATATAGAATGTAAAAAGAACATATTCAAGTTTCAAGATGAAAATGGTAAGGTCGTTTTAAATTATGAGAATGATTTAACAAGGTATTTTGCATCAGAAGCTCCTGGAAAAATACGATTTTTCAGCAGTAAAAACAGACTTGATAATGGAGTAATATATGATAATGGTGTAATAAAATCATGTGTTGATGGAGTACGTATGCATATAATGACAATAGATGATGCAATTTCAATCCATGGAATACATAACTATGAAAATATATGTGCTGCAATAGCTGCAACAGAAAATTTAGCAGACCCATATTCACAATTAAGAGCTATAACCAAATTTAAAGGTGTTGAACATAGACTTGAATTAGTTAGAAATATAAATGGAATTAGATGGTATAACGATTCTATTGGAACAAGTCCAACAAGAACAATAGCAGGACTAAATGCTTTTAAAGAAAAAGCTGTTCTTATAGCAGGAGGATATGATAAAAACTTAGATTATCAATGCTTAGCTAAACCAATTATTCAAAAAGCAAGTAAACTAATCTTAATTGGTTCAACAGCAGATAAAATAGAAAAAGCAGTAAAAGAACAGATAGAAAAAGATTATGAAGAAATGAAATCAAACACAAATATAAATCCGACTACTTCAACAAATTCTTCGAAAAAAACCGAACTACCAATATATAGATGTGATACACTTGAAGAATGTGTTCAAAAAGCAAATGAAGTAGTAAGTCAAAACGAAATAGTACTCTTCTCACCAGCAAGTGCAAGTTTTGATATGTATAAAAACTTTGCTGAAAGAGGAGAAAAATTCAAAACACTTGTATTTAATTTAGAAACAGAAAATGCATTAAAAAACTCAATTAAACCAAATACTTAAAATTAAAGCCCGTCACCCAGACTTTGAAACATTTTGGGACGGTCTTTTTTTGTTTCAATTTTGAAACATTAAGGGGACGGTCTTGAATAATTATAAAAAAGTATCAAAAATTTCTTATAAAGCATACTATATAAAATAAATAAATTAGGAGGTATTTTATGTTTTATAACGATTATGAAGATTACATGAGAAGTGTTTTAGGCTATTCTAACACAGGTGAAAATACATATTGTAGTAGTTGTAATTATGGTATAAATTATAATGACATGGATTATAACAGTAATTACAGAGATTTTGCTAAATCAAATGTTGAACAAATGTATCCAGATATTTACAAAATTATTAATCCAATGGTTTGTGAAATTTGTGATAACAATACAAAACCGGTAACAGAATATTTAATTGAACAAATGACAGATGATGTATATGATAATGTTGTAAGTCGAGTGGAAGTACAAAATATAATCAATTTAAATATTGGAACAAGAGAGACTGATGAATCGTTTATAACATCTGCTAGTGAAAATAGGGAAGATGTAAAAGAAAGTAGAGACAATAGAAGCAATTCTAATAGTTCTACAAGTTTGGGCAACATGGGCAAAAATTCTAATGTATCAAATTCATTAAATAAAAATAATATAAATTCTTCAATAAATTCAAAGCAAAATGATTTAATAAATGTAAGCAATAGATCCATAGAATCTCAAGACAGAGAATCACGTTCACATTTTCATAGAAGAAACACATTGTTACGTGATTTAATCCGTATATTAATATTAAACAGGCTAATAAGACCAGAAAGACCAAGACCAAATAGACCACCATTTAGACCTGGATTTAGGCCTGGACCACGTCCGCCAATGCCCGGAGGACCTGGATTTGGACCAAGACCACCAATGCCGAGGTATGACGAGTATGAATGGTAATAGAAATGAAAGTTAAAAGTTTTATAAATTGCATATAAAAAATTAAATATGGAAAAATAAAATTGTGTTCAATAAAATTTGAACACAATTTTTTAATTATATAAATATAAAGGAGGAAAAAATGAAAGTTAATGAATGTATGTGTCATGATGTATTATGGGTAAATCCCGGAACATCAGTATGTGATTGCGCAAACTTAATGGCAGAACACAAAATTGGGTGTGTTCCAGTATGTGATGAAAATCAAAAGGTTGTGGGAATCATTACAGATAGAGATATTTTGCTAAGAACTGTGTGCACAAATAAAAATACAAAAACAACACCAGCGAGTGAAATAATGACAACAGATGTATGGTGCTGTGATTCAAATGACCAATTAGATAAAGCACAGGAGATAATGTCAAAAAATCAAATAAGAAGATTGCCAATATTAGATAATGGTAAAATAGTTGGAATATTATCAATTGGCGATATCAGTAGAAATCCAAACACTAACCAAGAAGCATATGTAATTACATTTGATAATATTTGTAAAGGTGGAAGTAAGAATAACGCTTAATATGTATAATGAAGGAAGCTTTTTTTAGGACATTTGCATAAAACAAACTACAAAGCAATATATTATAAAAAAGCAATAAGTGGATATAATAATTAAAAATTGAAACATTTGGGACGGTCTTTTTTTGTTTCATTTTTGAAACAAAAAAAGACCGTCCACAAATGTTTCAAAAAGCAAGGAGTTGGTAAAATGACAGACTATCGATACTGGTTAGATGTAATAAAAAAGATTTTAATATTTGCTCTTAGTGTATTTTTTATATATATTGGTTTCAAAATAAGTTTATTCTATATACCATTCCTTATAGCATTTGCATTATCATTACTAATAGAACCACTAATCAGGTTTTGCATGAAAAAATTTAAAATGAAAAGAAAATTTAGTGCCATACTTATTTTTATAATTATTTTATCAATAATTGTAGGTCTAATAGTGTGGGGAATTGCAACTCTTGTTTCAGAGACATCAAATTTTCTTAACAATATAAATTTGTATATAGATAAAATTTCAAATGAATCTCAGAACTTAATCTCAAAATTTAATTTTGACAAAATAAAACTATCAGATGAGCTGACAACAATTTTACAAAATTCAAGTGGAGAGTTTATTCAGACTGCTTCTGATTGGGTAAAAAATATTTTAACAAAACTGCTAAATACACTTACATCTTTACCAACAATAGGACTATATATAGTAATAACAATATTAGCACTGTATTTTATGTGTACAGATAAAATATACATGTTAGATCAAATAGAACATCATCTTCCAGAAAAATGGGTTAAAAATTTAACTAAACATCTAAAAGCACTAACAAAAGCATTAGGATGTTATTTAAAAGCTCAATTAAAATTAATAATGATATCATTTGGAATATCATTAATAGGCTTGTATGCATTTTCAATATCAGGAATGAATATAAAATATCCACTAATGGCAGCAATAGGAATCGCAATAGTTGACGCCCTTCCAATATTTGGCTCTGGAACAGTAATGGTTCCATGGGCAATAATTGCATCTTTTAACGGAGATATAAGATTAGGAGTATCAATATTAGTATTATGGATTGTAATGTGCATTGTAAGACAAATAATAGAACCTAAAATAGTAAGTGGTCAAATAGGAATTCATCCTATATTTACATTGATTGCAATGTACACAGGCTTCAAATTTTTAGGATTTATAGGAATGTTTATAGGACCGATTGTGTTAATTATATTGAAGAATATATATGAAGTAAGAATTGATAGGGGATTTGTGAAAAGCATTTTTGAAAAAGACTGTTGAAACATTTTGGGACGGTCTTTTTTGTTTCACTTTTGAAACATTAAGGGGACGGTCTTGGAGCAATAAAATTTTTTATAAAACATGAAACAAAAATATAATTGGTTCTTTAGTTCTATAATTCAGTAGTTATGTAAGTATCATCAGGAGGGTACACAAATTCATCTTTAGGAGAATTAGTCTCTTTTAAACTTTTAACCTTAACAACAGGCATATCGCCATGATAAAAACCTTTTTCAATAACTCCTTCAACTTCCACCCAGGCGCCATTTTGAAAATTACAAGCTGTATCAAATTCACACAAAAATCCAACAACCACAGCATGATTACTTTGATCAGCGGATGAATCGGAAGAAATAATCATTTCACGAGCTAAAACAAATTGATTTTCACCAAAATCATAAAGCCTATAAATAAAACCATCAAATTTAATTTTTTTACCAACGTATTTATCAATGTTATCATGAGAATCCTTAAGAATAGCAGTATAATTATTGCTATTAATTTCAAGTTTAGAATTATCAAGTTCGTCTGAAACAGTAACTTTCGAAGCTGCATTATAAAATCTAAAACCGACTAAAATAAAAACAATAGCTAGAATAAAAATGATAGATATAACCCCAATTTTTTTAATTAAATTCTTATCCATTTTAACATTGCACACAAACATAAAAAACACCAACTTTCCTTTAAAGACCGTCCCTCTGATGTTTCAAAAATGAAACAAAAAAAGACCGTCCCAAAATGTTTCAACAATAAAATTATATTACTTAATAAAAAAATTATGATTTTTCTTGCGAAATTTTTATATTAGTGATATAGTACTGTCAAGATTGTATGTAAAACAAAAATACATAAGATAGAAAGGAAGAAAAAAGCAATGAGTTTTTTAAACAAGATATTTAAGAATTACAGTGAAAAAGAAGTAAAAAGAGTTATGCCTCTTGTTGAACAAATCAATGGTTTAGAAGAGAGTATATCAAAATTGTCTGATGAAGGATTACGCGCAAAAACAACAGAGTTTAAAGAAAGATTAGCAAAAGGAGAAACATTAGATGATTTATTACCAGAAGCTTTTGCAGTTGTTAGAGAAGCATCTAAAAGAGTTTTAGGATTACGTCATTTTGATGTTCAATTAATAGGTGGTATAATATTACACCAAGGTAGAATTGCAGAAATGAAAACTGGTGAAGGAAAAACTTTAGTTGCTACATTACCAGCATATTTGAACGCTTTATCAGGTGAAGGTGTTCATATAATCACTGTAAATGATTACCTAGCAAAGAGAGATAGTGAGTGGATGGGAAAAGTTTATAGATTCCTTGGTCTATCTGTTGGTTTAGTTATAGCAGGAATGAAACCTAACGAAAAACAAGATGCATATAATTGTGATATTACTTATGGAACAAACAATGAGTTTGGATTCGATTACTTAAGAGATAACATGGTTATTTACAAAAATCAATTAGTTCAAAGAAAATTAAGCTATGCTATCGTAGATGAGATAGATAGTATTTTAATAGATGAGGCTCGTACACCTTTGATTATTTCAGGTAGAGCTAACAAATCTTCAGACTTATACAAAAAAGCTGATTCATTTGTAAGAAAATTACAAGCTAAAGTAATAATTGAAGAAGATGTAAAAAATGAAGCACAAGCAGAAGATAATGAAAACTATGATTACATAGTTGACTTAAAAGCAAAATCTGCTACATTAACTCAAAAAGGTATAGCAAAAGCAGAAGAGGAATTCAACTTAGAAAACTTCAATGATATAGAAAACTCTGAATTAGTTCATAACGTTAACCAAGCATTACGTGCTTATGGAATTATGAAAAAAGATATAGACTACATTGTTAAAGATGGTGAAGTATTAATCGTAGACGAATTCACAGGTCGTATCATGTATGGAAGAAGATATAACAATGGATTACACCAAGCTATTGAAGCAAAAGAACAAGTTAAAATAGCTGATGAATCAAAAACACTTGCTACAATCACATTCCAAAACTACTTCAGAATGTATGAAAAATTATCAGGTATGACAGGTACAGCTATGACAGAAGAAGCAGAATTCCAAGAAATCTATAAATTAGATGTTATTGAAATTCCTACAAACAAACCATTAGCAAGAATAGATGATCCTGACATAATCTACAAAAATGAAGATGCTAAATTTAGAGCAGTTATAGAAGATATTAAAGAAAGCCACGCAAAAGGACAACCAGTTCTAGTTGGTACAGTATCTATAGAAAAATCTGAAAAATTAAGCAGATTATTAGATAAAGAAGGAATAAAACATACAGTATTAAACGCTAAACAACACGAAAAAGAAGCTGAAATAGTTGCACAAGCTGGTAAATTTGGTGCAGTTACAATTGCAACAAACATGGCTGGTCGTGGTACTGATATTATGCTTGGTGGAAATAGTGAATATTTAGCTAAACAAGAAATGAAGAGACTTGGATATTCAGAAGAATTAATAGAGCAAGCTACAGCATTTAACGAAACAACAGAACAAGAAATCTTAGAAGCCAGAGCTAAATTTAAAGAGCTAGAAAATAGATTTGATGAAGAAATAAAAGAAGAAAAACAAAAAGTAATTGATGCTGGTGGTTTAAAAATTATTGGTACAGAAAGACATGAATCAAGACGTATTGATAACCAATTAAGAGGACGTTCAGGACGTCAAGGAGATCCAGGAAATTCTAAATTCTACATTGGTTTAGATGACGATTTAATGAAAATTTTTGGTGGAGATAGAATTACAAAGGTATATAATACACTAGGTGCTGATGAAGATATGCCAATACAATCTAAAATAATATCTAGCACAGTTGAATCAGCTCAAAAGAAAGTTGAAGGAAGAAACTTTAGCATAAGAAAGAACGTATTAAATTATGATGATGTTATGAACACACAAAGAGAAATCATCTATAAACAAAGACGTGAAGTTCTTGATGGAGAGAACATTAGAGATAATGTTATGAATATGATGGATTCAACAGTTGAAGCTATTGTTACAGCTTTCACAGATGAAGAAGCTGTAAATGTAGACGAATCACTATTACTTGAAATAGATACAACTTTAGGTTTAAATAAAGATGCAATCGGATTAGAAGAAGGTACAAAAGTAAATCCACAAGAATTAACAAACAAATTAAAAGACGCTGTTCACACAAAATATGAAGAAAAAGAAGCAATGGTTGGAGAAGATATAAGAGAAATAGAAAGAGTTATAACTCTTAAAGTTGTAGATGATCAATGGATGGAACACATCGATAATATGGATGAGTTAAAAAATGGTATAGGTCTTCGTGCTTATGGTCAAAAAGATCCAGTTGTTCAATACAGAATTGAAGGTTTTGATATGTTTGACGAAATGGTTGAAAATATTAAAATAGACATAACAAAATCATTGTTACACTTAGAAAAAGCTGATAGAGTTCAAAGAACAGAAGCTGCACAAATCACAGATGCAAGCTTAAAAGATACTGCTATTAGTTTGGTTGATGGAAGCATTACTCCACAAGAGGGAGGATTAAATAAGACAGTTGTTAATGAAGGACCTAAGGTTGGAAGAAATGATCCTTGTCCATGTGGTTCGAACAAGAAATACAAGAACTGTTGCGGAAGAAACGCATAACTAGCTAATTTCAAGACTTTCAAAGAAATAAAAAATGGGCGTCAAAAATCAACTTGTCACCCAAAATAAAAAAATATAGCTGAAAAGCATTGAAAAATAAGGAGTGTATCCAATAAAAATTGGGTGACACTTCTTTTTTATTGGATATATTATAATTAAGTTAGGAGGTAAATAAAAATGAGTAGAGTAAATGTTAGAAAAAGAGGAAATGTATATGAATACTTTTTTGAAGGAGCAAAAGTTAATAACAAAAGAAAAAGAATTACTAAATCAGGATTTAGAACAAAAGCTGAAGCTTATGAATATGGATATAGAGCCTATGAAGAATATAATAATGGAGGAATAAAAAGAGAATCACAAATGTCATATGCTGATTATTTAGATTATTGGATGAAAGAATATTTTGAAATTAATTTCAAATACACAACAGCCAAAAGATATAAAGATTCTTTTACAACATTAAAAAAAGAATTAGGACAATATAAATTATGTGATATAACACCATATTTATTAAATAAAACACTATTAGGACTATATCAAAAAACACAAACTAAAGAAACTTTAAGAAATTATCAAAAAGTTATAAAGAGCTCTTTAAGAGATGCTACATATTATTTTGGATTTATTGAAGGTGATCCAGCAGGAGGTTTACAAATTCCAAAGATTTTAACATTTGAGTCAAAAAAAAGAATGCCAAGCATGTATATGCAATAGATGAAATTGAAAAGATTTTATCAAGATTTAAAAAGAATAAAACTTTCATATGTGCTTTCCTAACAGCTTGCTATACAGGAATGAGAACAGGTGAAGTATTTGCACTTACATGGAATGATATAGATTTGGAAAGTAGAATTATAAAAGTAAACAAAACTGTGTATGCAAAAAATAAAAATCCTATTGGAAGATGGTACATTGGTACTACAAAAACAGAAGGAAGTGAAAGAGAAATTTATATATGTGATACGCTATATTCAATATTATTTGATTATAAAGAACAGCAGGATAGAAATAGGAAAAAATTTGGAAAGAAATATAAAAAGTATTCTTTAGAAAAGATTAAAAATAAATATGGAAAAGTAGTTGAATATGTAATTGCTGAAAGTAAAGTAAGAAAAGATAAGGTAGACATGGTATTTACGAAAAATGATGGAACATATTCTGGAACAGATGTAATAAAATATCCATTCAAAATAATTAGAAATGAATTAGGTATAAAAGCTAGATTTTATGATTTAAGAGGTAGTTTTGCAACAACAAGTTTAAGGAATGGATGTGAGATTAAAGATATAGCAGAAGTGTTAGGGCATAGAAGAATAGAAACAACGGAAAAATATTATATTTCAAGTACAGAAAAAGACAAAATACAAGTTGCAAAATCTTTTGAAAAAAGTTTAAAAATTTTCAATAATATTATATAATAAGGTGCAAGAGAAATAGTAAGTTGTCGCTGAGATTAGAATAAAAAGAAGATGAGAGATTACTCTTTCATCTTCTTATAATTTAAGCCCCAATTTTTCATATCATCAATAATTGGTCGTAATGAATTACCAAGTTCACTTAATTCATATTCAACTCTAGGTGGAATTTCAGGATAAGCAGTTCTAATAATAATGCCATCTTCTTCCATAGATTTTAAGTTGTCTGTAAGAACTTTTTGACTAATTCCATCTATACCATCTTTTAATTCGCCAAATCTTGCTTTTCCATTAAGAAGATTACGAATTATAAGTAGTTTCCATTTATTACCGATTAAACTAACAGTAACTGCGACAGGGCAATCTGGTAGTAATTCTTCTTTACTTAACATATAAATACCTCCATTCATATTAGTTACAAAAAGTAACTAATAGCATTATATAATAAATTAAAAAATTTTTCAACAAATTATAGCTGATAAGTACTTAAAAATTAATTTCTTACAAAAAGGTAACTTAATAATAGATTTGTAACGTACTTGTTTTAGCTTATAATGTCTGATATTATTTGAATACAGCGAAAGCTGAATAATTTTAAGGAGGTACTTGAGCATGATTACAGGATGGGCAGATGAAAAAGAAAATTCTATAGCTTGTGGAACAGCTTGTGGTGCTAAAAATGATGAGAAGAAAGAAGAAAACAAACCATCTTCTTGTGGCACAGCTTGTGGAGCAAACAAATAAGAAATTAAACCTTATTTGGGCAATGCCCTAATAGGAATAAAATTAGGGTGTTGCAAACTTTTATGAATGGAGAGATTATAATGAATTACTTTTCGTTTCAATGGCATATATTAGATGATTGCGACCAGAGATGCAAACATTGTTATATATTTTCAGAAGATAATAATATTCCTTTATGTAGAATGGATTGGGAACAAATGAATTACGTTTTAGAACAATGTGAAGATATGGCGGGTAGAATGAACAGAAAACCATATTTTTATATAACAGGTGGAGATCCAATACTTCATAAACATTTTTGGAAATTATTAGAGCTATTAAAAGAAAAAGATATACCTTTTACTTTGATGGGAAATCCATTTCATTTAAATAATGAAGTATGCAACAGGTTAAAAGAATTAGGTTGTGAAAAATATCAAATGAGTATTGATGGGTTAGAAGAAACACACGATTATTTTAGAAAAAAAGGCTCTTTTAAAACTACATTAGAAAAGATAAAATGTATAAATCAAGCAGGAATTGAAAGTGTAATAATGACAACAGTTTCAGGTACGAATATAAATGAAATACCAGAAATAATAGATTTAATGGTAGAAAATAAAGTTGGTATTTATGCTTTTGCAAGATATTGTCCTACGAGTTTAGAAAAAGCAAAACAAGAAGGAACACATATAGAGCCTAAGGATTATAGAGAAATGCTTGATAAATGTTATAAGAAATTTGAAAAATATAAAGATTCTAAAACATATTTCTGTTTAAAAGACCACTTATGGACTTTGTATTTATATGAGATTGGAAAATATAAAATAGATGACAAGTCTAATCCTAATTTAATATATGATGGTTGTCATTGTGGAAGTGGACATTTTACAATATTACCAAGTGGAGATTTATATGCTTGTAGAAGAATGGAAAGTAAAATTGGAAATATATTTAATAAAGAAAAAAGTTTATATGAATATTGGACTAGCCAAGAAATGAATAAATATAGAAAATGGAACAATTTTGAAAAATGCTCTAAATGTGAATTATTAAGATTTTGTCGAGGTTGTCCTGCTGTAAGCTATGGATATACTCACGATATGTATTCAGCAGATCCTCAATGTTGGAAGGAGATTAATTAAATGAAAGCTGTAAAATTATATAAAAGTTGTGATGCTAAAGATATAAAAATTGAAGATGTAGAAACACCAAGAGCAAAGGAAAATTGGGTAGTAGTTAAAGTTATGACTTTTGGAATGAATCATAGTGAGGCTTTATTTAGAAAATTTGAAATTGATGAAGACTTCTTTGAAAAACCAAGAGTACCTGGAATTGAATGTGTAGGAATTATAGAAGAAAGTTTAGATGATAACTTCAAAAAAGGAGATAAAGTAATTGCCTTAATGGGAGGGATGGGTAGAAGTTTTGATGGTAGTTATCAGGAATATGCCCTGCTTCCTGTTAAGAATGTATTTAAAGTAAATAATACAAAATTAGATTGGATACATTTAGGTGCAATACCAGAAACATATTTTACAGCTTACGGCTCTTTATTTCAAAGTTTACAATTAAAAGAAAGTGATAGTCTATTAGTAAGAGGTGGAACATCAGCATTAGGTATAGCTTCAATTATTATGGCTAAAAATTTAGGCTCAAGAGTTATTGCTACAACAACAGATGAAAGTAAAATAGATTATTTGCAATATTTAGGAGTAGATAAAGTTAT
>JAFVGB010000019.1 GCA_017475185.1 Clostridia bacterium
CGATAAATCCTATCCTCGTCAACAAAGTGTGAACTTTGTCCTGGCGCTATAATTAAATCTAAATATCTCCTTTCTTGTAAATTTTTGTAACTTTTATAATTATAATATTATATTATACTAAGTGTAAAAATTGTGCAAGTATTTTGTTAAAATGTTGTTAATAATAAAATTATTTGTGCGACAAAATTCGACAAAAATATTGAAACTCAAATACAAATATGATAATATTCAACATGAATATATTGGATAACATACCAAAAATAATATTTGTAGGTCAGTTACAATTTAAATCATCCGAATATAAGGAGGAAATGTAATGTTAACAAAAGAGCTGCTAATGTATTGGTGGCATTGGTATATGGATGGATGGAAACCAAATCATACATTAGAATTACGGCATAAAGAAGATGAACAGTTTGAGCAAATAATTGACAAGTATGGTGAAAATCGAGTAATGGAAGTTGCTATGGTGTCATGCCTTGTATCAGACGGTTCGCCAAGAATATTTTTGGCTGCTATTCGGGCAAATGCTGTGGAAGAATTGTTTGATAGCCTTCCAAACATATCAAATCTTCCAATAGTTGCAATCAAAAAATATCGTTTGCTTAGAAATGATTTTATTAACGAGTTAGAGCTAAAGCAAAAGATTGATGAGCAAAGGAAGTAACAAGAGAGAGAGAAAATTATTTTCTCTCTCATTTTTTATGGAAATATTGAGAATATTATGTTAAAATGGTATAATAGTATCATAATTTAGTAAGGAGATAGATAATGTTTGATATAGAAGCGGAGCTAAAAAAATTGCCTGCAAAACCAGGTGTATATATTATGCATGATAAAGATGATAAAATAATCTATGTTGGAAAAGCGATATCTTTAAAAAACAGGGTTAGGCAATATTTTAGAAAAAATAATAAAACTAAAAGAATAGAAAATATGGTTTCTTTAATTGACCATTTTGAATATATCGTAACTGACAATGAGGCAGAGGCTTTGATATTAGAATGTAATCTAATAAAAAAGAATATGCCTAAATTTAATGTGCTTTTAAAAGATGATAAAACATATCCATATATAAAGGTTAATATAAAGGCAGATTATCCGGATGTATATGTTACAAGAAGAATATTAAATGATGGAGCTAAATATTTTGGACCATATGCAAATAGTGGAGCAGCAAAAGAAATGGTAGATTTTATAAAAGAAAAGTTTAAAATTAGACAGTGCAGAAGTTTTAAATATAAAGATAGACCATGTTTGAATTATCAAATTAAAAAGTGTTTTGCACCATGTATGGGTTATATTAGTAAGGAAGATTATAGAAAGCAAATTGATGAAATAATTAGCATTTTAGAGGGAAAAATTGATAAATTAGTAAAAAATCTAGAAGTTGAAATGAAAGAAGCATCTAGTAAAATGGATTTCGAAAAAGCAGCATATATTAGAGATAAAATACTTGCAGTTCAAAGAATTTCAGCAAAACAAAAGGTGTCTAATATTAATGAAAATGATATTGATGTTATTGGAGTTGCAAGAAATGATTTTGAAATTTGTGTTGAAGTGTTCTTTGTAAGAAATAGTAAAATGGTAGGAAGAGAGCATTATTTTTACAAAGAGTTATTAGATGAATCTAATAGTGAGATTATTTTAGATTTTATAAAACAATACTATATAGGCAGAGAAATTTTACCTAGCAAAATTATGTGTAAATATGATATTGATGATAAAGATGTAATAGAACTGTTATTAACCCAACAAGCTGATAAAAAAGTTGAAATAAAGACTCCGCAAAAAGGTGAGAAGCTTCGTTTAGTCGAAATGGCTGAGAATAATGCTAAAATTACTTTGGACAATAAAGAATTAGATAGCTATAGTGTTGTTAATGAAATAAAAGAAGTTCTTGGACTAGATAAAGTTCCAAGAAAAATTGAAACATTTGATATTTCCAACATTTCAGGCGAGTTTATGGTAGCTGGAATGAGTGTTATGCTTGATGGAATTATTAGAAAGAAGATGGCTAGACGTTTTAAAATTAAAACTGTTTTTGGACAAGATGATCCTAGATGTATGAACGAAGTTATTACTAGAAGATTAAAACAATCTATTGAAAATCCAGAAGGTGGATTTGGAAAATTACCAGACTTGATTTTTGTAGATGGTGGTATTACTCAAATTCATGCAGCACAGCAAGCGGTTGCTTCTTTAGGATTGACAGATAGTATTTTAGTATTTGGAATGGTAAAAAATGATAAGCATCAGACAAGAGCTTTAATTAATGATCAAAAACATGAGTATGAAATATCTGAAAAACTAAAAAATACAATAACATTATTCCAAGATTCTGTGCATGATACTGCAATAGGATATCATAGAAGGTTAAGAGATGCATCTATTACAAAGTCTGCTTTAGATGAAATAAAAGGTGTTGGAACTGCTAAAAAGGCCATGTTGCTTAAGACTTTTGGAAGTGTAGAAAAGATTGCAGAAGCTGATGTGGAAGAAATTGCTAGAATTAAGGGAATTAATGAAGATTTAGCAATTAAAATTAAAGATGCTTTAAAATAAGTAAAATATGGTATAATAAGAACTATTATATCGAAAAATAAAGAAAATAACATAAATATATAGAAATAACTCTATGAAAAAATCACATAAAACCTGTACTACGTGCATATAATCATAATAGCGGATGTTGAGACTTGGATTATTCAAGGGGGAAGGTTTATGGAATATACAAAAGATGTTATTTTTAAAATACAGTATGGTAAAAAGCAAACTGAAAGTGTAAAATTACGGGAAGAAAAAAGTAATAAAAAAGATATGGAAGAAAATTGAAGATGATCAATATTTTACATTTACAATTTGTATAAGTAGTATAGCAATTTTAATAGATTTCTTAATAGTTAAGAATTTTATAGAAATAATAAATTTAGTATAAAGGAATGATTTAAAGAAATGAAAGTAGCTGAAAATTGGAAAGATTATGAAATAATTGATATGGCAAATGGTGAAAAACTTGAAAGATGGAAAGATGTAGTTTTAGTACGTCCAGATCCTCAAATAATTTGGAAAGACAAGTCTTTTCCAGAAAAGTGGAATAAAATAAATGCACGTTACAATCGTAGTAATACAGGTGGAGGAGCATGGGAATATACTAAAAAAATGCCTTCATCTTGGGAAATTAAATATAAAAACTTAACATTTAATATAAAACCTATGGGATTTAAACACACAGGTTTATTTCCTGAACAAGCTGTTAATTGGGATTGGATGATTGATAAAATAAAAAGTGCTAAAAGAGAAATAAAAGTATTAAATTTATTTGCATATACAGGAGGAGCAACAGTAGCATGTCTATCAGCAGGTGCATCAGTATGCCATGTTGATAGTTCTAAAGGAATGGTATCATGGGCAAAAGAAAATGTTATTTCATCAGGCTTACAAGATAGGCCTGTTAGATACATAATTGATGATGTTGTAAAATTTGTAAATAGAGAAATACGTCGTGGAAATAAATATGATGCAATAATTATGGATCCTCCATCATATGGAAGAGGAGCTAATGGCGAAGTTTGGAAATTTGAAGAAAATATATATGATTTAGTAGAATTATGTACCAAGGTATTATCTGATAATCCATTATTTTTCTTAATTAATTCATATACAACAGGAATTTCAAGCACTGTATTAGAAAATATATTAAAGTTAAATATAAAAAATAAAGGAAATTTTAGTAATGGTGAAATTGGATTACCAATGACAAATTCTAAACTAATTTTGCCATGTGGAATTTATGGAAGATGGGAAAATGCATAAAACGTTTCAAAAAGTAAGGGAGAAATAAAATGCAAAAATTAAATGTTATATATGAAGATAATCATATAATAGTAGTAGAAAAAATCGTCAATGTTCCATCACAAGGTGATAAAACAGGTGATGTTGACATGCTTTCAATAATAAAAGAATATTTGAAAGAAAAGTATAATAAACCAGGAAATGTTTATTTAGGGCTAGTGCACAGATTAGATAGACCTGTTGGTGGAGTGATGGTCTTTGCTAAAACTTCAAAGGCGGCAGCTAGACTTAGTGAACAGGTTAGAGTGAAAGAGTTTGAAAAAAAATATTTAGTTATAGTAAATGGAAAGGTAGTTCCGGAAAAAGGAGAATTTGAAGATTACTTGTTAAAAAATGAAAAGAAAAATATGAGCAGAGTTGTATCAGAAGGAACTAAAAATTCTAAATATGCAAATCTTGAATATGAAGTTTTAAAATATGATAAAGAAATTGACTTGTCTGTTGTTAAGGTACATTTGCATACAGGAAGGCATCATCAGATTAGAGTCCAATTTTCTAGTAGAAATCATAGTATTTATGGTGATCAAAAATATGGTGGAAGAGGACACGGAAAACAAATTGCACTGTGGGCATATAGTTTAAGTTTTATTCATCCTGTTTCAAAAGAAAGAATGGAATTTAAGGCTTTTCCTGAAATGATAGGAAGTTGGAAAATTTTGGAGGATATAAAAGATATTAATTAGTTGTTGATTATAATTAATTATCTTAAGTATTTTTAAAATAAAAATAAGAATTATGTCGAAATTTGATGAACGAAATTTGTTGATAAATCAGTAAATACGTAATATAATAAGTACATTAACTTTAGTTTGTTAGTGTGCTTATTTTTTGTGGAAATAATCGTATCAATTAGTTAAAAATAATAAAATAGGGGAATAAAAATAGTAATAAAAGTATAAAAAAATGGAATGAAAATTTAAGTATGATTTTTCATTCCATTTTTGCGCTCATATAGGCCAAAAATAAACTTGTTAAAGATATAAGATATATCATTAATTTAGAAAGTGGCAAGAGGTGAGCAAAAAGTGATTGATAAATTTTGTGAATACCTAACAAATAAAATTCAAAAAGAAATGCCTGACATTGATGAAGAAAGAGCAGAAGTTATAAAATATGGATTACAAATTATGATAGGTGAAGTTCCTAAAATTTTTATAATGGCTGCAATTGCAGGGGTTCTTGGAATATTCAAATGGACAGTAATAACTTTTATATTAATGTTACCATATAGAATGTATTCCGGGGGTTTTCATTTAAAAACTCATATTGGATGTATAATACGGAACATCTATTATGTACACAGGGAATGCTTTTATTAGTCAACATTTAGATATTGATTTTATTCCCAAAATTATTATAGCAGTTTGTATATGGATATTTGCAATATTTATGATTTACTTATATGCACCTGCTGATACAGAAGATGTACCAGTGATTTCTAAAAAGGAAAGAAAAAAGAGAAAGATTTTTTCGTATGTAATAGCAACAATAATGATTGTTACAGGATGCTGTGTTCAAAATAATACTGTTTCAAACATTTTAATAATTGGTGTTTTTCTACAAACTATTACAATTACTAGGCTTGCATATAAGCTTACTAGAAGTAAATATGGTTATGAAGAATATTTAAAAAATAAAAACTTTGTTATAAATTAATTGTTCAAATTTTCAACAATTGTTAATTATAATATCACAGACCGGTAGTGATGTTTAATTATATAAATTTATTATTTAGGGGGGATTGTTATGTTGAAATTCTTATCTAAAATAGCTGAGAAATATGCTAAATCTACAAATAGTGCATGTTTATGGTTTGGAATTTTTCACCAACCAAAAATGCCAAGATCATTAATTAATAAAGATTAATATATATATAAATCCAACTCTAATGAGAGTTGGATTTTATTTTTATACATAGTAAATTGCTAGTTCTTGTCTAAAGAATTTATCATCTTTACTAGTATTTAAAATAATATTATCATGTTTTTTTATCATTTTTGAAACTTGCCATAATCCAATTCCATGAGAATTCTTATCATTTGTTTTAGAAGTATAACCTTTTTCTGATAATTTACTTATATCAATGTTTTTATCTAAATATGTATTTTCGATTGTAAGTATTTGGCATTTTCTAGGTTTTATATCAGTTATTTCAATTTTTACTAATTTTTCTTCGCATTTTGAAGCAGCTTCAATAGCATTGTCTAATAAGATACCAAGAATTCTGCAGAATTCATATACATCCAATCTTAATTCATTAAGATTTATAAAAATTTGTAAGTCAATCGATATTCCTAATTCATCGGCTTTATAATATTTTGTTGCTAAAATGTTGTAAATTGCGGGATTATTAATAACTTTGGGATTTAGAGTTGATAGATTATTATTAATGTGACATTCATCAACAATTTTATTGTAATATTGTTCTAAACCATCCATATTTTTAGCAAATATATATCCACCAAAAGCAGTAATAATATTTGAAAAATCATGCTTAAAAGCACTAACATTATTATATAATAATTCTAAACTTTTATTATGTAATTCGGATTGTTGTAAGTTTCGCTTGGTAATGTCCAAGTTTATAGATTTTATAATGCTGTATATACTGATTATTGAGTATGTAATTAAAGTGAATAAACTAATCAATGTTATATATAATGGCAAAACTTTATTGTAAAAGATAATTAAGTAAAATTGTATTGCAATAAGAATAATTATGAAAATTAGGTTTATTACTAAAAGTTTTTTTCTGTACGAGTCAATATATTCAAAGGTTGGTATATTATTTTTAATTATTTTTATTAGTACAGAAAGTAAAAATATAGTAAGGTATACAATTAACATGATAGGAATTCTATAAACTAATACATATTGAATTTCTATATATGTTTTTTGAAATATTATAAAACATAATTTTGCATATATACTTTCTATTATCACTGAAATTAGCATAGGAATTATATCTGCTAAAATCGATTTTATAATAGATGTTTTAAAAATCATTTTTACAATAATAGGTGTTAAAATAAGGTGTATAAATATAGAAATTTGTCCAGGTATAAATAATGTTGAAATAATTATAAGACTTCCTAGCACAAGCATATATAGATTCTTTTGTTTTTTTGTGTACTTAATATCCAAAATAGTAGCTGATAATCTCAAAGTTACGTATATTTCAACAAAAGTTAAAGTTAAAGCTATATATTTTGTTAAATTTTCATCTTCCGTACTAACGATATTCCACAAATTGTGCAATACTTCCATAAAATCTAACCTCCTGTAAATAAATTTTCATATTTTGGACCAATATGACATTGGATATTTGCATTATCGTTAAAAAAAATTGTGTTATTTGACTGTATATGTGATATTTTATTAAGATTTACAATATAGGATTTATGACACCTAACAAAGTTCTTAGGCAAATGGTTTAAGAGGTTAGAAAAAGAAGAATTCAATTCAATATCATTGCTTGTAGTTTTTATAATAGCTTTCTTACCTTGTTTTTGAATAAAAAATACGTCATTGCTATTAATGAAACCAGTTCGATTATTTAATTTAAAAAAATTATTATTATTTGCAGATATATCATCAAACAGTCTCATAATAGTTTCTTCTAAACGTTCCTTAGTAACTGGTTTGGCCAAAAAATCAAAGGTCTTATATTTGTATGCAACCATAGAATACTCTAAATGAGCTGTGGTGAATATGATATAAGCCTTTTTATTTCGTTTTCTTATTATATTAGCCAAATCCATTCCAGATATTGTAGATTTAAGATCAATATCCAACACAATAACATCAAATGAATTGTTTTCAACATAATTAAGTAAATTATCTGGATTAGTTGTTGAATAGGCAACTTGTCCAGATAGATTATTATTTATTAATATTGATTCTAGCATTTTTTCTAATCTATTTAAGATACTTTGATTATCATCACACATTACAAAATTTAACATAATTCCAACACCTGCAATATATAAATTTAATAAAACAGCACTTAATTAGTCAACATAAAATACTTTTGACTTTTGTTTCAATTAGTAAAAATATACAGCAAAATGCGACAAAAGTCAACGAAAAAATTGTAAAAAAGCCTAAAAAATAGGGCGTTTTGTAAACCTTTATAAATAGGTTAACATAAAAAGAAAATGCTATTTTTAATCTGAAAATATTAATTTCAAAAAAGAAGTTTAAAAATTTTAATTTTATTTAAATTTATATTTCTGAAAATAATTTTAACATATATTTTACAGACATTAAATATATATAAATAAATGTAGGAGGTATTTGTATGAAATTAAATAAAAAAATATTATGTAGTGTTTTTACAATTTTCTTTATTTTTGTTTTTATGTTTTCTATAATAAAATTTAATGATTTAAATTTTACTGATAATTTTATTACAACAAATGCAAGTAATGAATTGAGTAATAAGAAAATATGTTGGGGAATAAAAAGAGAAGATAATCATGAACAACCAGATGTTGGAAGCAAAAATAAAGAATTACTTGATAAATATAAAGGAATTTGCCTAGGAAATAGTGAAAGTAAAAAGGTTTATTTAACATTTGATTCTGGATATGAAGCTGGATATATGGAGAAAATTTTAGAGGTATTGAAACAAAACAATGTTAAAGCATGTTTTTTTATTACTGCACATTATTTGAATACACAGCCAGATTTAGTTAAAAAAATGATTGAAGAAGGGCATATTGTTGGGAATCATACAGTCAATCACAAAAGCATGCCTGAAATAAATAATGATGTAATCAAAAAAGAAGTAATGGATTTGCATACAGCAGTTTATGATAAATTTGGATATGAAATGAAATACATAAGACCACCTAAAGGCGAGTTTAGTGAAAGAACTTTAGATTATACTAATTCATTAGGATATAAAACAGTAATGTGGAGTTTAGCATATGATGATTGGGATGAAGCAAAACAGGGGAGAGAAGCGTATGGAAAAAGTAAAGTTATAGAAAATGTTCATAATGGAGCAGTAATTTTGTTACATTCTAATTCAAAAGATAATAGCAACATTTTGAATGATGTTATAAAAGAAATCAGAAATATGGGGTATGAGTTTGATACCTTGGATAATTTTGAGTTTTGAAAAAGGAGAAAAACATGAAAAGAGCAAATAAAAATTTAAAAAGTAGAATAAATAAGGTTCTAGAAGTGCCAGATGAAGTGGCTTTTAAAGTGCCTAAATTAACTATTTTAAAATTTGAAGAGGTGTTAATAGAAAATTATAAAGGTATTTTGGAATATCAAGATTTTTTTGTTAGAATTCAAACACATATTGGTATTGTAAATATTAATGGATTTAAACTTACTTTAGAGGAAATGACTGTTGATGATTTGATAGTAAAAGGAAAAATTGAAAGCATTGATTTTGAAAGCATAGAGGATAATTAATAATATAACATTAATTAAACTAATATATTTAAAAAAATGTTAGTAAAAGGAGGTCTGATTTTGTATTTAAAAATATTAATTTATTATCTTTTAGGATATGTAAATGTTGTTGTTGAAGGTTTTTTTATAGAAAAGTTTATTAATAAATGCATTAGTAAAAAGATATTTTTCTGGAATACGCAAAGAAATAAATCAACAGTTTTTTCAGCTAATATAGGAGTTGCAAATTATAGAGATGTTGTAAAAATAGCAAAAGAATGTAGATGTAAAATAAAAATTAATAAAAAAAGAGGTCTTCCTTTTTTATTGAATAGATATAGAAAAAGAAAATTTTTTGCAGTAACTTTAGTTATGATAATTGCGGTGATAATTATTGTTTCAAATTTTATATGGAATGTTGAAATTACTGGGGTTAGTGAATCAAAGCAAAAAGAAATTTTAAATTTTCTTCAAATGGAAGGTGTGGATATTGGTGTATATAAAAATAAAATTGATTTACAAAATTTAATAAATAAAATAAGAATTGCAAGAGAAGATGTAGCATGGGTAGGAATGGAAATAAAAGGAACAAACCTTATTATTAAAGTGGTTGAAGCTGATGAGAAACCAGAGATTCTTGATGAAAAGGATTTTTGCAATATAGTTGCAACTAAAGATGGTATTGTTACTAAAGTAAAAGCTCAGAATGGTACACCAGCAGTTGCAGAAGGAAATACTGTAAAAAAGGGGGATATTCTAATTCAAGGATGGATAGAGGGAAAATATACGGATAATAGATTAGTTCATGCTGAAGGAGAGGTAATTGCAAAAGTATGGTATTCAGAAAAAGAAAAAGTATACTATAATCAGTATTATGAAAACCAAACTGGTAATAAAGAAAGAAAATATTCACTAAATATTAATAATTTTAAAATAAATTTCTTCAAAACCCTTTCAAAATTTGAAAATTATGATACAATAAGAACGGTAAAAAAATTAAAGATAACTTCTAATTTTTATTTGCCATTAGAAATTGTTGTAAACGAAAATTTCGAAAAACAGAAAAAGCAGGTTACATATGATAAAAACGAGGCAAAGGAGATTGGAATTAAGGACTTAAAAAACAAATTAGAAAAAGAAATTCAAGATAAAAATAATATATCAAACATTTATATAAATACAGATGAGTCAGAAGATTATATAGAAGTAGAAGTTATATATGAAGTTCTTGAAAGTATAGGAACTAAAGAAAAATTATAAAATTGAAAGGATTGATTTACTATGCAAGAAAAAAGCCTTAGAATATATGATACAGAGAAAACTTTTATGAGCAAAGTTTCAAATAAATTGTCAAAATTATTAACACCTACAAGAGTAGGAATTAATGGAATAATTATTTCTATGAAAAGAAATAGTTTATTAAAGGCCTATGAAAATTATAATGCTTATCTTAGAAGTGACAACGAAGAGAAAAAAGGTATGGCAACCAAGAAATATGAGGATGCATTTACATTATATTTGGAAGCAATAGATAAAAACATCATGGATTCAGTTTATAAAAAAGTAAAAAATGACACTGCAAACGAATTTGAAAAAAGTGCACTTTCAAAATATTATTTAATAACAGGATTAAAAGATTCAGAGTATGCAGAATATAAATACAGAAAACAAAAATATTTATTAGAGCTTGATTATGAAAATATTAGATATAACGAAAAAAATAAAGTTTTAGAAAAATATAAAGGTTTTTATTGCTCAAAAATGGAAACTTTATATAAAGGAATTATAAAACATTATTCTGTAAAATTAACAGAAAATTTAACATCAGCTGAAAAAGCTGAAATTTACGAAAAAATATTTGATACTTTAGAAGAATATATTGCTAATATATTCCCTCTAAAAATAGTTAATAATGATTCAAAAATCTATAAAGAATTATCTGAGGAATATGATAAATATGAAAAATATTCAGTAGGTAAGCTAGATCAAGCAGAAGTAATAGAAAAAAATATGATTTTGCTTGGAATAAGTAGAAAATTGTTTACACATAGTTTGCCACTAGTTGTTGCTGAACAATGCTACATTAAATTATTAAAAGATACAAGAGCTTTAATAGTTGATACTAGAATTATTAAGAAAAGAGAAAAGGCATATGGTCTATTACTAAAATTAATTGATGAGTACAACTTAAAAGTTCTTTCAACAAAAGTTTATTGGGACAAGCCAGAATCAAGAAATGAGTATAAAGAATTCTGGAACAAATATAAAGAAATAGCTAATTTAGAAAAAACAAATAAAGAAGAATATAATAAACAAAAAGAAATTTTATTTGTAACTAATGATTTAAAACAAGTGAAAAAGAATGAAAATAAATATTGCAAAATAATTAAATTCTATAAAGATAAATTAGTAGAATTAGGCGTTATGAGAAAAATGCCAAATAAATGTATTACAAAAGCTGGAGAATATATAAAAAAGAAAGTTGTGGCTTAAATATGAATGATAGTAAATTTGTAGAATTAGTGTATAAAAATGTCGATGAAAATAGTGAATATGAAAAAATAATTAATTTAGTAATTGACAAATGTTTTAATGTTGAAAAACTTGAAAAATTAAATTTATATATTAGTATAACTCTTACTACACCAGAAGAAATACGAACAATAAATAATGAATTTAGAAAAATAGATAAGGAAACTGATGTATTATCTTTTCCAATGTTTGAAAAAGACGAATTAGATATGATGGTTGAAAAAGGTAATAATGAAATACCTGAAACTATTGGTGATATAATAATATCAGTAGATAGAGTTGCTGAACAAGCAAAAGAGTATGGACACAGTTTCGAAAGAGAGTTAGCGTATATGGTAGTTCATGGATTTTATCATCTTATGGGATATGATCATATGGTAGAAGAAGACAAAGTGGTTATGAGAGCGAAAGAAGAAAATGTGTTAAATATGTTGAATATAATTAGATAAAACTGGAAATTTGGAAGTTACTAGTTTCAAATTTCTAATGTCAAAAATAATATTTTTATGTTAAAAATTCAGAAAGGAATGAAAATGGAAAAAGAATTTAAATCTGGTTTTGTATCTATGGTAGGTAGAACAAATGTAGGTAAATCAAGCATAATAAACAACTTAGTTGGTGAAAAAGTAGCAGCTATTGCAAACAAACCTCAAACTACAAGAACAGCGATAAGAGCCATTGTTAATAGAGAAAATTCACAAATAATATTTATAGATACACCAGGTATTCATAAACCAAAAACTAAACTTGGAAATACTATGATAGAAACAGCTTTTGGCGTTATTAATGAAGTTGATATTACATTATTTGTTGTGGAAGCAACTTCTGATGATATTGGTAAAGGTGACAGAATTATCTTAGACAAAATAAAAGAAGCAAAAGTAAAGACTATATTAATTATAAATAAAATTGATTTAGTTACAAAGGAACATTTGGCTAAATTGATAGATTTATATAAAGATGAATATGATTTTGAGGCTGTAATTCCAATATCTGTTGTCAAAAATAAAAATATGGATGTTATTTTAGATGAAATAGAAAGTAACTTAAAACCAGGTCCAGCATATTATGATATAGAAGAATATACAGATCAAACACTTCGTCAATTAGTAGAAGAAACAATAAGAGAAAAAGCTTTAAGATTATTAGATGACGAAGTTCCACATGGAATATTTGTAGAAACTGAAAAAATGAAAACAAGAAAAACTCAAAACAAAGAAAGAATTTATGATGTTGATGTTACAATTTATTGTTTAAGAGATTCTCATAAAGGAATAATAATAGGGAAAAATGGCAATATGTTGAAAAAAATTGGAACATATGCAAGACAAGATTTAGAAAAAATGTTAGATACAAAAGTAAATTTAAAAATTTGGGTTAAAGTTAAAGAAGATTGGCAAAATAATGATAGTTTTGTAAAAAAGTTTAAACAACAAGATTAAGGTTGGTTAAAATAAAAATATAAGTTTTAATTCAAGAATAAAAATTAAGAAAAAAGCAAAAGATAACAATGAAGTAAAAATTTGACCTTAACTCAAATTGATAACTTTATTGATAAGGAGTGGATGCATATGATAAAACAATTAGCTTGGAATACATTTAAAAATACTGGAAATATAGATACATTTATGGAATTAGTGGCAGTTCAAAATCTTGAAAAGAGTCTAGCTGCAAATGAAAATTTAAAGGTGAATGAATATGGGGATAATAAAAACCAAGGGTTTGATAATATCAGAGAGTAAAATGGGCGATTTTGACAAAATGGTTACAATATTAACTCCAAACGGAAAAATTGGGTGTGCTGCAAAAGGAGCAAGAAGGCCAAAGAGCCTGCTTATGGCAGGAACTCAATTTTTTTGCTTTGGAGAATATATGATTTTTAAAGGTAATAATAGTTATAATATAAATTCTTGCGATACAATTGAAATTTTCTATAATTTAAGAACAGATTTGGACAAGTTAAATTATGCGGTAGAATTATGTAAGATTGTTGATAGTGTAACATATGAAAATCAAAGTACATATAAAATTTTGCAACTATTATTAAATACATTGTATGTTATATCAGAAACAGACAAAAACTTAGAATTAGTTGCATCTGTGTTTAGAATAAGATTATTATGCTTGCTAGGTTTTATGCCTAAAATAGAAAAATGTGTTAATTGTGATAATAATGATAATATAGCTTTTTTTAGTATTGCAGATGATGGTTTTAAGTGTATAAGTTGTGGAAAAGTGGATAAATCTGCAATAAGTATTAATCCTACCACAGTAGATGCTATTAAATATATTATTAAAGCACCAGCTAAAAAAATTTATTCATTTGATTTACCAGAAGAAAGTTTAAGAGAAATAAGTTTGGTTAGTAAGATTTATTTAAATGAAAAATTAGAGTTGCAGTAAAAGGAGGAAAAAATGAATTCAAAAGAAAGAGAAGAAATTAAAGAAGAAATGGAAGTTGAAGCAAAAAGATTAGTACATAGTTTTAAGTATGCAGGTACAGGAATTTTAACTTCATTAAAAAAAGAGAAAAATATGAAAATACATTTTATTGCAATGATTTTAGTTATAATTTTAGGAATTGTTTTAAAAATAGAAGCTTTTGAATGGATAGTATGTGTTATTTTATTTGCAGGTGTTATTGGATCCGAAATGTTTAACACAGCAATTGAAACAGTAGTTGATATGGTAACTCTTTATAAAAATCCTAAGGCAAAGATTGCAAAGGATGTTGCAGCAGGAGGAGTTCTTATATGGGCTATTTCAGCAGCGATTATTGGTGGAATTATTTTTATTCCTAAAATAGTTGCTCTAATTTCATAATTGTTTAACTTGTCAATATAGCAAAAATATGGTAAAATTGTAAAAATTATGAAAAATTGGAGGGTAAAATGACAGAAGTTTTTAATTGGCAGAAAAAAATTGATGAAGATGAATTAAACAAATGTGTACAAGTGCTTCAACATGGAGGACTTGTTATTTTCCCTACTGAAACTGTTTATGGAATTGGAGCTAGTGCATATTGTGAAGAAGCAGTAAAAAGAATATATGAAGCAAAAAATCGTCCAAATGATAAGCCGTTAAGTATTTTAGTAAGTGATAAAAATGAGATAAGTAAATATGCAATTATAGAAAATGATTTAGAGAAGAAAATTATTGAAAATTTCATGCCAGGTCCAATTACAATTATATTAAAGAAAAAACAAGGAGTTTTTGATTATATATCATCAGGAAAAGATACAATAGGAATCAGAATTCCGGACAATGAAATAATATTACAATTATTAAAAAAATCAGGTTTGCCTATTGTTGCACCAAGTGCAAATATATCTGGTAAACCAAGTGGTATAGAATTAAATGAAATATTAAAAGATTTTAATGAAAAAGTAGATGTTTGCATTGATGGCGGAAAAGCTAGATTATCAGAGTCTTCAACTATCGTACAAATAGTTGAAGGAAGACCTGTGATATTAAGAGAAGGAACAATAAAATTAGAAAGTATAAATGAGATATTAAACAAATAATTTGAAATTGTTAGTATTAATAGCTAATTCGGAAAGGAAGACTTAATATGTTTTTAATAATTGGGTTAGGTAATCCAGAATCAGATTATGCAAGAACAAGGCATAATATGGGATTTGATGTTATAAATAAATTATCTAAAAAATTTGATATTAAAGTAGATAAAACCAAATTTAAAGCTTTATATGGATCAGGAGTTATAAATGGGGAAAAAGTTATTTTGGTAAAACCACAAACATTCATGAATTTAAGTGGAGAAGCAGTTCAGGAGTTTGTAAATTTTTATAAAGTAAACAATGAAGAAATTTTAATAATTTATGATGATATAGATACAGAACCAGGTAAAATAAGAATTAGAAAAAGTGGAGGACCAGGTACACATAATGGAATGAAATCTGTTGTAGGATGCTTGAATACAGAAAATTTTACACGTATTAGAGTTGGAATTGGGTTGCCGGAGTATAAAGGCGATTTAATAAATTATGTGATTGGGCATGTTCCAGATGAAGAATTTGAAATCTTGCAAGGTGGAGTTGAAATTGCGTCACAAGCTGTTGAAGAAATTCTTAAAAATGGTGCAGATATAGCAATGAATAAGTTTAATTAAGAGGTAAAAAATGAAAGAAATTATAGTAAATACAACAAAAGAAAAAAGTATAATTTCTGTTGTAGAAGATGGAAGTCTAATTGAAAAATACGAAGAATATGATGAATTAGAACGATTAGAAGGAAATATATATTTAGGTATAGTTACAGATATTTTACCAGGAATGCAAGCTGCATTTGTTGATATAGGTGATAGCAAAAATGCTTTTTTACATATAAAAGATATTTTGCCAAAAGTTAGCAATCAAACTGGAAATAAACATGAAGATTTAAATAAATATAATATAAAAGATTATGTTAGAATAGGTATGCCAGTTGTAGTTGAGGTAAAAAAAGATAAAACTGATAAAAAAGGTGCAAAAGTCTCAACTAATCTAAATATAGCTGGAAAATTTAGTGTATTGATACCAAATAATGAATTTATAACAATATCTCAGAAAATAGAAGATAACATGCAAATAGAAAGACTAGGTAAAATTGTTGATAATTTAAAAATAAAAAATTATGGAATAATTATAAGAACATCAGCAGTTAATGCAACTGAAATACAGTTAAAAGAAGATATTGAATCACTAGTTGATATATATGAAAAAATTAAAACTAAATCAGATACATTAATAAAAAATAATAATTTAAAACCAACTTTATTGTTTGAAAAAGGAAATATAGTAAAAAGATTATTATTAGATATAGGTAATCAGGGTTTAGATAAAATTATAGTTAATAATAAACATGTATATAAAAATATTAGTGAAATGCTAAATGAATTTGATTTGAAAATAAAAATACAACTAATTGAAAAAGAGAATATTTTAGATTTATATAATTTAAAAAAACAAATTGAAAAAACATCTAATAGAAAAATATGGCTAAATTGTGGTGGTTTTATAACAATTGACCAAACTGAAGCATTAACAGCAATAGATGTTAACACCGGAAAATTTACTGGAAAAGAAAATATAGAAAAAACTGTTTTAAAAGTAAATTCAGAAGCAACAATTGAAATTGCAAAACAAATTAGAGCAAGAGATATCGGTGGAATAATTATTATTGATTACATTGATATGGATACAAAAGAAGATGAGGAAATTATACAAAATTTATTATTAGATAATCTAAAAAAAGATAGGGCAAAAACACAAGTGGTTGGCTTTACTAAGTTACATTTATTAGAAATGACAAGAAAGCATATTTGTAGTTAATTTTATAAAAAGACAAACTCCCACATAGTAAAATATGTGGGAGTTTTAAACTTAGAACATGTAGAACCCTGCGTGTTCTAAGGAATACTGGCAGTTCACCATTGGATTGTTATACATAAAACAATGGCTTTTTAAAACGCACTTTACATGGCAAGATTCACAAAATGTGTCATCCTTGAAACCACCATAGGTAATTTCTTTTTTTTCTCCGCTATGCAGAGTGACCTTATAGTGCTTTGCCATATTGGGATTTCTTGAAAAATCCGTGTACTTAAAGTCAGGGATTAACCCAACTTCAGTTTTGCCTGCCATAATCCGTCCATCTGATTCAATTGTAACCTTAATCATAAAGATACTCCTTTATCAGTGTGGTTAGACTTATGTATGAAATGGCAACCACTGGAGCCATTAGTACATGAATAGGAGTTTTACCCATTCTGAGGTAGATTATACCACAATTTACGTATTATGTCAATTTTGAGAAACTAAAAATTTCAGAAAAACTATTTACAATTGTGAATTTTTGTGTTAGAATACAAAACAATTCGAATTTAAATCAAAAAATTAATTATTCTTTTGGAAAAACAATTTCATTCTTCCAAAACAATCTCAAAAAAATTAAATATTAAAAGAAGGTGATTTTATAGATTGAAATGGGTTTACAGTAGAAGCGGAAAATTATTTGCTTGTTTTGTTGTGTCATTTGTAATATTTTGTTTATTAAATTATATTTACCAATTATCTTTAAACAAAGTTAATGATGAAAATGAAGAAAATAAAGCTAAAAGTTTACATTTCTTCATTGACATATGAAAATATAGCTTATATAATTAACTAAGAAAAATGTTGAAATCTAAACTAAAATGACAAATTTAAAATTTTTTCGAAATGGTTATTCTAATCTTGTTTTTCTCATGTTTAAAATCAAAGGATAAAAAATAATTTAGAAAGTTGGATGTGTATATGAATAAAAAAAAGATTATTTTTATTATAAGTATAATAGTATTATTTTTAATAGTAATAAGTGTAATATTAATATCCAAAAATAAGGCAAAATTAGACTACGAAATTGAAGTAGTAAATGAAATAAATTATATGTTATATAGTGAAAATAATAAGTTTGGAGTAATAGATAAATCAGGAAATATTGTTGTTCAATCACAATATGATGAAGTTCAAATTCCAAATCCATCAAAACCAATATTTATTTGTATGTATAATTACAATGAAGGAAAAAATCAATATACAGTAAAGGTATTAAATGATAAATCAGAACAGATTTTATATCAATATCTATATGTAGAAGCAATAAAATTAAATGCGGGAATTAGTGAAATACCATATGAAAAAAGTGTTTTGAAATTTATGCAAAACGGTAAATACGGATTAATTAATTTCAATGGGGACATTATTGTAAAACCAAAATATGATGAAATTAAAAGTTTAGATTATAGAGAAGGATTGCTGGTTGTAAAAAAAGACGACAAATATGGAATAATTAACATAAATGGTGCAACAGTTGTAAAAGAAAAATATGATTTTATAGAATCTGATAGATATTATGACAGTGATGCAGAATATAAAAAATCAGGATTTATAGTAGGTAATAAAATAGGTGAAGAATATAAATATGGTTATTTAAATGCACAGGGAAAGAAAATATTAGATAATATATATGATCAAATAGAAAGAATTGAAAATAAAGATGATATTTATATAGTTGCTTTTAAAGATGAAAAAGCAGGATTATATAAAGGAAAAAATAATGTTATTAAACATGAATATGAAGATATTCAATACGATAAAAATAATAATTGTTTAATAATACAACAAGACTCTAAACAAGGAATATCAGATTTAAACGGAAATATATTATTTGAATTAAAGTATGATAATATATATATTTCTGGAAAATATATAAATGCACAAAATGCAACTGATGTAGAAATTTTTGATTTCAATACAAAACAAAAAATAGAATTAGATAATATTATAGGATTAAATCAAACAGATAATGACAAATATTTAGTAGCAATTACTAATGATGACAAATATAAAATTTATAATACTGAAAATAATCAAATTATGAAAAACGAATATGATTATTTGGAATATATTTATGATGATTATTTTATAGTAATGAACAATAAAAAATATGGAATTATTGATATAAATGAAGAAAAATTAATTGATATAAAATTTGATTATATTCAAAAAATTGAAAATACTAAATTAATTCAAGCTATTGATAATTCTAAAAAAACAACCAATATTTATATACAAGATAAATTGATTGCATCAATGAATAATGGTGTTGTATGTATAAAAGATGATCATATCGTTTTACAATCAAATAGTGATATTAAATATATAAGTTATGATGGAAAATTGGTAAATAGCACAGATCTTTTTGAAAAAAACATATATGTATTTTGTAAAAATAATAAATGGGGATTTGAAGATAAAGACCACAAAGTTATTGTAAATGCAGAATATGATTTGGTTACAGAACTTAATAAATATGGATTTGCAGGTATAAAAAAAGATGGAAAATGGGGAGTAATTAATTCCGAAGGAAACATTATTTTAGAACCTACATATGAAATTGATTCAAATAATCCAAATTTTATTGGAAAATTTTATGAATATGACTTAGGTTATGGTGAACCATATTTTATTAGTGATAATAAATAGTAAAATTTTAAGAAAGGAGAGTATGAATATTAAAAAAATATCATACAAGTAGAAGAATGTATAAAGAATTAGGAATTAAAGAAGAAGTTGTTGAATTAGCAAAAAAAGTAGAAAATGATGTACAAAATGTTTTTAAAGAAATTGACGAAGTTTGTGAATATAATACAGCAAAAGTATTAAGAGCATTTCAAAAATATAATATTTCAGATATGCACTTTGGAAGCACAACAGGCTATGGTTATGGTGATGTAGGAAGAGATACAGCAGAAAAAGTTTTTGCAGAGGTTTTAGGAGCAGAAGATTGTTTGGTAAGAAATCAATTTATTTCTGGAAGCCATGCTTTAACAGTTGCATTGTTTGCTTTTTTACGTCCAGGAGATACAATGCTAAGTATATGTGGAAAACCATATGATACTTTAGATTCAGTAATTGGAATTGAAGAAAATAATAGTTCTTTAAAATCCTTTGGAGTAAAATATGAACAAATTGATATGATTAATGATGATTTCGATTATGAAAAAATTAAAGAAAGAGTATTACAAGGAAATTTAAAATTAATTGAAATACAACGTTCTAGAGGATATGCAACCAGAAAAAGCATAACATTGGATAAAATTGAAAAGGTTATTAAATTAATAAAAGAAAACAATAAAGATGTAATTATAATGATAGATAATTGTTATGGTGAATTTGTAGAAAAATACGAACCTACAAGTATTGGCGCAGATGTTATAGTTGGTTCACTTATTAAAAATTTAGGAGGAGGAATTGCAACTAATGGTGCATATATAGCAGGAAGAAAAGAGTTAGTAGAATTAGCTGCTGAAAGATTAACTGTACCAGGACAAGGTAAAGAAGTTGGACCAAGTCAAGGTGTTAATAGAGCTATATTACAGGGATTATTTATGGCACCTAGTGTTGTTAGAAGTAGCTTAAAAACAGCTGTTTTTGCAAGTAAAATGCTTGAAGATTTAGGATTTAAACCAGTACCAAGATATGATGAAAAAAGATCTGATATAGTTCAAACAATTGAATTTGGTAATGCTGATAGTGTTATAAAATATTGTCAAGGAATTCAAAAAGGTTCACCTATAGATTCTAATTCTGTACCAGAACCTTGGGACATGCCTGGATACAATGATAAAGTAATTATGGCTGCTGGAGCTTTTACGCAAGGTTCATCAATTGAACTTTCATGTGATGCACCAATACGCCCACCATATATTGCATTTATGCAGGGAGGTCTTACTTATGAATATGGAAAACTTGGCGTTATGAGAGCTGTTTCAAATTTATAAATTTTATTAATGAATACAAAAGCTGAAAATAACATTATTAAAATTCAAATGATTGGAAGTGAAAAAATGAAAGTAGTAATCATTGGCGGTGGACCAGCAGGAATGATGGCTGGAATATCTGCCGCTAGAAATGGTAATCAGGTTGTTATTCTTGAAAAAATGAATATGTTAGGAAAAAAACTTCTAATAACAGGTAAAGGCAGATGTAATATTACTAGCAGTTTAGATATATCTGAATTTATTCCAAATATACCAGGAAATGGAAGATTTTTGTATAGTTGTTTTGAACAATTTACTAATAAAGACATTATTAAATTAATGGAAAAACATAATGTAAAAGTAAAAGAAGAAAGAGGAAACAGAATTTTTCCGGTTAGTGATAAATCAATTGATGTGTTAAATGCTTTTTTAGATGAGTTAAAGATGTTAAAAGTAAAAATAGTTACTGGAGCAAAGGTCGAAAAGATTTTAACAGAAATATCAATGGAAAATAATACAGAAAATGTAGAGCAAAAAAATGATACAAAAAATCACAGAAAAGTAATAGGAGTAGAATATACACAAGAGGGAAAAAAATGTGTTGAAAAAGCAGATAAACTTATTTTAGCAACCGGTGGTAACAGTTATCAGGCAACAGGTTCAACAGGCGACGGGTATAAGATGGCTAAAGAATTAGGACATACAATTACCGAAATCGTACCATCATTAGTACCTTTGGTTGCAAATAATATTACAAATGTGGAAGTTAACAATAAAGGTGTATATAAAAGTAAATATAATAATTCACTAGAATTATGCAAAGCTTTACAAGGACTAAGTTTGAAAAATGTACAAATTGAATTTGAAGATATCGAAAAAAATAAAAATATATATAAAGATTTTGGAGAGATGATATTTACTCACTTTGGTGTTTCAGGTCCAACAATATTAAGTGGCTCAGCACATTTACTAAGATATAAAAACATAAAAGAGTTATTAAAATGTGGAAAAGTGGTTTTGAATATAGATTTAAAGCCTGCTTTAAGTGAAGAAAAATTAGATGCAAGGGTATTAAGAGATTTTGAGAAAGACAAAAATAAGATATTTAAAAATAGCCTAAATGAATTATTGCCTCAAAAAATGATAGATCCTATTATCATTATATCTGGTATAGATTCTAATAAAAAAGTAAATGAAATTACTAGAACCGAAAGATTAAATTTGGTTAAATTACTGAAAAATTTTAGAGTAGTCATTAGTGATTTTAGATCAATAAATGAAGCAATTGTTACATCAGGAGGTGTTACTATTAAAGAAATTAATCCAAAAACAATGGAATCTAAGTTTATAGAAGGATTATTTTTTGCAGGTGAAGTAATTGATGTTGATGCATACACAGGAGGCTTTAACTTACAAATTGCATATTCAACCGGATATGTAGCAGGATTATAAAACATTTGAAACATTTGGGGACGGTCTTAAATGTTATGTTTCTTTGAAAGGAGAAATAAAAATATGTTTTTCACGATTGAAGAAGAAAAATTAGAAGAAGAAATTGTAGAAAAAAAATCAAAATTTATAGCAAGTTTATTTTATATTGATAGCGAGGAAAAAGCTCAAGAAATATTAAAATCGATAAAAAAACAATATTTTGATGCTAGACATAATTGCTTTGCATATAGAGTAATGACTGAAAGTGGTATAATTGAGAGATTTAGTGATGATGGAGAGCCAAGTGGTACTGCTGGAGGTCCTATGCTTAATATTATGGCAAAAGAAAATCTATGTAATGTTTTAGTGATTGTTACTAGATATTTTGGAGGAATTTTACTTGGAACAGGTGGTTTGGTAAGAGCATATTCAGAAGCTACTTCGAAAGTTATAGAAACAGCAACAATTGCGACAGAGACTCTTGGATTAGAGGTGCAAATTGAAATAGATTATAATGAATTAGAAATGATAAAATATTATTGTAAGAAAAATGGTATTAACATAGTAAATATTGTATATGAAGATAATATAAAGTGTTATTTAGAAGTTACAAATGAAGAATTAGAGAATTTACTAGATAAAAACAAGAGTAATTGTAATATTTTAAAACATAAAATACTAACAACAAAGAACATCAGAAAAAAGACAAAATAAGGGAATTTATAAGTAATATTAATAAAAAATACATTTCAGTATATTTAATAAAAAAACAACAAATGGAAAAAAATTACAATAAATGGAAAAAATTTCCAAAAAGTATTGCAAAAATTTAAAACTAATAATATAATCTGAAATGTAAAATTTTTCCAATTTTACAAAAATATTTTAACAGGAGGATGAAAAAGGTGGATAACAAAATAACAGTATTAATAGCAGATGACAACAGAGATTTTGCTATGACATTATTAGGTTACTTAAAAGAAGAAAAAGATTTAGAAGTAGTGGGTATAGCAAAAGATGGATTAGAGGCATCTGAGTTAATATCAATTACAAAACCAGACATAGCAATATTAGATGTTATAATGCCACATTTAGACGGACTAGGAGTTTTAGAAAAAATTAATGAATCACAAATGGAAAAGAAACCAATTTGCATAATGTTATCAGCAGTAGGACAAGAAAAAATAACACAAAAAGCAATAGACTTAGGAGCACAATATTACATTATTAAACCATTCGAAATAGACGTATTAGTAAAAAGAATAAAGGAAATAAAAACATTTGGGCAAATGGGCAACAGAGTAAGTTTTATCAATAAAGAGATTAGAGCACCTTACATAGAGATACAACAAGAAAAGAAGAATGCATCTGAAAATTTGGAAGCATTAGTAACAAACATAATTCACGAAGTTGGAGTACCAGCTCATATTAAAGGATATCAATATTTAAGAGAAGCAATTATGATGGTTGTAAAAGATATTGACGTAATTAATCAAATAACAAAACAATTATATCCAGAAATAGCTAATAAATATCATACAACACCAAGTAGAGTTGAAAGAGCAATAAGACATGCAATTGAAGTTGCATGGGCAAGAGGGCAAGTAGATACTGTTGAAAGTATATTTGGCTATACTGTTTCAACATCTAAAGGAAAACCTACAAATTCAGAATTTATAGCTATGATTGCAGATAAATTAAGACTAGAATTAAAAACTGCATAAATATTTATATAAGACCCCAATAAACATTTCAAAAGATGTTTTAGGGGTTATTTTTTTACTAATATCAAAAAAGAAATTTATGTATATTAGAATAAAACAATAAAAATGGCATAATCTAAAATAGTAAATATTTATGGAGGAATTATGCTGAAAAATACGATTGAATATAAAAGGTTTGTATGGGAATTTGAGAATTGTATAGAAAAAAACAGAAATATTGTATTTGTATGTATTGGCACAGTTTCAGTTATAGGTGATTCTTTTGGACCTGTTGTGGGAACTGTATTGAAAAAAAGGTTAAATAAAAATAATGGAATTGAAGTTATTGGTGATATATATAATTGTATTACATATGATAAAATACAAAATTATATGAATCAAATAAATGATAAATATTCAAATAGTCTAATAATAATTTTGGATTCGGCATTATCAAACGAATTTAATATAGGAAAAATCTTTATTCAAAATAGAGGCTTAAAATATGCAGAATCATTGAAAAAGAAGAATAGTGTAATTGGAAATATAAGTATTAAGGCTGTTGTAGGAGAAAATTCTTATGATAGAATTAAAAACTTTAATAATCTAAGAATGGTGTCATATCAAAGGATACATTATGTTTCAAACATTGTTTCTAATGGAATTATAGAAGTGATGAATAAAAAAGTTAATAATGGAAAAAATATCTATAAATGAAATTCTTAAAATATTAAGGAGGAAATTATGGATATTGATAAGATGAGAAATATAGTTATTTTAAAAAATTTACCATCTAATCTTGTAGATGAAGCATTTGTTGTGTTAAAGGAAAATCAAAAAATAAAGAGATTTGAATATGTTGAAAGTAAAACTGAAAATTTTTCGAATTGTGCTGAAAAAGAAAATGAAAATGATTATGTGGTGAAAGAAGCGGAATTATTAATATCTAATTATATAAGTAAATTGGAAAATCAAGATTTAACTGGTAGAAATGCAAACATAAAATTAATAAAAAAGTACAAAAAATTAAAAATGTTTTCATGTATAATTGCAATAGCATTAATAATAAGTTGTTTTTTACATTTGTAAAATGAATAATTAAATAAAACAAAACATATAAATAAAAAGACAAGTATGAGTAATCTCATATGTCTTTTTTTATTTGTAAATTTGTTAAGGAGATGATTACATATGGAAAAAACTGTTTCTCCAGAGGAAAGGTTAAGAAGAGCAGAAGAAATTTATTATAGAAGAAAAGCTCAGGGAGTTCGTTTAACAACATCTGTAAATGTAGGAAATCAAAATAAAGTTTCATTAGGAAAAAAGATGTTTATACAGATTATTGTTTGTGTTTGCATATATTTAGGCTTTTTTATTATTAAAGGATATAATAATGTTTTTAGTGAAAATGTAATTAATAATACAAAAAATATATTAAGTTATGATATAAATTTTCAAAATTTGTACAGTCAGTGTGTGGAATATTTTAATAATAATTTTAATAATATTATAAATGTAAATGCAGGTTTAGATGATTCAGAAAATAAAGATGAAAATTCAAAAGAAGATGCGACTGAAAATAGCATAGAAAATGTTGAAAATACTGAAAATACTAGCAATGAAAATGAAACAATAGGGGATAATGTTCAAGAACAAAATAATACAGATCAAAGCAATTCAGAACTAAATAATCAAGATGTGAATGGAAATCCAAAAGAAGAAATGTTAACAACATCAGAAGAAAATCAATCAGAGGAAAATCATCAAGAAGATAATAATATGCAAAATGATGGAACAGTAAAAGCAAAGGCTGATGCAGAAAATATAACACAAATGCAAGAAGATGCAGAATATATTAAATTAAACTGTAATATTATTAAACCAATAGAAGGAAATATTACATCAAAGTTTGGTTCTAGAGAAGAAACTGAAATAATATCTGCCTTTCATCAAGGAATAGATATTGGAGCAATTTCTCGGAACACCTATACAGGCTGCAATGGAAGGAACTGTTATTGCATCATCATATGCTGGAGATTATGGTAATCATATAAAAATCCAAAATGGAGAGGTATTAACAGTATATGCTCATTGCAGTCAACTTGATGTTAATGTAGGAGATTACATAAAGCAGGGGCAAGTAATAGGAAAAGTCGGAGCTACTCGGAAAGGTTACTGGTTCACATTTACATTTTGAAATAAGAAGAGATGGAAGATATATTGACCCAGAATTGATTTTAAATTTTTAAGTTTGTAAAGATAGAAAAATAAACAAAAGGAGTCTAGAAAATGCAAATAAAAATTGATCTAAAAATATTTATTTTTATAGTGATTTTTTGTTTTACAAGGCAAATAGAAATTTATGGACTACTTATGTTTTTCGCATTTTTACATGAATTAGGGCATTTATTTGCAGGGTGTGTTTTAGGATTAAAACCAGTTGCACTTCAAGTAAATCCTTTAGGGTTATCAGTAAGTTTTAGAATAAAAACAGAAGATTATAATAATAGAATTTGGAAAGGAAACATATTAGCAATAAAAAAATTAGTAATTGCAGTAAGTGGACCAATTGTTAATTTAGTATTATTTATTATTTTTTCATTAGTTGATGTAAATATATTTAATATTTCTAATGAATTTTTGGCTTATTCAAATTTATTAATCTTTTTATTTAATTTAATACCGATTTATCCTTTAGATGGAGGAAGAATATTAAGAAATGTTTTACATATTATTACTGGTTTGGAAGATTCTCATTATTATACTAACGTAATTTCAAATATTAGTATTATTTTTTTAACAATGTTAGCAAGTATTTGTATTGTTTATTTAAAAAATGTTGCTATTATATTTATTTTAGTTTATCTATGGTATCTAATTATTTCTGAAAATAAATTATATAATCAAAGATTAAGAATTTATGAGATTATTAATAAGTCAATTTAAAAAAGCGTCTTTCAAAGACGCTTTTTATTAATCTATTTTGCTATGATCATGTAATTCAGATGTACAATGTGGACATCTTGTTGCTTCAATGTCAATTTCTGTTTTACAGAATGGGCAAACTTTAGTTGTAGCAACACCTTCTTCTGCAGCTTTCTTTTTACCTAAAGACATTAATTTATTAACTGATTTTAATAAAACGAATAAAATAAATGCCATTATTAAGAAATTGATTACAGCTGTTAAGAAATGTCCGTAATTTAAATATTGGTTGTTCCAAATTTCAACTGAACCACCAATTTCAGCTCCACCAACTGAGTTGATTAATGGTTGGATAAAGTCAGCTGTTAAAGCATCAACGATATCTTTGAAAGCAGCACCTATGATAACACCAACTGCTAAGTCCATTACATTTCCTCTTAAAATGAATTCTTTGAATTCTTTCATAAATCCTTTTAACATAGAAAATTCCTCCTTTTATATTTCATATACCTTGAATATACTATAAAACGCGTATTTTGTCAAATTGTGTATTTCATTGTTTGGGCTTTTCAAAAGTATTAAAATGTGATATATAAATATAAAGAAATGGAGGCAATTATAGAAGTACGGAACTAAGTATTAATTTATTAAAAAATAATTATTTTAGAAAGGAAAAATAGAAAATGTCTGTAAAAGAAGAAAATGAAATAACAGTTAAAGTTATTTGCTCAAAAGATGAATTGTTGAAATGTTTAACTAACAAAGGATTTAAAAGTGGAAGAACTTTTTCACTAGATGATTATTATTTTATTCCAAATTCTTTAAATATTAAAAGCATGTCAACAAGAGAAATAATTGCAAAAGCGGTTATTATAAGATATATTGTAAATGATGGTAAAGTATCACAAAAAGTTACTTTTAAGATTAAAGATATTGCTGATAATGGAGATATAATTAGCCAACGAGCAATAAACTGTAATGTATATAATATTGATGAGGCTAAAAAACTATTTGAAGCATTGGGGTATTATGAAATTATGAATATAAAAGAAAATGATATAGTTTATTCTAAAGATGGATTTGAATTGGCTATAAAATTTATTGAAAATAGTAATATTTTAATAGAGATAGAAACAGAGCCTAATACGGAATGGGATACAATCGAGAAAATAAAGAACATTATTTCACAATTAAATATACCTATTGAAAAAGATAAATATTTTATAAAAAAAGCAGAAGATGAATTAAATAAGATATTAAAAAGATAAATCTTGTACAGTATTTATTAGAATAATAAATAAATTCCATAAATCAAAATATTTAATATTATAAATTGTATGGTTATAAAATAATTGTAATAAAAACAAGGAGTGTTAATTATGATAGAGGTATTTTTTGCAACAAAAAACAAAGATAAAATTATAAAAATGAGAAACAGGTTAAAGGGATTAGACATAAAAGTAATAACTCCTTACGATAATAATGTAAATATTGAAGTAGAGGAAAATGGAAGCAATGTTATTGAAAATGCAACGTTAAAAGCCAGAGCGTATTTTGATAAAATAAAAATTCCAACAATAGCTACAGATTCATCATTGTATGTAGAAAAATTTGACATTCAACCTGGACTTTTTATAAAAAGAATAAATGGAGTAACTTTAAATGATGATGAGTTGGAAGAACATTATATAAATGAGTTAAATAAAGTTGGAGGTACTAGTAGAGCTTTTTATGTAACAGGATTGGTGTTGGTGCGAGATGGTAAAGTAAATTCTATTCAAATTAAAGAAGATGAATTTATATTTACATCAAATGTATGCAAGAATAATAGAAATTACGATCCTTTAAGTAGATTAGAATATGATGAAAAAATAGGAAAATATTTTTGTGAATTAGATGAAACAGAGATGGACAAAAGAGGATATAATTTTGACAAAGAAGCCAGAGAATTTATTAAGAATAATATAATGTAAAATAATTATAATCATAAACCTTCTAAATTAAGCATAAAATTAAACAGCTTAGTTTAGGAGGTTTTTTTATGTTTTTAGTATTTAATAAACAAAAAATATATTCATACTTAGTTGCTTTAAGTACTGTAGTTGCATTATTTATAATAGCAGCTACAGTAGGAAATAAAACAGGTGAGTTAATTCAAACAATGTCACAATCGAAATTAGTGCCAATATATAGTGTTCAAACAGACGAACCAAAGGTTGCATTTACAATGAATTGTGCATGGAATGCAGACGATATAGACTTAATATTAGCAACATTAGAAAAGCATAAAGTTCATATAACATTTTTTATGGTAGGAGATTGGGTAGATAAATATCCAGAAGCGGTAAAGAAGATTTCAGATGCTGGACATGAAATTGCAAATCATTCTGATGGGCATAAGCACGTAAATGAATTAAGTCTTGAGGATAATGAGAAAGAGATTGTCGTGTGTTCAGATAAAATAAAAAAGATAACAGGAAAAGCTACAACTTTATATAGAGGACCATATGGTGAATATAATAATACTGTAATTCAAGCAGCAGAAAATCAAAAACATCTAACCATTCAATGGAGCATAGATACATTAGACTATAAAGGAATAACAGGGGATGAAATGTGGAAAAGACTTGATGAGAAATTAAAAAATGGAGACATTATTCTTTCACACAATGGAACAGAACATACAGCAGATAGTTTAGACAAATTGCTTACAAATATAGAACAAAAAGGATTTAAAGTAGTTACAGTTTCAGATTTGATTTATAAGAATAGCTATATAATTGATGCAAACGGAACGCAAAAACAAAAATGAAACAAAAAAAGACCGTCCAAAAATGTTTCAAAATGAATAAAAATGCTAGAAACAGTATATAATAAACCAAAAAAGGAGACCTGCCAATGTTATTTATCGGTATTATCACAGATCAAAAAAGTGAAAATGATATTAAAAGATTATTAGCTAATAATAATTTCTTAACAGAAAATAATGTCATATTTATAAAAGAGAAGAATATAGATAATATAAAGAATGTTCATTTTGATACTGTGTTTATAAATAAGGAATTTGATAAAATGGATAAGTTAAATAAGCTACTTGAAAATACAAAAAACGTAATTGTAAATATGGATACAAATATAGATAATAAAGAATTAAATATTGTTAATTCAAATTTAATAACATATGGTTTTAATTCTAAGTCAAGTATTACAATATCAAGTGTAACAGATGATGATGTATTAATTTGTTTACAGAGAAATATCTATAATAATTATGGAGAAATTGAAGTTCAAGAAATTAAAATTGAAAACAATCCAAATTATAGCATTTATGATTTAATTATAGTTTTAACTTTATTTTTGCTGTATTTACCAATGAAAGACAAGATTAACATAAATGGTATAAAATAAAAAATATTGAAAAATATAACTTTTTATGTAGACAAAACCAAAAAAATAGTGTATAATAAGAGATATGAATAAATAATTTTTACATTATGATTAAGAGATTAAATAAACAAATAAGGGGAGGAAATTGTTTTGAATACAAATTATTTAGAAAATAACCACTTAGTATTAGTGGGAAAGGTAACAAGCGATAAAAGATTTAGTCATGAAATTTACGGAGAAAAATTTTACATATTTGATTTAGCAGTTCCACGTTTAAGCGGAAATGCAGACATTATTCCAATAACTGTATCTGAAAGATTACTTTCAATTAATGATTTACAAATCGATTCAAAAATCACAGTTGAAGGTCAATTTAGATCATACAACAGTTATGAAAATGAAAGAAACAAATTAGTACTTACAGTTTTTGCTAAAGATATCAAATTTGTTGAAAATCAAGATGAAGAAATCGAAGTAAGTAAAGACGTAGTTTCAAATGAAGTTACTTTAAATGGTTATATTTGTAAGAAACCAATTTACAGACAAACACCATTTGGTAGAGAAATTTCAGATTTATTATTAGCAGTAAACAGAGCTTACAATAAATCAGACTACATACCATGTATAGCATGGGGAAGAAATGCTAGATTTTGTGAAAACATTCCAGTAGGAACAGAAGTTAAAATAGTAGGTAGAGTTCAATCAAGAACATATGAGAAAAAATATGAAGATGGAACAGTTGAAACAAAGGTAGCATATGAAGTATCAGTTTCAAGCTTAGAAGTTGTAAATCAAGATGATGATACAAACGAAAGCAATACTCAAGAAACTGCAGAAGCAGCAATGTAACATATTTTAATTAATTGAATAACATATATATTAAGTACGTAAAAAATGGTGCACAGTCTTGACGAAGTTTCAGACTGTGCACTGTTTTATTTTTTATTTTTAGGAATAATTATTTTATTTTTATCAGTTTTATTCTTTGGTTTTTCTACGTCTAGATGTGATTTTACAGGTGATATATTTAGTTTTCCTTTACCTTTTACTACTTCAATTTTCTTTTTTTTATCATTTGCCATAGTATCGCACTCCTCTTTTTATTTTTAATTATAGTAACATATTGAAATATTTAATTCAAGATATCAAAAGAAAAAAATGATGCAAGTGTGAATTTCTAGATTTTACTTGACAGAATTTGCGAACAATGTTTTAATGTTACATATGAGAAAAGGAGAGAAAAGTGATGGATTACAAGAAACAACAAGGTATAATCGAATCAATTTTATTTGCTGCAGGAAGACAGGTTGAATTAAAAGAATTGATGTCAGCTACTGAATTAGGGCAAGATGAGTTAATTGGAATAATTGAAATGATGAAAAATGAATATAGCAATGAAAATAGAGGAATTGAAATAATTAAAGTAAATGACAGTTATCAATTATGTACCAAAAAAGAAAATTATGAATATATATATCCAGTTTTTGACAAAAGAAGTAAGCCAAATTTATCTCCAGCTGCCTTAGAAGTAATTTCTATAATTGCATATAATCCAAAAATAACAAGAGCTGAAATAGAAGCTATTCGTGGGGTTAGTTCAGATGGAAGTATTTATAAATTGTTAGAATATGAATTAATTCAAGAAGCAGGTAGAATGGATGCACCAGGAAGACCAACAATGTATGAAACAAGTCCAAAATTCTTGAAAATGTTTGGATTAAGTAGTTTAGATGAATTGCCAGAATTACCAAGATATAAGTTAGATGAAAATCAACAAATTGTAATTGATGAATATATTGAAAATAATGAAAATAATGAAAATGCGGAAGAAGAAATAAACAAAGAAGATAATTCAGCTGATGATGAAAAAAATAATGTTGAAGAATAAATAAAAAATTGCAAAATATAACAATATTTTGCAATTTTATTTTTTAAAGTTTATAACTAAATTGATATATAGTGTCGTTAAATTCGTTTTAGCGTTTAGAAAAATAGGCACAATCATTTTTTTTACTAAAAGATTGTTTTGTAGTATTATTTAGCGTACATTTTCCATCTATTTGATACTTACAATTAGCAGAACAATTGATAGTTGTCAAAAAAATCACCTCTTTGAATAAATCTATTATATGCAAATTTTGTAGTTTTATGTATTAAAGTGTGAAAAATATAAATAAAAAGATAAAACAATTTAACAAATTTTGAAAAACACTTGATTTTTTTTTCAACATATGTTAGTATTATAAATAGTCAATTTAATAAATGCATATAGGAGGTGCAATAAAAATGGCAAAATGTGAAGTTTGTGGAAAAGAAAAAAATTGGGGAAATAAAATAAGCATTGCTCGTTCACACGTAAGTAGAAGAGCTTCAAGAACATTTTCTCCAAATTTAAGATCAATAAAAGCTGACGTAAATGGAGAAGTTAAAAGAATTCATGTATGTGCAAAATGTTTACGTTCAGGAAAAATCAAAAGAGCATAATTTAAATTGTAAATTGGGTTAAATTAGAAATTTAATTGCTAAATTTTTAATTTAACCCAATTTATTTTTTGTGTGACGAAAACACAAAAAAGGCACTAAATATTATAGTCTGAGCTTAAACATTTAACGCCTTTTTGTTTTACAAATTTTTTATGTATCTAATCTTTGATTCCAAAAATTAATTTAACAATTCCTCTTAAGCATTTAGGAACTTTTTTTACAACAATAGTCATATGCTAACACACTCCTTTATCTTAATAACTTATTCTAACAAGCTAACCATACAAGCCCAACTATACATACAGCAATACCTATGGCAAAAAGCCATCCAGTTAATGGAAGTAATAATACTAGCAAGATTCCTAAACCAAGACCAATTAAACATACTCCCAAAGTTTTCTTAAATAAACCAAACATAATATATTACCTCCCTGTTTATATATAATATTAAAAGTAAAAATAAATGTTACATAAAAAATGAAAAATAAAATTATAAAAAACAATTGAACTTAATTTATAAGTATGTTATCATCTTGTTAGAAGACTAAAGAAAAGCGTTCTAAATGTATATTTAGAAGAAAGGATGATTATTATGGCGTTGGATAATAAATTATTAGAAGTTCTAGAAAATGTGAAAGAAAACATAAATAAATTTGCAGAAAGTGCTGACATTAATGATTCGGATAAAAGAAAAGAATTTGCTGAAAAATTTGGTATTGAACAAGAAACAGTTAATGATATTAAATATGGATTAGAGCATAAAAAGTCAGCTGAAGAAGCTGTTGAAAGAATTCACAAAAATTATGAGAAAATTGGTGAACCAGTAACAGATTGGAACAATGATTTTTCAAAAGTAGAAATTGCAAGAGAAGAAGCAAATGGAAACTATAATTATTATATTAATAGAGCAAAATATGAAGCTTTTGTTTCAACTTTAACACCAGAACAAATGACTCCGGAAGTAATTGAATTTCTGAAAGAAAAAAAATTATCTGAAAAAATTTATCAAAAAGCTATAGGCAAATATGTATCATCAATTACACCAGAACAAATGGTAAAAGACAAAGATGGAATATGTAAATATTTACGCGATAATAATTATGAAGGTGGACAAAATCCAGTAATTGACATGATATATCAAATGGATAATAAATCTATTGAGCAAGAAGAAAAGATAAATGTATTAGACAATAAGATAAAAGAACAAAGCAAAACAATTGTTAATCAGGAAATAGCAAATCAAGCTTTAAGAAAAATAAATAATCATTATAAAGATATTATGCCAACATTAAAGTCAAAGATAGAAGAAATTTTGAATAAAATGCAAAAAACAGCTAAAAAAACATCTAGATTATGTGCTCAAATGCAAACACAAGAAAGAGAAAGCTTTGGTAGAAGAGCATTAAGAAAAATTAAAGGATTTTTTAAAAAAGAACCTCTTATGCTACCATCTGAAAGCTTAACAGAGATTCAAAATGAATTGGGAACTATTGGAAAAGATGTTGTTGGATTACAAAGCAATACAATTATACCTAAAGACGAGAATGAGTTAGCAAATGAAATAAGAGAGCAAGCCAGAATAAAACAACAGAGAAATAATGAAAGAAGAGAAGAAATAAGCAAAGATGAAAATCATGAGAATAGATAAATAACAAGGATGTAGGGAGAAGTGTATAATGGAACCAGAAACTAAGCCAAAAAAAAGAATAGTGTTAAAAATATTTTTAGCAATCGTTTTTATAGTAATATTAGCATGTGGAGTGTTATTTACAATAAAAGTTGCACCAAATTATATTAATCATGACATAACAGATAAAACTAATTTAGTACTTAATTATTCTAATGTTACAGGTAGAATGAAACAAGATTTAATCATAGATGAAAATAATGTAGTATATCTTTCATTAAATGATATAAAAAATTACTATGATAACCATATATATTATGATGAACAATATAATCAAATTGTAACTTCATCACAAACTAAACTAGCAGTTTTAAAAATTGATGAAAAACAAATGACAGTTAATGGAAAAAATGTTCAAATTAAGAGTCCTGCTATAATAAAAAATAATATTTATTATGTGCCTATTTCTGAAATGGAAGAAATTTATAATATAAAAATTACAAGAGCAGATAATAAAGTAATAATTGAATCATTAGATAGAAAATTGACAACAGCAACAACTAAAAAGAAGTCTGATGTAAAATATAAAGCAACTTTATTTTCAAGAACATTAGAAAAAATTGATGAAGGTGATAAAGTTGTTATAGCAGAAAGCGAAGCAAATTCTCTTCCAAAAGGCTGGGTGAGAGTACGTACAAAAAATGGAAATTTAGGCTACATGGAGTCAAGAAAATTAAATGAGTATGTTATAGAAAGAGAAGATGCAGTTTATGAAAAACAAATAGATGAAAAAATAAGTATAGCATGGGAATATTTTTCAGAATATGCAAAAGCACCAGATAATACAGGAATTGTATATGATGGGGTAAATGTAGTTTCACCTTCTTTTTTTACATTAAAATTAGAAAATACTAATAAAGATAAACTAACTGTATTAGATGTTGTATCACAAGCAAAAGTTGTTGAAAATGTTGCTGATGAAGGACAAAATTATATTAAATGGGCTCATAATAATGGATATAAAGTATGGGCAAAAGTTTCAAATGAAACATTAACAACAACAATTGATGAATTTTCATGTATAATTAATGATTATAAATTACGTGAAATGATAATTAAAGATATTATAACATATACAAAAAAATATGACTTAGATGGGATAAATATAGATTTTGAATATATGTATCAAAAAGACAGTGATGCATTTTCAAAATTTATTATAGAACTTGCACCACAATTAAAAGAAATGGGAATTGTTTTATCAGTTGATGTAACTGCACCAAATGGAGGAGAAAATTGGTCACTATGCTATGATAGAAATCTAATTGGAGAAGTTGCAGATTATATTGTTTTTATGGGATATGATCAATATGGTACAAGTGTTATAGGTTCAACTTCAGGTTATAATTGGCTAAAAAATAACATAAATAATTTCTTAACATATGAAGAGGTACCATCAGAAAAATTAATATTAGGACTACCTTTTTATACAAAATTATGGCAAACGAAAGATGGAACAACAATAAAAGGAACTGCAATACCAATGAGTAATGTTAATAATTCAATTCCATCAAATGCAACAAAAGAATGGCTTGAAGATTTACAACAATATTATGTGCAATATGAGCAAGGCGGATATGTTTATAAAATGTGGATAGAAGATGAAGAATCATTTGCTAAAAAGATGAAACTAGTTAAAGATTATAATTTGGCAGGAGCTGCATATTGGCGAAAAGGTTTTGAATCTAAAAGCGTTTGGAAAATTATAAAAGAAAATTTAGATATGTAATTTTAAATAAATTTTGTAAAGTAAAAATGTAATAATTTTAAAATCACTAACATAATATAATTTATAAAAAATATTATGTTGGTGATTTTATGTTATATCCGAATAAAGATAGAATTGCATATATAAGGCAAGATAACAGAAGATATGAGGCAAAATTTGAACGATTTCCACAAAGGTATCTTAGAAAAATTTTATGTGGTATAAAGTTCGAAAATATAAATAATGGAATAATTATATTAATACCAAAATATGATAAATATAATTGTTTAATTAGCAAAAAAATCACAAAAAAAATAACTAATATATGCCAACAAGAACAAATAAAATATATTGCTTTGGAAAACAAACTTGATTTTTTAAAAAAATTTATTACTGAAAAAAATATAATAGATGGAAAATTTATAATGAAATTACTGGTTGATAAAATATTAGAATATATATTAAACATTAAAAGTGAGAATATGAATTTAGAGAATATATATGTTTTTGTGAATACATATAATAAAATCAATATAAAAATAATAGAAAAGTTTGTGGCAAAATTTAAAACTGTGAATATTATTACAGAAAATTTGAAATATTATAAAAGACTTGAAAACAAGATGTACAAGGACGGAATTTTAATTACTGTATCAAATAATAAAAGAAAGAGTGCAAAAAATGCTAAATATATTGTAAATATAGATTTTGAAAGCAATGCTTTTAATGAATTTTGTATAAATCAAAAAGCAATTATAATTAATTTAACAAAAGAAAAGATAATATTTAAAAAAAGTTATAATGGTATTATTGTAAATGATTTTAATTTGAAAATGAATACAGATAATGAATGCTTTTACAAAGAATTTTATGGAAATATAGATAACAAAATTCTGTTAGAAAGTTGGATAATAAATAGGGAAAATTTTTTCGAAAAATTAGATGAAAAAAATGAAGAATATAGTAGTGAAATATGCGATTTATTAGGTATAAGAGGTAAATTACAAAAATGTGAATTTTTAGTGTAAAGTATTGACAAAACAGCAAAACTGATTTAATATATTTAAGACACTAAAACAACAAATTACATAAAGGAGGGAGAAGAATGGAGGAAAAAGAAGTAATATTAACACAAGAAGGATTTGAAAACTTAGAAAAAGAATTAGAATTTTTAAAAACAGAAAAAAGAGCTGAAATAGCAGAAAGAATAAAAGTAGCTTTAGGTTTTGGTGATTTATCAGAAAATTCAGAATACGATGAAGCCAAAAGTGCACAAGCCGCTAATGAAGATAAAATAGCTGAATTAGAGAATAAAGTTAGATATGCAAAAATCATAGATGACTCAGAAATAGATACAAAAACTGTTCAAGTAGGAAACACTGTTAAACTATGGGACGAAGAATTTGATGAAGAAGTGGTTTATACAATAGTAGGTTCAACAGAAGCTGATTTATCACAAAATAGAATTTCAAATGAATCACCAATAGGTCTTGCTTTATTAGGTTCAAAAAAGAATCAAATAGTTGAAGTTCAAGCTCCAGTAGGAGTAGCAAAGTATAAAATTTTATCAATAACAAAATAAAAGAAACGCATATATGCGTTTCTTTTTTATATCTTTAAAGCACTTTCTAATGCAAGAGTAATCATATCATTTAAAGATTTTTCTCTTTCATCTGCAGAAATTTTCTGATTTTTACAATGAGAGTCAACAACAGTAAGTAAGCAAGAAGCTTTTTTGTTCAAGTATTTTGCAGTATAGAATAAAGCAAATGATTCCATTTCAGCAGCCGTAATATTAACATCTTTAGGCAATCTATTTAACAAAATATTAAGATTTTCAATATAATAATCAAAACATTCACTGCATAAAACATTTGTAGGTATGCATTTTATATTTTTTTCTGAAGCTGTTTCTTTTATTAAATTATTTAAAGAAGCATCTGCTTCAATAATGTGACAGTCTGCATTGTTTAATGCTTTAGCAAAGTTTCCTTCAGTATAACTTTTTTCTACTAAAATAGTATCAAAAATATTTAAAGTTTTATCATAAGCTCCGCAAGATCCAATTCGTATAATTGTATCAACATCATAAAATTTATATAATTCATAACAATAAATACCCATACTAGGCATTCCCATTCCTGATGAGAATACTGTTATTTCTTTACCTTTATATGTTCCTGTGTATGCAAGCATGTTTCTAACGGAATTTACTAATCTTGCATTTTCTAAAAAATTTTCAGCAATATATTTTGCTCTTAATGGATCTCCAGGACATAGAACAATTTTAGCAATGTCATCTTTTTTTGAACTAATGTGTGGCGTCATAATAATTCCTCCTTTGTTTATGATGTGATTGTATAGCTAGATTTGGTAAATGTCAAATAAAATAGATTATAAAATAAAAGAATTCGTTAGATTTGCAAAAAAAGACAATATGTGCTATAATGTTAAAATCATATTATAAAAGGAGGGTTTCTAAAATATGAAACCAGAAGAAAAGTCAAACGAAATACGGGATATTATCAATATGCTGTCTAGAGTGGATAAAATGACCACGATAGATGAAAGTCTTATTGAAGCTGGTGTTGTCTTAAAGTCTTTTATCTACGAAGATGAAGAATGTACTGTTTCCTTGCTAATGCTTTCTCCAGGAGCTCGAATCAAAGAACATAAACATGTTTTTGATTCTGAAACGTATTATATCTTTAAAGATAAGAAGCTTTGTCCGTGTGAGTGCGGAGAAACGCATAGTCTTGAAAATCCATATACTGACTGGATGCCAGTGCTTTCAGTTAAATACAAGACCTGATTTAAAAAAATCACTTGCAGAAATGCAGGTGATTTTTTATTTTATAATCAATATGTGTTTGTGAAAATTACGTGAATTTTTACAAAATATATTGACTTTTGAAACATATGGGTGTAAATTATTAGCAGTCTAAGAAAAAGACTGCTAATAATTTTGTCATAAAATAATTACAACAATCATATAATATAATGTTGTAATTAGGTTCAAAAAAGAAGGAGGTAATTTTAATGTTAAAACCATTATTAGACAGGGTTGTAGTAAAGATGAAAGAAGCTGAAGAAACAACAAAAAGTGGAATCATATTAACTGCAAATAGTAAAGAAAAGCCACAAATTGCTGAAGTTCTAGAAGTAGGACCAGGTGGGCAAGTTGATGGTAATGAAGTTAAAATGTATATAAAAAAGGGAGATAAAGTTGTTCTTAATAAGTATGCGGGAACTGAGATTAAATACGAAGGTGAAGATTTAATTATTGTAAAGCAAAGCGATATATTGGCTATTGTGGAATAAGGTAAAATTTTAATCTGCTCTTTTAAAGTTATGTAACCATTACGGGATATATAACTTTAATGAGTTTCGCCCCAACTGCGAACTAAGAGTAAGAATCTTTCGTGCAAGATTAGGTGTGTTGATTTGGGTTTTGATGACTTTTGCACGAAATCTTCTAACTCTTACTAGCTTGTCGGTCCCCACCTTGACTCCACTTCATTAAAGTTATATATCCCGTAATGGTTACATAACTTTAAAAGAGCAGATAAAAATTTCTTGAAATAAAAAGGAGGAATTTAGAATGTCTAAAGAAATAAAATTTGGCGAAGAGGCCAGAAAAAAATTGTTAGATGGTGTTAATCAATTAGCAGATACAGTGAAAGTAACATTAGGTCCAAAAGGAAGAAATGTTGTTTTAGATAAAAGTTTTGGTGCTCCATTAATTACAAATGATGGTGTTACAATTGCAAAAGAAATTGAATTAGATGATCCTTTTGAAAATATGGGAGCTCGCTTAGTAAAAGAAGTTTCAACTAAAACAAATGATGTCGCAGGAGATGGTACAACAACAGCGACAGTTTTAGCACAAAGTATGATTAAAGAAGGTGTGAAAAACGTTGCAGCTGGTGGAGATCCAATGGCTATAAAAAGAGGTATTGATAAAGCTGTAAATGTAGCAGTTGAGGCTTTAAGAAAAAATAGTTCAGAAGTAAATGGAAAAGAAGACATTGCAAGGGTTGCAAGTATTTCAGCTAATAATGAAGAAATTGGAAAATTAATTTCAGAGGCTATGGAAAAGGTTTCAAAAGATGGAGTTATTACAATTGAAGAATCTAAAACATCAAATACTGAGTTAAATGTTGTTGAAGGAATGCAATTTGATAGAGGTTATGTATCACCTTACATGGTAACAGATACAGAAAAAATGGAAGCAGTTGTTGATAGTCCATACATATTAATTACAGATAAGAAAATTAGTAATATTCAAGAAATATTACCATTATTAGAACAATTAATGCAGTCATCAGGAAAATTGGTTATTGTATGTGATGATATTGAAGGGGAAGCATTATCTACATTAGTTCTAAATAAATTAAGAGGAGTTTTAAATGTAGTTGCTGTAAAAGCTCCTGGATTTGGGGATAAGAGAAAGGCAATGCTTCAAGATTTAGCTATTTTAACTGGTGGAGAAGTTATTACATCAGATTTAGGATTGGAATTAAAAGATACAACAATTGAACAATTAGGTAGAGCAAAACAGGTTAAAGTTTCTAAAGAAAATACAATTGTTGTAGATGGAATGGGAGATAAAGAAAAAATTGCCGAAAGAGTTGCTCAAGTTAAAGCTCAAATTTCAGAGGAATTAAGCGAATTTGAAAAAGAAAATTTACAAGAAAGACTTGCTAAAATTGCAGGTGGAGTTGCTGTAATTGGAGTTGGAGCTGCAACAGAAGTTGAAATGAAAGATAAAAAATTGCGTATTGAAGATGCTTTATCTGCAACAAGAGCTGCTGTTGAAGAAGGAATAGTTGCAGGAGGAGGAACAGCTTTTGTAAATGTTATTCCAGATGTTGAAGCAATTTTACCAGATTTAAAAGATGATGAAAAAATTGGTGCTAGAATAGTATTAAAAGCTTTAGAAGAACCAGTTAAACAAATTGCAATTAATGCAGGACTAGAACCAGCTGTAATCTTAGAAAAAGTAAAACATAGTCCGGTTGGAACAGGTTTTAATGCACAAGATGAAGTGTATGTTGATATGAAAAAAGCAGGAATTGTGGATCCAACAAAGGTTTCAAGAAGTGCTTTACAAAATGCGGCATCTATTGCATCAATGGTTTTAACAACAGAAAGTATTGTAACTGATAAAAAAGAAAAAAACGGTTGCCATTGTGGAAATTCACAAGATGATGCTGCAGCTATGGGAGGAATGTACTAAAAACATTATTAAAATAGTATTTGAAAAAAATACAAATAACTCTTGACAAAAATATAAGGTATGTTGTATCATACCACTATGATAGATTTAAAAAAAACACCCTAAAAAGCGTTTTGTTTTAAATCTATTTTTTTGTTTGCAAAAAGGGTGAATGTAAAAATGAAATATTTTGAGACCGTCCCCATAATGTTTCAAAAATGAAACAAAAAAAGACCGTCCCCAAATGTTTCAAATGTGGAGGTAGAAATGAAAGTAGGATTTGACAGTGAAAAATATTTAAAAGTACAAAGTGAAAAAATTGAAGAAAGAATTAAAATGTTTGATAACAAGTTATATCTAGAATTTGGAGGAAAAATTTTCGATGATTATCATGCAACTAGAGTATTGCCAGGATTTGAGCCAGATGCAAAAATAAAATTATTACAAAAATTTAAGGATGATTTAGAAGTTATTTTTTGTATTAATTCTGCTGATATAGAGAAAAGTAAAATAAGAGCAGATTATGGAATTAGTTATGAACTTGAATTATTAAGATTAATAGAAAATTTGCAAAAACTTGATATAAATATAAATAGTGTTGTTGTAACAATGTACAAGGAAGGAAATAATATTTCTCATTTAGAAAAAATTCTAAAAGAAAGAAATATAAAAATGTATATTCATAGACCAACACAAGGTTATCCTGATGATGTAAATTTAATAGTAAGTGAGGATGGTTATGGAAAAAACCCATATATAGAAACAACTAAAAAATTAGTTGTAGTAACTGCTCCAGGTGCTAATAGTGGTAAGTTAGGAACTTGTTTATCACAGTTATATCATGAGCATAAAAGAGGTGTTAATGCTGGATATGCAAAATTTGAAACTTTTCCAGTATGGAATTTAAGCTTAATGCATCCTGTTAATATAGCATATGAGGCTGCAACGGCAGAGTTAAAAGATGTTAATATGATAGACCCTTTTCATTTAGAAGCATATGGTGAAAATGCAATAAATTATAATAGAGATATTTCTACATTTCCAATATTAAAAAATATTTTATTAAAAATTACAGGAAAAGAAATTTATAAATCTCCAACAGACATGGGAGTAAATATGATAAAAACATGTATTACAGATGATGAGGTTGTTCAAGACGCAGCTCGATCAGAAATAATAAGACGTTATTATAATATTTTATGTGATTATAAACAAGGAATTTGTGAAAGTGATACAGTAGATAGAATTAAAGGTTTAATGGATAAATTAGGACTTTCTTTAACAGATAGAGCTGTTGCCAAAATTGCATTAGAAAAATCTGAAAAAGATGGATGTAATGCAATAGCTCTAAAACTACCAAATGATAAAATTATAACAGGAAAAGAATCTGATTTGTTAAGTAGTGCAAGTGCTGCTGTGTTAAATGCAATAAAAGAAATTACAAGAATACCAGATGAAGAATTTTTACTTTCTCCATCAGTATTAGATGGTATATTTAAGATGAAAAAGAAAACTTCATATAAAACATCATATTGTTTAAATTTACAGGAAGTTTTAATAGCTTTAAGTATATGTTCTATAACAAATCCTATTATAGAAAAGGCAATAAATAATCTTAGTAAATTAAGAGGATGTGAAGCTCATTCTAGTTATATTATTGAAAAAAGTGAATTGAATGTTCTTAAAAATCTTGGTATAAATTTAACTTGTGAACCTAAGATGTAAGTGATATAATATGAATAAATTAATTATTAGGAGGTAAAAATGAAAAGTACTACAGAAAAAATTGCATTAGTTATTGCAATAATATGGATTAGTTTAATAATTTCAGCAGTTGTAGGAGGAGTATTTTTGTTTAAAAATTTTGTATTTAAAACAAAAGAATCTATTACATCTGAGGAATTTATTTCAAAAATGGAAGAGAATCATTTTAATGTTACTGATGTAACAAAACAATTAGAAGGTGAAGATGTTGAAGTTAAAGAAGGGTATGTAGCAAGAAAAGATAATTGTCAAGTTGAGTTCTATACTTTTAAAAATGAAGACGATGCAGATACTTTTTATAAAACAACCAAAGTAAAATTAGATTCAGATACTGCAAGTACAAGAATACAATTAAGTGGAAGAAATTATGCATCTTTTAATATAGAAACAAATGGAAAATTTAAATTTTTAGAAAGAATTAATAAAACAGTTGTATATGTAAATGTTGATAATACTTATAAAAATGATATAAAAGATGTACTTAGAGATTTAGGATATTAATTTTCAAAATATGGAAATAGGGATTGGTAAACAGAACCGTCCCTATTTCCATATTTTCAAGCATTTCATAAATTAGTTTTTATTGACATTTACGTAGAATATGATAAAATATAGGCAAAACAAAAGAAAGGATATGATGTAAATGAATATTTGGCATGATATTAATGGAGAGAGAATAAAACAAGACGACTTTGTTGCAGTAGTTGAGATTCAAAAAAATGGAAGAAATAAATATGAATTAGATAAAGAAACAGGGCTTTTAAAGTTAGATAGAGTATTATATACAGCAACACACTATCCAGCAAATTATGGATTTATTCCAAGAACATATGCAGGAGATAATGATCCATTAGATGTATTGGTAATTTGTCAAGAGGAAATAGTTCCAATGACTTTGGTTGAATGTTATCCAATTGGTGTTTTAAAAATGATTGATAATGATGAAGAAGATGAAAAAATAATTGCAATATGCAAAAACGATCCATACTTAAATACTTATAAAGATATAAGTCAATTACCAAATCAATATATGGAGGAAATAATGCATTTCTTTGAAGTATATAAAACTTTAGAAGGAAAACATACAAGTGTTGGAAAAATGTATGGACGCACAGAAGCAGAAGATATAATAGAACAAGCTATTGAAAACTATAAGGTAAAATTTGAAAAATAAGAGGTAGAAAATGATTTTAGAAACAATAATAATAGTAGGAGTAATGGTATTATTTTTATTATTATTTATACTATTAGTTATCAAGAATAATTACATAACAGAAAAACTAAAAATTTTTAAGCTAAAAACTCTTTTAATAATGAAAAAGGATGAAGAAGCAAAAAAATATGCTTTAAAAATAGTTGATAAATATCCTAAAAATTATATGGCACATAAAATTTTAGGAGAGTTATATGAAAAAGAAGGAAAAATAAGTGTTGCATTAGATGAATATATAAGAGCTGTAGAATTAAATGAACAAGATTTTGAAATGCATTATAAAGTTGCAACACTATTACATGAAACAGAGAAAAAAGAAGAAGCAATAATAATGTTACAAGATTTGCTAAGAATTAAACCAGAATACTTACAGGCATCACTGTTGTTGGGAAATATTTTATATGAAGAAGACCGCTTTAAAGAAGCTATTTCAATATATATGACAGCATTGAAATATAATCCAACAGAATATGAATTATATTATAATATAGGAATGGCATTTACAAGAATTAATGATTTTCAAAAAGCCAGAGAATATTATAAAAGAGCTGCTGTGTTAAATTCATATCTATATAATGGTCAATATAATTTGGCATTAATTGCAATGATTCAAGGTGAATTAGATGAAGCTGAAAGACATTTACAGCAAGCATTACAACAAGAAGAATTAGAACCAATTGGATATTATTATTTAGCTGTAATTGCTTTAATAAAGAAAGAAAATGAAAAAGCATTAAATTATATTAATATGGCATTAGAATTGGATAAAAAATTAGAAAAGAAAATTACAGAACAATCATTATTTTTGCCAATTCAAGATAAAATTAGAATTCCAAATGAGCCTTCAAGAAAGATAAAAATTACATTATCTAAAAACGAAATAGATACTAATAAGCATTTAGAAGAAATGTATAATTTAGTAGATTCTTTAAATGGAGGAAAAGTTTCAAAAAATGATGATGAAAAGAAAGTTGAAATAGAAACAGAATTAGATATTGAAAAAGAAAGATAAATTTTAAGGATAAAAAAATTGAATAATAAGTGTAATTATACAATATATTCATAATAGATTATATATGAAAGGATTTGAGATATTATGAATATTAGTATAATTGGCGGTGATTCAAGAATTGTTGAATTAGTTAAAATACTTTCAGAAGATAAAAATAATAAAATTGTTTTATTTGGCTTTGGAAAATGTGAAAATTTAAAACAATATGAACAAGCATCAAATCTAATTGAAGCATTACAAAACTCAGAATTAATAATTACATCTATACCATTATCTAAAGATGGAAAAAGCATAAACACAGTATATTCTGAAAAAAATATATTGGTTGAAGATTTGTTTAATATAGCTAAAAATAAAAAAATTATCACAGGAAAGATCACAGATGAAATTAAAGGTTTAATAAAACCAGAAAATAATAATGAAATATTAGATGTATTAAGTTGTGAAGAACTAACAGTATTAAATGCAATTCCAACAGCAGAGGGAGCCATACAAATAGCAATGGAAAAAAGTTCGGTAACAATACATAATAGCAAATGTCTTATATTAGGTTTTGGCAGAATTGGAAAAATTTTATCAAAAATGTTATTTGGGATTGGAGCACAAGTATATTGCGAAGCAAGAAAACAGCAAGATATAGCATGGATTCAAAGTTATGGCTATAATGCTATACATCTAGATAACTTAAATAATTATCTGAATAAATTTGATTTTATATTTAATACCATACCACATGTAGTACTAAATAATACTAATTTAGGATTGATAAAAAAAGACTGCATAATAATAGACTTAGCTTCAAAGCCAGGTGGAATTGATTTTGAAGAAGCTAAAAAACTGAATTTACAAGTGGAATGGGTCCTGGCACTACCTGGAAAAGTTGCACCTAAAACAGCAGCAAGCTATATTTATGAAATTATAAAAAACAATGTTCAAATATAAATTAATGGAAAATATGTTGTTTGAAAATAGAAAGGAAGACATAAATTATGAATATATATATACAGTCATTAATATTAGGAGTAGTACAAGGACTAACTGAATTATTACCAATTTCAAGTTCAGCACATTTAACTCTAATACCTTGGATTTTTAATTGGAATGAAATTCCAGATTCTTTTGATGTTGCATTACATTTTGGAACACTTTTGGCAATTGGATTATTCTTTTTTAAAGATTGGATAGAACTAATAAAGGGAGGATTTAATCTTGTTGTTAAAAAAGAAAAAACAGTTGAAGGAAGAATGTTTTGGTACATAGTGTTAGCTACATTGCCTGGAGGAATTATAGGATTTTTGTTAGATCACTTTTTAGAAGATAAATTAAAAACTCCTCTAATAATTGCAACAGCACTTATAGTAATGGGTATTTTGTTATATGTTGTTGATAAAAAATGCAAATCAAAGATAACATACGAAAAGATGGGACTAAAAGAAACTTTTTTAATAGGATTATCACAAGCATTAGCTTTTATACCTGGTGTATCAAGATCTGGAATTACAATGACAATGGGAAGATTTTTAAATGTAGATAGAAAATCAGTTGCAAGATATTCATTTATGCTTTCTGCACCTATAGTGCTTGCAGCAACAGTTTTCAAATTTAGTAGTTTTGTGTTTAATCCACAATTCTTTATTGGAGTAATATCAAGCTTTTTGGTAGGTGTTGCGGTAATTAAATTTTTAATGCAATATCTAAAGAAAGGAAGCTTCAAAATATTTGCTATTTATAGAGTATTAGTAGGATTGGCTGTATTAATAATATATTTTGTTAAATAATATAAATTGAACTTCGTAAAAGCACTTTTAGAAAGGAGTAATAAATATGGGAAATAAAACTTTGATTAGAGGAACTTTAATAATACTTGCAATTTTAGCTATATTTACTATTATGATGCTAGTACTTGTAGGAAAAGATGGTTTAATAAGTAAAGAAATACAAAATTATAATGATACACATGTAGAAGAAGACAACGAGAAACAAAATAATGTGGTTATTGTTCAAAAATAATTTTAAAGGAGACGGTTTAAAAATCGTCTCTGTTTTTATTTTTCAGAATAGTTAAATAAAATATGTTAATAAATTTTTTCTATATAGTTAAAATAATGAAAGTTGACAAAATATCTAAAAAATAGTATAATATGAATTAGTTAGTACCAGAAAGTGGGAAAATGAGATTAAATTTGTATATCAATATTTATTATGGTGTGAATAAATATTAATAAAAAAGATTGTAGAATGAGTTCGGAAAAATAAAATTAAAAATTATGTGGTTTATAATATTTAATAAACTATTTTTTTGTTGTGACAATTTTTCTTATTTGATGTATATGAATTTAAACGAAAAGAAAAAATAAATAAGAAAAGGAGAGATTTAAATTAATGACAAATGAAATTGTAAAAAATGAGAGAACAGACAGAAAAAAATCTGAAAAACCTGGATTTGAGAAAAAATTTAGAAATGAAGAGAAAATGTCTAAAAGAAAAAATATTAGAGAAAAATCAATGAGAGAAAATACAAAAAGAGACGGTATAAAAAAAGATAATCAAAAAAGAGAGAAAAAAGTAGAAGAAAAAAATTCAAAGAGAAGCGGAACAATAAAAGAAAATAGAAATTCAAAAATTGAAAGTAATCAAAACCCAGACTTAAAATTTGAATTCAAGAAACCTAACTTAAAAATAATACCATTAGGTGGATTAGATGAAATAGGAAAAAATATTACAGTATTTGAGTATGATGAAGACATAATATTAGTTGACTGTGGATTAGAATTCCCAGAAGACAATATGTTAGGTGTAGATTTAGTTATACCAGATGTAACATATTTAGTAAAAAACAAAGACAGAATTAAGGGATTGGTTATCACACATGGACATGAAGATCACATTGGATCAATTCCATATGTTTTAAAACAAGTTGATATGCCAATTTATGCTACAAGATTAACAGTAGGATTAATCCAAAACAAATTAGAAGAACATAAATTATTACGTTCAACAAGATTATACACTGTTGACCAAGGTGAAACAGTTGATTTTGGAAAAATGAAGGTTGAATTTATTAGAAGTTCACACAGTATTCCAGACTCTGTAATGCTTGCTATTCATACACCAGTTGGAACTGTAATGCATACAGGTGACTTTAAAATTGACTTTACACCAATAGATGATCAATTAATGGACTTCGGTAGAATTGCTGAAATAGGAAATCAAGGAGTTTTAGCATTATTATCAGACAGTACAAACTCTGAAAGAAAAGGATATACAATGTCTGAAAGTTCTGTTGGGGAAGTATTTGACAGATTATTTATGAATTGTAAGAAAAGAATAGTTGTTGCAACATTTGCTTCAAATGTTCACAGAGTTCAACAAATTTGTAATTCAGCTGTAAAATATGGAAGAAAAATTGCAGTTTGTGGAAGAAGTATGATAAACATGATTGAAGTTGCTAGAAACTTAGGATATATCCAAGTTCCAGACAACACATTCATAGATATAGATATGATTAAAAACTACACAGATGAGCAATTAACAATTTTAACAACAGGAAGTCAAGGGGAAGCAATGTCTGCTTTAACAAGAATGGCTGCTGGAGAACACAAAAAAGTTGTTATCACACCAAATGACCTAGTAATAATTTCAGCAACAGCAATTCCTGGAAATGAAAAATTAGTTTCTAAAGTAATAGATAAATTAATGCAAATAGGTGCAGAAGTTGTGTATAGTGCATTAGAAGATATTCACGTTTCAGGACATGCTTGTCAAGAAGAACAAAAATTAATTATGTCTTTAGTTAGACCTAAATACTTCTTACCAGTTCACGGTGAATACAGACAATTACGTGCACATGCTGAAACAGCTAAGAAAATGGGAATTCCTGCAGAAAATATATTTATGCTTGAAAATGGTAGAGTATTGGAGTTAAACGAACATGAAGCTAAAGTAACAACATCAGTGCCATCAGGAAAAATTTTAGTAGATGGATTAGGTGTTGGAGATGTTGGAAATATTGTTTTAAGAGACAGACAACATTTATCACAAGATGGTTTAATAATAATAGTAATGACAATGGATGCAGCTTCAGGAGAAATAGTTTCAGGACCAGATGTAATTTCAAGAGGATTTGTTTATGTAAGAGAATCTGAAAACTTAATGGATGATGTTAAGAAACAAATTAGAGAAGAAGTTAAATATTTCGAAGAAAGAAATATTACAGATTGGTCAACAATTAAGACAGCTTTGAAAGATAATTTAAGAGATTATATTTTCCAAAAGACTAAGAGAAATCCTATGATTTTACCAATTATTATGGAAGTTTAAAAATAAAAAAGCGATTCAAAAAATGAATCGCTTTTTTTATTAAGACAAGCAACTTGCTTTAGGCAATCTTTACAATAATAACTTTGACAAGTCGAATACCGTGATCGTATGTAGGAGGTATGTTGCCTTTGGTTCCAATTTTTTGCACATCACCACACCAACCTGTTTTCTCTGACCATTCTCCATTGCTGTCTTGCCTAGCAAAATGAAAACCGAGAGGACAGTCATGGAAGGAAGGAGCTGTGTATATCGCAATACGATATTCTCCATCTTCACATGTAGTTTCTCCATCATCATCTCTGTACGAAATGCCCAAATACTTTAAATCTCGAAGTACTGCTGCAACAAGATACCGTTCAGACCAAGGTAATATAATGTCATCTTTATTCGAAATGGCACTTGGATAAAAAAGAACTTCTTCTGTATCAACAATTGGAGTATTTAGAACATATGCATAGCAGTTTGTGTAGATGTACTTACCATCAGGTGCTTTCCATTTCTGCAAATTGAAAACAGGAATCTGAGGATTTCGCTTGAATTCTGCTATTTGTAGCTCTAACTTATCACGAAGTGTTTCGTAGCTATCTTGATTGCTCACTTCAATTGATTGGGTTTTCTTTCCAAAAAGTTTAGTCCATATAGACATATTTTTCCTCCTAATAATTATTTTGCAAGGATAAATGAAATCATTGCTGACCACAATAATTTACATAACTATACTATAAACTTTAAATATTGTCAAATAAACAATGAACGAAAAATGTCAAATTATGGCATACGAAATAGATTGAAAGTTCAGCCTAAATAAAGTATACTCAGTATTAGGCTTATTATATAAAATTTGGTTAGAAACATTGAAAGAAAAATATGGATTTTAACAAAGATGTGTACAAAGTTGCAATATCAGAATTATTTTGCTTGAAAAAAATGTATATTTATGCTAAAATGTTGTGCATAGAGGATTTAAGATATAATGAAATTATATATAAATAAAAGAAAGGATAGATAGAAATGGATTATAAAGATTTAGCAGAATTAATTTTTCCTGATGCTAAGGATATTTCTTATTATGAAGAAAAATATCCTGAAAGAAATTTACCAGAAGGTGCAGTTGTAACAAGATTTGCTCCTAGTCCAACAGGTTATGTACATATTGGAGGATTGTATCAATGTGTATTGGAAAGTGTTTTAACTAAGAGAACAAATGGTGTTTTATTCTTAAGAGTTGAAGATACTGATCAAAAAAGAGAAGTTGAAAATGGTGTAGCGGGAATAGTAGATTCTTTAAAGAATTTCGATATAGAATATGATGAAGGTTTAATTTCTGAAACAGAAGAAAAAGGAAATTATGGACCTTATAAACAAAGCTTAAGAGGAGATATTTACCAAGCTTATGCAAAATACTTAATAGCACAAGGTAAGGCATATCCATGTTTTGCAACTCCAGAAGAACTAGAGGAATTACGTTCTAAACAAGAAGCAGCTAAAATTAGACCAGGATATTATGGAGTATGGGCTAAATATAGAAATCTAACAGTTGAAGAAGCAGCTGAAAAAATAAAAAATGGTGAAGATTATGTAGTTCGTTTTAAATCACCTGGAAGAGAAGATAGAAAAATTAAACATAAAGATGTTATTAAAGGAAATATAGAATTCCCAGAAAATGATTTAGATATAGTAATAATCAAAGGTGATGGACTTCCAACATATCACTTCGCACACGTTGTTGATGACCATTTAATGAGAACAACACATGTAATTCGTTGTGATGAATGGGTTTCATCTATTCCAATTCACTTACAATTATTCTATGAAATGGGATTCAAAGCTCCTAAATATGCTCATTATGCACCAATCATGAAAGATGATGAAGGAAAGAAAAGAAAAATCAGTAAAAGAAAAGATCCAGAAGCAGCAGTTGAATTCTATTACAAAGAAGGTATCCCATCACAATCAGTAAAAGAATACTTACTAAACATAGCAAACTCAACATTTGAGAATTGGAGAAGAGCAAATCCAGACAAATCAATAGATGAATTCGATTTCCAATTAAACAAAATGAGTGTAAGTGGAGCTTTGTTTGATATGGTAAAATTATTAGACGTATCAAAAAATGTAATTTCAAAATATTCAGCTGAAAGGGTTTATGATGAAGCAATCGCATGGGCTAATGAATTTGACAGTGAACTAGCTAGCATGTTATCAGCAGACAAAGATTATTCATTAAGAGTTCTTGGAATTGAAAGAGGAAA
>JAFVGB010000020.1 GCA_017475185.1 Clostridia bacterium
AATTATGTGTGGTGCAACTGGTTTAAATGCTGTTGAGCGTTTCCTAATTGGTAGCGTCTCTGAACATATTATTCGCTATGCGAAATGCGATGTCCTTGTTGTTCGTGGTGATGAGGAGCAAGGTGAGCTTTAATTTATAAATAAAACTTCAAATCAAATTTGTAATACTGAATCTAAAGGAATTAAAGATAAATACGCTAAATTACACGACAACACATGTTATTTTACAATATATTTTTAAGGCGTATCTAACAATGTTTTAGATACGTCTATTTTTTTATGCTTTTATCGCTTGTTTATTACTACATTTAGTGCTTTTTAATCCGCTCTATTTTCTGAATAAAGATCATCATTCATACTAATATTAGAAGGAGTTATGAACGACTAAAATAACAAAGAAATACTAAATCAAATGAATTTTTTTGTTTCTTATACAACCAAAGTTCATTTTTACCATTTTGGGAAAGAACGTGTTTCTTTATTTGATAGTGATGTAGTGGTACTCTAAAATGATTAATAACCATAACTGAAAATATCTCATTTTAATAAGTCGTGAAATTCATATAGATGTGATATGTATAGTCTATTAAAACCACAAAAAAAAAACGTTACTGTTTAAAAAAATTGACTGTTATGAAAGTTGATGATATACTAAAAAAAATTGGAAGGATGGTATTATTAATGAAAGAAATTTACATGATAGATAGCTTAGAACAACTTAAAAGTATTAGCGATCCTCTCCGAGTGAAAATTATACACCTAATTGGTATAAAACCTCTAACAAGCCAAATGTTGAGTGATGAACTTGAAGTTCCACGTTCTAAAATTCATTATCATTTAAAAGAATTGGAAAAAAACGGTTTAATAGAAGTAGTCAAAACTGAACAAGTCCGAAATTTCATACAAATGTTTTATCAGCCAATTGCTCAATCCATCATCGCTTCTCCTGATTTGCTACTTAAACAAAATGAATCTAATAATAATTTTATTAAAGCATTCAACGTTCAATTTGGTGAGAGTCTAGCTGAAGAATTTTATGAATCCCTTAAACAGCTTTGCAAAAATTTTGAAGAAAAATCATCTCAAAATGATTCTAAAATACAAATGCATATTTCTTTAACAAAAGTAGATTAGAAGTACTTATATAAGTACTTTTAATTTTTAATATACAGTTTATTTTTTTTTACTGTAACAAAAAAATAAACAGTATAAGAACTAAAACGAAGGGGACATGTGTTTTGAAAAAATCATCTTTATTTCAAATAATAAAAGTATTAACAAGCCACTTTATTAGTAATTTTGGTAGCCAAGTGTTTTCATTTGGTATAGGTTTATTTGTCTTAAAAGAAACTGGATCTGCATTAAGTTTTGGGATAACAATATTGATTGGACCTTTAATATCCCTTCTACTAACCCCCTTAGTGGGATATACGGTCGATAAATTAAACCGTAAAATAATTGTACAAGGAGCTCAAATATTAAGCATATTATCATTGATATTCTTTTTTATTTTTTCAAAATCATTTGATTCATATATGTATATTACAACTATATTATTATTAATTGTTTTACATACGTGTGATAAATTTTTAAGCGTTGCATTTAACGCTTCCATTAGTTCACTTGTCTTTAATAAAGATATTCAGAGGACTAATTCCTTTCTACAAGTATCATCATCTTTATCTATGATTTTAGCACCAGTGTTCGGCAGTTTGTTGTATGCCTACCAAGAATTCCCTTCATTTGTATTAACAATAATTTTTACAGAAGCACTTTCTTTTGTTGTTAATATCATTATTAATTTTAACTTTAATAAAAGTGTTAACGAATCCACTGAATACGAAAAAAATGAAGAGGGCATTTGGTTATCTTTTCTTTCAGGTATGAATTATATTAGGGGAAATTCTATTATTAAATTTGTTATTGGTATGGCGGTATTTGTTAACTTATTCATTACTGCTTTGTTTATAGGGTTACCTTTTGTAGCAATTAAAACCTTTCAGGTCAACGATATTCAATATGGATTAATTGAATCAGGAATCGCAATTGGGATATTTATTGCCGGTATTATTATGAGTATAAGAAAAGATATAGAAGATCCTTTAGGAAACTTACAACTTGGTATTATCGGTATTGGCATATTAGTATCTTTAATAAGTATTCCTTTCCTATTCTCGTTAAATAATACATGGATAACTGTATACTATTTTATAATAAATGCCTTAATTGGAGGTATAACTACAAGTGTAAATATACCAATTATGGTCATCTTACATAAAACTATTAAAGAAGAATTTAAAGGAAGGGTTTTTAGTATATTTTTTACTTCCGTTCAATTGTTTAATCCGCTAGGAATAGTTATTTTTGGTATTCTTTTTGAAAAGATAAATCCTAATATGATATTTATTTCTGTAGGAATCTCGATAATTCTAACAGTAAATCTTTCTACCTATCAACTCTTAAAAAAAGAAAGAAGATTAATCTTAGAGAAAAGTGTGTTACGTAAAGGTAACAAGATTATTTCTTAGTTGAAAATATATTTAAAATCCTTTCATATAGAGGAGAAAGCCGGATGGTATCTAATACCATCCGGCTTTCTCCTCTCGATTATTACTTATCATCCAGTCTATTAGTATAGAAAGTTATATATGAATATTATGTATAATCAACAGGAAGTATTTTGTAATAAAGAATTATCTTTAGATTTCATTGTTTGATTTAATTTTTTATAAAAATAGAGAATACCCGCTAATCCTTTTTCAAAATCCAAACCTAAATTCAGTAAGTCAACTCCTGGATAATAATGATTCCCTTCAAATGGCACCTTAAATGATTGTATACTCTGGAATATTTCATATGCTTTTTGTAGATATAATTCATTATTAAAATAATGGTAAGCATCAAGAAAAGCATCGCCAATACCAGCTAATCCATAGAAGTATGACGGGTTAGAGGCGAATTTACTATCTATTCCATCCAAGAGTAGGAGTAGATATTTTTCAAATACATCTTTACTTGCAGTACTATAGTTCAAATGCCTTATTATTGTTTTTACTAATCCGGCTCCACCATTGGCTAAATATGGTGAAAAAACATTTGAATTGGATTTAATTGGAAGTGAAATTCCCTTAAAAATATTTTTTTTATGAGACAGTATTTTTTTTATAAGAGATTCAGATAAAACTAAATATTTAGTTTCTAAAGTAAATTCATATAAATATGTATAGAAATATGCAACCCCCGTCAATCCATCTAACAATCCTAAGTTTATTCCTATTAAGTCTTTTTCAAGTTCAGAGATAACTAATTTCTGAATCCTTTTTTCTAAATCTATAGCTTTAGTAAGAAATGATTTATCTTGTGATTTTTTATACATGTGTAAGTAAGTAATACCAATACCACATAAACCATTGCGTATATTTATATCAGATAAATGTTTAATTTCATTATCAATTTTTTTTATATAGCTTTCAATATCCTTGAATTGACCGATTAAAGACTTGTAAAATAGGTATCCAGAAATACCATTAGCTAGACTTATATCATTAATTTTTAAAATTTGATCCTTCATATGATTTTCTTCTGAAATATGAATTCCACCCATTAAGGATATTAATGGATATCCGTATAATAAACTATAATCATTTTTCTCAGGAGAATTAATAGGATAAAAAGCTTTGCTATGTTTATTATAGTGGTATTGGATAGTTTTCTTTAAGCTATTAATTTCTTCTGATAAACAGGGATAAATTTCTTTTTTGATAGCATTATCATATGTAACTTTTAAATTATCATTTTCAAGTAACTTCAAGACATATTCAAGCTCAATATTTTTAGACTTTATCAGCAGATTTATGATTTCCACAAAAATTTTCGGTACTTGATATTCAATAGCAAAGGATTGGAAAATACGATCTGTCATCCCTCCGGTTCGATCTAAATAGAGCAGTTTATTACTATTACTAAACATATTTAAGAATAAATATCCTAACTTTTGTTTATCCTGATTTTTAAGGCTTAATTCATCTATTCCCTCATTATAAAATCCAACTGTTTTCGCATTAAATTGAGGCTTTTTATCAATTAATTGTGCATCTTCTAGATCAATAAAAGTAATACTCGTATTATTTACTATTATATTATCAGAAGAAATATCTCCTAATACTATTTCAGATTTATGAAATTCAATAACCGCTTTTAAAATATTTATAAATATTTCTTTAATTTTTTTATAACAATGAATAAGTTCTTGTTTATTTTCTTTATGCATCACCGCTGGTCCAGCTGATGCAGCATAATCACTGAAATTAATACCTTCAATATATTCTAGAGCTATATAGTAATGTTCCCACTCCCAAAATTCATCTATTATATTAGGAGTATAAGGAGACGAAGCCAATATTCCAAGATTTCTTTTCTCATTCTTCCGAAAATATATACTTGTTAGTTCTTCTGAAATTCCAACGTATGGACGTGCTTCTTTTAAGACCACTTTTTTATGCATCTCTTTTGCATAAGCTATATATATTCCTCCACTATTATTAATATTTATAGCACTTTCAACTAAATACTTTTTAGATAAATATTTAGGTTCCTGTATCAGCTCCTCACTAAAAGGAGGGGTAACAAAATCGGGCTGAAAATAGTAACAGTCTTTTAGATCCTTTATTGTCTCTCCATCAGGACCAATTAAATAATCTTGATAGGAATCACTTTGAGGATTAATTAAACCATATCTATAATATATAACTTTTGCGTCAAGATATCTTTTATCAGTCAATATGTATGGACCATTAAATAATTTTAATTCATCATATAAAGATTCCAATATGTATTTGAAGCTTTTTTCATCATCTGGATAAATTGTAATGTATTTACCAGCACTAAATCTATTAGCAGATTTCTCAAGAAGAGAAAAAAGAATATTCGTGTTATTTATGTATTTAAATGTAATTTTATTTCTAAAACAATAATCACTAACTATATTTAATATATCTTGATAGTTATCATAGTAACAGGAAATGTGTATTTTCCAGCCCTGTCTAGGTAATGGTTTAAGCGACAAATCAAATTGAGTGAAGAAATTATAATCACAAGATACATCTTTCATAAACGAGTTTTTTATATATATATTTTTTTCCGTTTTATTATTTTGACTATAATAAAAAAAAGAATCATTCATTTGCGATAAATCCCGTTCATTCAAATTATTCACACTACTTTCTATATTTTTTCTTATGCATTTTAACTTTAAGTTAACCAAGTAGAATATATTTTAAAGTCATAAAATTGATTATTTTTCTTTATATGTTTTTGAAAAGTACATTCATTTATAAACCCTTTTTTTTCTATAAATCGTATTGCAAGTGGATTATATTCAAATACCTCTGCTGAAATTTTAATAATAGCTTCTTTTTCTTTTAACTTCTCCATTAAAAAATTAAAAATTACGCTTCCAAATCCTTCGTTAGTGCAGTCTTTCAATAAAGATATTCCAATTTTTGCCCTTTGATGAAACTTGGAGTAATCGTAAATTATACCAACACCAATGGGTTTAGTATGATTTTTAACAATATAAAGGGCTCCATTAGATTCGTCTCTTAAAAATTCTATCGTATCTAATAAATTTTCAGGGTTATTTAACTTAATGTCTGGACTTAATGCCTGCTCCACAACTTCATCTGATGTATATAATTTAAAAAGAAAATCTAAATCCTTTTCTTCAGCTTTTTTAAAAGATATATTTTGATAATTCCCCATCTGAATTCCTCCAAAAAAATTATAGAAAAAATGGATAGATCAATATCTATCCATTTTCACTCTATTAATCAGCCATTTTGCATCTTTTAGTAATAATGATACCTTTTTTCTCAACTTCTACATTCATTTTTTGTAGGTTTAATACAGCATTCATTAGAATCTCTCCTAGTATTTGATTTATTAGTAATTTCTTTTAAATTAACCTTCGTATTTGCATTTACGAGTATAAATAATACCTTTTTCTTCAACTTTAGCACTAATTTTTTGTAAGTTTAATACAGCATTCATTAGAATCCCTCCTAGCATTTGATTTAAGATTAAATTTTTTCAGTAAATTCAATCTGTTGGTAATATCTTACCATTTCATTTTAACTTTATCAATAAAAAAAAATGAATAGTTATTTTTTTTTATTACTGTTTGTTTTTTTAAACAGTAATCTTTTTAAAACTCACATTTCCTATGAGTTAACTATGTTATAGAATATTAAATCACAATTTTAGTAAAATATAAAGGTGCATGAAGCTGGTTATACGACAATATCCGAAACTATCAATGAAGCTAAATTATTTTCTTTTAATATTTATAAAAATATATTAAACTACTTATCCTCTAAATTTCTTACTAATCTTGAAAATTTAATTAACATAAATACAAGGTTCATAACCATTTCTCTAAAAAATTACTTGTCCTCAAAAACGAAGAAAATGATTTAAATCTCTAAAAATAATTGTAAAGATATAAAGTTTGGTACTGTGCTAAGAATCATTTTTTTATCAAGGTCAAAAAAGCATAACCCCGCACTAAATTTAGTACGGGGTTATGCTTTTTAACTCTTCTATGTGAGATACTTCACTATAAATACAAGACAAACTACCACAACAATAGCAATCGCCAACACATAAGGCGGAAGAAACTTCAAAGACCATAATGCCATCATAATCGTAGCTACTGTTAAATAAGATTGCCTTGCATCTTCTGTCATTTTTTTACGAAGGCAGAATACATACAAATAACCGATTGGCGGCGTAATAAAGCAAAGAACATATATAATTTTAGATTTCAAATACCATTTTTGTTCCCCAAGTTTCTGTATATCTCCTTCTATTCTCTTATGCTCTTGTTCTCTCGCTTCTTCTACAAGCGGATCTTCCCCTTCTCCTCGCTTTTCTTTCATATAAGGAAGAAAATGCATGAAAAAATAGTATGCAAATACGAACGCTCCAAATCCAATATTTACTCTTTCTAATGGAATATGTTCACTAAAACAAGCAGCGGCAAT
>JAFVGB010000021.1 GCA_017475185.1 Clostridia bacterium
GAAGTTGGTGTTAACTTAAAAGATGGTTACAATGGTGACTTATCTTCAAGAGACGCTGGTAGAATCGGTGGTAACATGGTTAGAAAGTTAATACAACAAGCTGAAAGCAATATGACAAAATAAGTTAGCCGTTAACGAACGTAGTGAGTTCTACGGATAACTTATGCAACTGAACGAACGTGAAGTTGTATACCTTAATTCAGCCGTTCTAGGCTAGTTAAATTGCAGGGATATTTTTCTTGGTTTTATGAATTTTAAATTTTTGTTTTATGGCAAATTCATTTAAAAATACATAAAGGCAGGAATTGTGTTCCTGCCTTTTTAAAGCCATAAATCTAGTTATTTTTATATAATCCTTTTCTCAAAAAAACTACATCTTATATATTTTTTCTAATAAAGCTTCTTCTAATGTTTTTGAAAAATTTATCTTTAAACTTTCTGCCTTATAATTTATCCATTTAGGAATATTTACAGTTTTCTTTACTAATTCTTTTCCCCACTTTTCTGCAAATTCGCTTATATCAACTGCTATATATGTTTTAAATTTTGAAACATAATTCCAATCTTCAACACCTATTTTTTCTTCTAATTCTTCAAATGTAACTTCTTCAATTTTGCTAGCTTTAGGAATCTTTTTATCAGCTTCCATTTCATCAATTACAAGCCCTGCAATTAAATCTTCTGCCATTTCCATTGCTTCCTCTAAAGTAGTTCCACATGTAGATGCACTGCAATTTAGTGCATTACTTAAGTCTGGAACAAAAACTGAATATCCTCCTTCTTTTTCTTCATAAAACAATACTGGATAAATCACTTTCATTTTATATACCCCCTAAATATCTATTTCAAATGTGCTTGCTTAAATATACTATTAAGCGTACCTTTAGGAATATCTCCTTTATGATTTGGTATTATTACACTTCCGTTTGATTTCTTTATGTTTATATATGTAGTGTGACCCATTTGTGTGATGATGATACCATCCTTTGGAGGTTAATAGTTCTTCTATTTCACGAAATTTCATAGCTTAACCCCCTGCTTATTATATTTTACTACGTATTCTACGTATATGTCAATATTATTTTTAAAATTTAGCATTTCTTTTACCTCCTAGTACATTATTTATAGATAATTTTCATTATTTTCACGCATAAAAAACAAGAACCTCCCTTCAATTTTGAATTTTAGTTCTTGCTTTATTTATTATTTTTTTATTTTATATTTATTATTGCTTGTGAACTATTGTTTGTATTATATCATATGTTATCCCACAATTCAACATGTTTTCACATATTCAAAAAACATTTTTACATCCGTAATACTAGAATTTAAATTTCAATCTTATCCCCACACCCTACTTTTCTAGCCGTTTTAAATAATTCTTTCTCTTTTTTAGTTATAACTTTCTCCTCGATTCCATCGATAGAGCAAACCTGCACAGTAATCTTCCCACTCTCAATTTTAGGATGTCTTAAAACTCTTGCAAAATCACATTTTTCGATTTTTTCCTTACTTACTGCAATATATGAAAACTTCTCATCTTCATATGGAACATCTCCATTTTTTAACATTTTATGTATTTTAGTTCTAGCTACCCTGCAAGTAGTATGACACCAATCATTTTCAGGCATAGGACATTTTTCTATGTTAGGACAAGGAGCTACAATATTACCACCTTTGTTAATAAGTATCTTACGTAATTCTTTAATCTCAGCAAACCCTTGTGGTGTTCCTGGTTCAATTATTAACAATATCTTATTTGCAGCATTCCACAACTTTTCCAAAGCCACTCGTCTATCAGCTTCATTTAACTCATTTAACACATAAGAACAAATTACCAAATCAGCATTATACCTTATATCTGAATTAACCAGATCAAACTTCTCCCATTTAACACTTCTAAGCTCTTCGATTTCTGATTCTTGCATAAGGTTTTCACCAAGATTTCTCATAACATTTTCTCTTTCAAGACATATGCTATCATTCAAATCAACAAAATTTCTCACAGCCCATGTTCCAGCACCAGTTCCTGCCCCAACATCTAATACAGATTCTATCTCAGGATTATATATTTCAAAAGTATTTTTTAGTGCTGTATTGACAGCCGAATAAGTTGCTGGCATTCTAACTGCTGCATATGCTAATGCCTCAATTTCTTCAGTAACCAATCTATTACCTTTTCCACTTTTTTCTCTATATTTTAAACTTATACTTTCTGAATTATTTTTTAATTCCTTAATATTACTTTTTTCTAATTTTTCCTCTATTAGACTTCTTAATTCAATTGGTAATTCCATACACAACCCCTCTCCACATAAATATTAACATTTATTACACTTTTTATCAACAATTTTGCATACAAATGAAATACAATTACCACTTTTTAGCATAACATCAAAAAAACAGGCTTTTTGAACTTTACTAAATTCTTGATTCAGTATAATTCAAATAACCTGCATTTTATTGTTTTATAATTTTATTATTTCACTCTTTTATTTTCAAAAACTAACAAAACACTAAATATTAACTCTATTACTATCATCATTATTGCTAAAATATAATTTGCAAAATTCAAGCCAACAATCAAAGATAATATCGGTATAATTACTGATAATACCATATATGCTTTAGAATTATATAACCACCCAAATGGCAATAAGTGTGCACCAAATATCATAGCAATAACCATTAACATTTTATCTGGTACTGTTGGAAAAATCCACATTGCAATTAAAAGATATATCATTTGATTTATGGAAAATAACAACCCTAAATTATTTAATGGATTACTTTTATCTTGAAATTCTATTTTAAGTAACTTTGATATCATAAATGATATTGGTAATAATGGTGCAGTACAACAAAATGTTAACAAATTCTTAGTTAAAATTGGCAAATTTGTTAATTGAACTACTAGAACTGCAGTCCATATTATAACTGATGCTATAATAAAGTGAATTCCTTTCTTTTGTTTTTTACTACAATCTTTTTTTAATTCTTCTAAATTCATCTGTATTCGCCTCCTGATGTATATTATAAATTAACATGCAATTTTAGTCCATCAACTTTGACGTGCAAATTTGTTTTTTTGTGTAAACTTTAAGTTGCATATTGCAATTTATACATAAAAAGCAATAGATTTATATAAAAATCTATTGCTAAAAAATAATAACAAACTATATCATTAACAATAATAATGCCAAAACATCAGCCAAAAAGTGTGGTATCCAACTACACCATGCATTATTTGTTTCTTTAAATACAAGACCAAAAAGTGTTGAATCTATAAACACAAATAACAAATCATATGCTACAATTTTAAAGCTTCCTGAACTAAAGTGTCCCAGTGCAAATAATAATGAAGTCAAAATTATAGATGGTATAAAATGCATTATTTTAGATGTTTGCTTTTGAAAAAATGCTCTCCATGCTATTTCTTCTCCTAATGTCATTACAGCCATTGATAATATAGTTTTCATTAGATCTGATGATGTAGCAAAACTAATTCTGCTCTTAACATGTTCATTAAACTCTGGCAAAAACTTACTTGCAATAACTGTACATACTATAACTGATGCAAAAGACATTAAAGTAAATACAATAGCTTTAGGATTCTTAAAATCTTTAAAAATTCTTTTTATATCAAGTCCTTCTGTTTTTGTGTTATTTGTTTTTCTGGTAGTAAAATAAGCAATTATTCCAACTATAACAGAAATACCTGATAGTTTTAATACTTCTCCATCTACTTTAATATTTAATAGATTTGTTAATGACAATAACATCATTACTATTAAAAGAACAATTACACTTTTATTAATTTTTTTCATATCTTCCTCCTATTTATTAATTTTATAAAAACTTTTTTCTAAAATTTCAATACAATATTTTTCATCATATTGCATTGAATTATTAGCAAGTAAACTAGCAAGTCCATGGGCTGTAATAAATAATAATTTAAAACCTTCCTTAACCTCACTTTTGCTCAGATTGGTTTCCTTTTGAATTACATCAAAGATTATTTGAAGACCTGCCTCATTGTCATTTATTAAATCGTCAAAACGAAAATTTGAAAATTTATCACTTTGAAATAAGAACTTAAAAAAGTTTTTTTCTTGGTCAGCAAATTTTATATACTGAAGTCCAATGTTTAATAACGGATTAATCTTATTGTTTTCCTTCATTAAGTATTCAGAATGATAGTTATCTATTATTCTATATAATTCTTCTTTTAATAAATCTACATTTTTAAAATGATACATTATTGGTTGTGTTGAACAATTCAGTTCTTTAGCAATATTTCTAACATTTAAACTATCTATTCCTTCATTCTTTATAATCGATACACCTTTGTCTAATATCATTTCTCTGGATATTTTCGCTACTGGTGGCATACATTCAACCTCCTTTTATAACATATGTTATATAACTAATGTTATTATATATTTTTTTTACTGTTTTGTCAATAAAAAAGCAAAGATGCAAATTAAAATAAACTTCATATCGCTTATTTCAATTTACACCTTCTTCTCATTATTCTTACTATTTATTCAAAAATTCTAATATTCTATCATTAAAATCTTTAGCCTCTTCATATACTCCATGACTATATTCATCGTATATATATAATTGGCTATTTTCAATTTTTTCATTTAATTCTTTTGACGCCTCAACACCAACAATCCTATCTTTTTTAGCTCCAATTATTAATGTTTCAGCTTGTATTTTTGATAATTCATCATATACATTATGTTCTAATATTGCCTTCATTTGTATAATAAATCTATTTAAACTTTTAGGCTTGGTAAATGTACTCATTATTCCATACATTTTTCTATATTTTTTTAATTTCTTCTCTGTATATGATCTTTCAGCTGTATCAATAAAAATCTCCTTATAATTATCTTTTTCAGCTAATTCCACCCATCCACCTACTGATTCTTTTATTAAATCATTTGCTCTGGATGAAGTAACTGCCAACACAAGTTTATTAACCTTTTCAGGATGATTTATTGCAATTTGCTGTGCAATCATTCCCCCTTGTGAAACTCCAATTATATCAGCTTTTTCTATGTTTAACTTTTCCAATAATTTAACTACATCGTCAGCCATATCTTTTATACTGAAACCATCTTTTATTTCATTTCTTCTACTTGGTATGTAGACTTTGTAATTATTTGCAAACTTTTTATACATAGCAGCCATAGGAATTGCTAAACCTTTTACAGTTCTCAATCCATCTCCTCCACCAGGTATTAATATTAAATTTTTACTTCCTTTTCCAAAACTTACATAATCAGTTGTATAATTATCAATTTTTATTGTTTCATTTTTTGCATTATATAACATATTTTTCTCTCCATTCTATATTTCATTAATGGTGATGATGGTGGTGATGATGATGTCCTTCTGTATTTGCTTCAATCACACAGTTTTTGCTACAGCAATTTTCGTTTTCGCTTTCTAACTCAATTGTAACATGACCAATCCCATGCTCCTTAAGTTCATCTCTAATCTTATCTTTAACTTCTTTACTATTCTCTTTTGCAGTAACATGCATTGTTGCAAAATGAGTAAATCCATCCATACTCCAAACATGAATGTGATGAACATCAATTACTTCATCTATTTCGTTCAAGTGTTCTTTAAGTTCAGAAATATCAATATTATTTGGTGTTTTTTCAAGAAATACATCCAAAATAGATTTAAAGTTCTTGTAAGCATTTACCAAAATAAATATTGCAACACAAATTGAAAGAATTGGGTCAATATATGTAATATCGAAAATTCTCATTAAAATAGCTCCAATTAAAACTACAACCCATCCAAGTACATCTTCTAACATGTGTAAATTCACAGATTTTTGGTTTAAAGAATCTCCTTCTCTTGTAAAATACGCTGCTGCAAAATTTATTATAACTCCAACTATCGCAAATATAATCATTCCGTCATAATTTATTTCTACTGGATTAATTATTCTTAATATTGAATTATATATTACTAATATAGATCCTACCAATAAAATTACTGTTGTTATTGTGCTTCCCAAAACAGAATATCTAATATAACCATATGTATGTTTGTCATCAGGTTTCTTTTTGCTTTTCTTTTCTAGGAAATATGATATTCCTATACTCATTGCATCCCCCATATCATGCACAGAATCTGAAATTATGGCAACACTGTTTGTGAATGCTCCTCCTATAAATTCTAATATAGAAAATGCTAAATTTAGAATAAACGCAATCAAAATGTTTTTATCAGTTTTCATTTATTTTTCACTCCTCGAGTTTAGATTTTTATAATTTCATATAATATTTACATTCGATACACCGTCCGAATATGAATTATATTTCATATTTTGATTATAAACTTAAAATCTTATAAAGTCAATATCATACTAACATAACAAAAATAAAAAAGCAATTAAAAAAACAGGATATAAAATCCTGTTTTCCTTTTTAAATAAACTATTTTAATTTAACTTCATAATATTTGCAAAAATAAATCCATAACAAAATTCCAAAAACTAAAACTAAAGCTCCTCCAACACCTGTTCCATGATTCTCAGGGTAATAATAATTTATTAAACCATGAACAATTGCACTTATTATAACAATAATTGTTAATAATATTGATAATCTTTTTAACCCTTTCTCTGCATTTAATTTTCTTTCTTGTAATTCCATTAAATTTTCCTCTGCTTTAATCTTATAATTTTCCATACTAATCACCTCTCCACTTAATAATTCATTTACACTAATTCCAAGTAAATCGCATAATTCTAACATAATAGAAGAATCTGGCATTCCTTTTCCTGTTTCCCATTTTGATATTGCTTTATCTGTAATATTTAATTTTTCAGCTAACTGAGCTTGAGTTAATTTTTTATTTTTTCTACACTCAGCAATAAACCTTCCTATTTTTACTTGATCCATAATTTACCTCCTTCAATTACATATTAGCAAAACATTTTTGTAATGTACATGAACTATTCGTAGAGTTGGCCATTTTTCAATAATTCTACGTTCCGTTTACCTCATTTTTCACCTATATTTCACTATTAGTCACTCCATCGACTAATATACCATCCATTCATATTTTCTCTTAAAATTTTTCTTCCCCAACTAATTTGACATGTTTTTAAATCACTATTGCATTCTGCAACAATTACATATTCATCTGTTTTATCTATGATAAATACACTATGATAATCATTATCAATTCTCGCTTGATCACCTATTCTTAACTCATCATAATTTTCAAAATATCTAACTGGTGCTTCTGCTCCAAATATCTCATCACTAAGCATACTTGCAAATCCTCTACATTGACTACATGACGTTTTATATGGATATAACTCATCAGACTTACCATAATGTGAATTGCAGTATAACTCTCCATATCTATCATGATTACATGGTATTTCTGTTACACTTTCAACATTATTAGTTTTTCTTTTATACGTTGGCTTTTGCCCCATATGATTCCAATATTTACCGTTTGGGAATTTTTTTTGTAATTCAATGATTTTGATATTAAACTCATTAATCCAACCTTCTGGATATTTATCTTTCGAATCCATAAAAGATAAAAGATATCTGTTATTTTCCGAATTTGATTCAACTAAATTTTCGTATTCATTTTTATTATCAGATTCATTATTTGTATTAACATATATAGCCTCATCATTTTTTTCATTATCTACATTATCCATATTTCCTGCAAATGTAGCCACACTATTTCGAAATTTTAAAATAATTATAACAAATAAAACTAATGAAATTATTAATAAAATTCTTATAATAACTTTTAAGGTAACTAATCCTATATTTTGTGCCACTTTATTCATATTTTCTCCTTATTTTATGAAACTACAACAATCCTTTATTAATTTAATAATTAACAGCATTATATCAGTAAACATCTTTATTGTAAAGCATTGAAGCATTTTTGGACGGTCTTTTTTTGGGAAAATGGGGACGGTTCTGTTTGGCAATAAAAAATAATTGCCAAACAGAACCGTCCCCATTTTCCCAAAAAAAGACCTTCCCCAAATGTTTCAAACTATGAAAAAACTCTTGCAATTTTATGCATTACGATGTATAATTTGAAAATAGTAAATTAGATTGGAATATAGCCAACAAACCATTTTTTCAGAAGGGAGCGACAAAATTATGGATACTACTATTATTAAAGATTTATATAGAAATACAAAATCTTATGAAAATCAAGAAATTAAATTAGAAGGTTGGGTTAGAACTGTACGTGATTCAAAAACTTTTGGATTTATTGAATTAAATGATGGTTCATTTTTCAATAATGTTCAAATTGTTTTTAATGATAATTTATCTAATTTTGAAGAAATCTGTAAATTAACAATAGGTTCTTCTATTGCTGTCACAGGTAAATTAGTTTTAACACCTGATGCAAAACAACCTTTTGAAATACAAGCAACAAATGTAACAATAGATAACTTAAGTTCACAAGATTATCCACTTCAAAAGAAAAGACATACATTTGAATATTTAAGAACTGTTGCACATTTACGTCCAAGAACAAATACATTTAATGCAATATTCAGAATTAGAAGTGTTGCAGCTTTTGCAATTCATGAATACTTTCAAAACAATGGATATGTTTATTTAAACAGTCCTATAATCACCTGTGCAGACTGCGAAGGTTCAGCTGAAATGTTTAAATTAACAACATTAGATTTAGATAAACCATTACCACAAAAAGATGGACAAACTGATTTTTCACAAGATATATTTGGTAAAAAAGCCTTTATTACTGGTTCAGGACAATTGCATGGAGAAACATTTGCACATGCATTCGGAAAAATATATACATTCGGACCAACATTAAGATCAGAAAATTCAAACACAAAAACACATGCTAATGAATTTTGGATGGTAGAACCAGAAATTTGTTTCTGTGATTTAGAGCAATTAATGAACATTGAAGAAGATTTCTTAAAATATGTTGTTAAAGTAGTTCTAGAAAAATGTCCAGAAGAATTAGAATTTTGTGACAAATTCATTGAAAATGGATTAATTGAAAAATTACAAAAAGTACTAAACTCTTCTTTTACAAGATTAGACCATAAAGATGCAATAGATATTCTAAAAAAAGCTGATAGAGAATGGGAATTCCAGCCAGAATATGGTGAAGATTTAGCAAAAGAGCATGAAAAATATATTACAGAATATTTCAATGGTCCTGTTTTTGTTAAAAACTGGCCAAAAGATATTAAAGCATTTTATATGAAACTTAACCCTGATGAAAAAACAGTTGCAGCAGTTGACTTAGAAGTACCTGGTGCTGGTGAGATCATGGGTGGTTCTCAAAGAGAAGAAAATTACGATAAATTAGTAAATCGTATGAAAGAATTAGGAATGGATACTGAAGAATTAGATTGGTATCTACAACTTCGTAAATTTGGTTCTACAGTTCATTCAGGATTTGGATTAGGATTCGAAAGATTATTAATGTATATTACAGGTATGCAAAATATTCGTGATGTAATTCCATTCCCTAGAACACCTGGAAATTGTGATTTTTAATTTGATTATTTATTTCAAATATTTATCAAAAATAAAAACATTAAAAAGATAAAAAATAACAGAGCAAAATTATATATTTTGCTCTGCTATTTTTTTATACACGTCTTATAAACGCTTTGAATTTTACATAATTCGTAAAATGTGGTATAATTAATATATAATAATTTCATAAGGAAGTGTATAATATGAGCTTAAGAAAACTAACACCCGAAGACGCTAAAGACTTTTTCTACTGTGCATGGGACGAAAATGTTCACAGATACATGCCAGGATACTATTGTGATAGTTTAGAAAGAGCCCGGGAGGTAATTTCAAATCTGTTATCCGATAGTGATACCAAGGCTTATGTCATAAAATCTCTAACCCACTCTTTCATCGGCGTTATAGTCGCTGTAAAAAAAGGAAAAAGAGACGGTAGAAAAGAAGTCGAAATTTCTTATTTTATTAATGAGAGATTTAGACACAAGGGATATGCAACTGCAGCAGTTGAGCAAATACTCAAGAAATACAAAAAATACAGAGTCTATTTTGACATCGACAGCACTAACTCAAAATCACTTGGCCTCGCGAAAAAATTTAATGTACAAAAAGGAGAAGGTTCAATGTACTTCTTCGAAAATGACATCTAAAGAAAGTGGACAAATGTCCACTTTCTTTTCCTTTATTTATATCACTTAACAAACAAACTCACCAAATACCCCACATAAATTAAAACATAAACCACACCATTTCCTCTACTCATCTTATTCTTAGGTGGAATAATTGGAAACAATGATAATACTAAAGTACCACCAATCAAAAATATCATATCTAAATTATAACTTGTATTATATACAATTGGTTTAATCATTGCAGAAACACCAATTATCAACAGCATGTTGAATATGTTTGATCCTAAGATGTTTCCAATAGCAATATCACTTTTACCTTTAAATGCAGCAGAAACACTGGTAACTAACTCAGGTAAGCTTGTCCCAACCGCTAAAATTGTTACACTTATCAATTTCTCACTTAATCCAAAATGTTTAGCAATTTCAACAGCATTATTTACTGTTAAATCTCCACCAATTTTCAATAATACTGCTCCTAAAATTAAGAAAACAACATCTTTAATTGTAGATTTACTTAACTTAGTTTTATCTACAACCTTTTCATCATCATCTTCTTTATCAAATTCTTCACCTTTTTTAGCCATTATAATTGTATACACAATAAATAAAATAAACAACACAATTAAAATTCCAGCATCAAATCTTGTTATATCATGTCCTAAATTGCAAAGTAATACAAATAGCACTGAAATTCCCAAGCACATTGGAATTTCAATTAATCTAGTTTCTCTTTTAAATTTAATAGATCTAATAATTGATGACATTCCTAAAATAAGCAATAAATTTGCAATATTACTTCCAACTATGTTTCCTACTGCCATATCAGGATATCCCTCAATAGCCGAAGTAATACTCACAAATAACTCTGGCATTGATGTTCCAATAGACACAATTGTCAACCCAATTATTATCTCCGGGATATGAAACTTCTTAGCAATATTACTTGCACCTTCAACTAGAAAATCTGCCCCCTTAATTAGCAAAATAAATCCTAAAATTATTAGTATAATCCAAACTACCACTACTAATCCCTCTTTCTAAAAAAAATAACCTATCGTCTTCAGAGTAGCAAAAACTATAGATTTCGAAATGATTGGTGGGATATATATTACTTTAAAAATGTGGCTTCAGTGGGGACCGACTAGCTACAGAGAGTTATAATTTCCCAGACCACAACAAAAAATATTTTATTCTCAAAACTCCCCACAGCCATACAGCAATCGAATCAATTCGCCCAGGAATTATTACTCTCTGTGCGCTGTTGGGAAACATTTTTAAAATAATATATATCCCACCAATCATTTTGAAATCTATAGTTTTTGCGGCTACCCATTATCTCTCCAAAACAAATTTCTTAAACAAATTTCCTCTTTCTTTAAAGTTCTTAAAGAACCCATAACTTGAAGCCGCAGGAGACAACAAACAACTCGTTCCTTTTTTTGTCACTTGCTTAGCAAACTTAACCGCTTCTTCCATATTATTAACAATATATTTCTCCATATTTTCATTAACAACCATATCTGCAATCTTCCAGCCAGTATCTGGAAGACAAATTAAATGTTCGATATTCGTATTTCCTAAAAATTCAGCAAACTCGCTATAATCAATACCTCTATCCTTTCCCCCAATTATTAAAGTATTAACATTTTTTAAAGTTTCAACTCCATTAATTGTAGATGCAGGAATAGTCGCAATTGAATCATTATAATATTTAACACCATCAATTTCCGCAACAAATTCCATTCTATGTTCTAATGGTGCAAAATTATAAACATCCTCATTTGCTTTTTTCATATCTAAATTCATTATTTTAGCAACTGTTGTAGCAAACATAATATTGTTAAAATTGTGGTCTCCTAGTATTTTTCTAGTTTCAGAATCAGTATATAAAACTTCTCCTTCTTCTGTTACAGCAGTATTATCTTTTCTAATTACTAATTTATCATTAGTATTTATCTTATCATTTCCTTCAAGACTTATTTCAAAAACATTTTGTTTAAAATCTCTTAATTTTTCCACATGTTCTCTCAAACATTCATTATCAATACTATAAAGAAAATAATCATCTGCTTTTTGAAATTTACATATATTTAGCTTTGCATTAATATAATGTTCATAAGATTTGTAATGATCTAAATGTTCTTCAAACAAATTTAATAAAATTGCAACATTAGGTGACACTTGAACATATTCCAATTGATGTGATGATAGTTCCAAAACAACAATAGATTTTTTGGTTAATTTATCAATTTCATCAAATAAAGGAACTCCAATGTTTCCAAGCAAATGAACATCTTCACGTTGTTTGCTAATAATATCATAAATCAACGAACTTGTTGTACTCTTTCCCTTTGTTCCTGTAACACCAATTGTGAAAACATCAATAAATTCTAAAAATAACTCTATTTGTGATTTAATTTTATCTATAAATTTTGATGTATCTATATCTTTAAAAGAAAGTCCTGGTGTTTTCATAATAACATCATATTTTTCTAATTCTTTTAAGTACTCATCTGTTGGAATTATATCTGCATTCACATCTTTTTGAACATCTTCATATTTTTCATATACCTTTGAATTAGCATCAGATATATACACTTTTTGTTCTGGAAGATGTCTTCTAATTAATCTATATGTAGAATAACCTTCCATTCCAAAACCTAAAATTAATACTTTTTTACCTTCTAAATATTTAATTAAATCATTAATCATTAAAAATCTCTTCTTTCAATATTTTAGTTTGTTCTTCTGTTAAATTATTTTCTGGATAATAGTTCTTAGTTAAGTCGTTTTCTAAATTACTTAATTTAAAATTATTTTCATAATACTTAAGTAAATATGGTAATTCTTTACCTTCTAACTTTGAAATTGTTTTACTTATTGCAAAACAAACTTCCTCAAAAGTTCCAACACATTCAAATGGTTTAGTTTCTCCATTTCCAGTTAATTCCACAAAAGTTGTTAATAAATCTTCTCTTTCAAATAAATCTTCTCCAAAAATACTTACCAATTTTTCTTTATATAAAAATGGGCTTAAAATTGTATAAACAAATAAGCATTTAGGACAATTACAGCACCATTTCCATGTCTCACCTTTGCTTCCAACATTGCAGCTTTTGAAAATTGGGTGATATTTTTCGAATTTAGAAAAAGCCATCGCTATTTGTAATTCATTTAAAGGTCTTAAAAAACTGAAATATTCAGTATTTCTTTTTAAATATTTAGATGCATAATACCTAAAATCATTTTCAAATTCAACACTTTTTGAATATTGATGATTAATCTTTTCACCATCAACATTTGATTCATTTGCACTTGATTCATTTGATAAAGCAATATATTTTTTTCCAATTATATCTGCAATAAAATATGACAAAAATGCAAGCATTGATGAAAATGGTGTATGTCCATTTATAAATCCTTGTTTATTTAAATCTAATAAATTAGTGTCTATTCTTCTTATAACTTTAACAATTTTTTCATCATCATAACCTGCAGTTTTTGCACAATCAAGCGTTACAGGTTTTGGATTTACTATTAAACAATAATTATCTTTTTCGTTTTTTAAACATTCCAATGTAACACAAGAATCTTTTCCACCACCTATTGGAATTAAATACCCTTTATTGTCGTTGTTTATTGTATCTTCATATATATCATTACTTTCACATTTTACGCACATAAAATCATTTATATTGGTTTTGATTCCATTTGTATAAAACAATTCACCTAATCCATAAAAATACAATTTTTTAAACCAATTAATTTGTTCTTCATTAATATACCCTGCTTTTATAATTACGTTTGGTGAACATGTTGCTTTCCAATAACTTATCAATTCAATAAGTCCTATATGAAAAGCTGCATTTTTGCAATTTTCTATTAATCTATTATCTATATTTAATTTATTTTTTAATATTTTAACTTCTGGCTCAAATACTGTTAAGTTCTCTATTATAAATTTAAATTTAAAAATTATTTCTTCTTCGGTATTTTTTACTGAAAAACTGTCATAAATAAATGTATTATATTTTTCTCTTAGTTCACTAAATTTTATTGAATTATCTAACATTAACTTTACGCCTCCATTTCCTACTAATTTTACCATATTATTGGCTTGTTTTACAATAGATTTGACGAAAATCTAAAAACTAAAAATGAAGCAAATTATAATTATTTAATTTTCGACAATTATCAACAGATTTTTTATAAATTTTGAAAATTAGAACCGTCCCCATTTCCGGCAAAAAAGAGATATTCTAGACAAGAAGTAAACTTTTTAGCTCACCTTATGTACTAGATTATCTCTTTTTTTACTACTAAATTTCGTGTTCTGCTCCGTTTGCATCAAGATTCATATAACCGCGGTCATACCTTACTCGTGCAAATCCTTTCTTAAAGTCTGCGGGTGCATCATACTTTATTGGCGTAATCTTTCTGCCGTCTTTAGTAATATACCCCCATCTTGAATTCTTCCGTACATTAATCAATCCGTTTGAACACTCGTGTGATTCATCGAATGAATCTATTGTACCTCCTTCTACTTTAATTCTGTCTGTTTCTACAATTGTAGCCATAAAAGAACACTCCTTTGAATTATTTACCATTTAGGCATTGCGTATATTATACTAAATTTCATAAAATTCGTCAATATGAACCAGTTTCTTATTTACTTTCAATAATTAAAGTTGCAATTAATTATTAAAATTTATTATTTTTTCCCATGGAAGCCCTTCTTTTCCAAAATGTCCATAATTTGTTGTCTTAGTATAAATAGGCTTTTCTAAGTTTAAAGTATTAATTATTCCTCTTGGTGTCAAGTCAAAATTTCTATTAATTATAGAAACAATCTCTTCTTCCGGAATAGTAGCTGTTCCAAAAGTATCAATATATATAGAAACCGGCTTAGCAACTCCAATTGCATATGAAATTTGAATTTCACATTTTTTTGCAAGGCCATTTGCAACAATATTTTTTGCTATATATCTAGCCATATATGAACCAGATCTATCAACTTTTGTTGCATCTTTTCCTGAAAAAGCTCCTCCTCCGTGCCTGCTATAACCGCCATAAGTATCAACTATTATTTTTCTTCCTGTAAGACCTGTATCTCCAAGTGGTCCTCCTATTACAAATCTTCCTGTTGGATTAATAAAATACTTTGTTTTATCGTCCAATAATTTCTTATCAATCACTGTTTCAATAACTTTTTCTTTAATATCAGATTTTAATAATTCTAAATCTACATTTTCTTCATGTTGTGTAGATACTACAACTGTATCAATTCTTACAGGAGTATCGTTTTCATACTCCACAGTAACCTGAACTTTTCCATCAGGACGTAAATATGGAATTTCTCCTGACTTTCTCACATCTGTCAATCTTTTTGACAACTTATGTGCTAAATAAATTGGCATTGGCATATAGCTTTCTGTTTCATCTGTTGCAAACCCAAATACCATTCCTTGGTCTCCTGCACCTTCTGAATTTATTGCATTTTCATCCTCAGAATTAAGTTTGATATCTTTACTTTCAAAGGATTTATCAACTCCTAATGCAATATCAGCTGATTGTTTTGATATATTAATTATAACTTTACATTTTTCATAACTAATATCAATATTTTCACCTGCATATCCAATTTCCTTAATCGTATCTCTAACAACTTTTTCAATATCTACGTTTGCTTTTGATGAAATTTCTCCTGTAACTAATACTAACCCCTTTCCAGCCACTGTTTCACACGCAACTCTGGCTTTTGAATCTTGTTTTAAATATGCATCCAAAATATTATCTGATATGTAATCACATAACTTATCTGGATGTCCTTCTGTTACACTTTCTGATGTAAATAGTTTTCTCATAATTATTCCTCCTTATAATTTTATTAAATTAAATCATATATATTATTCGATTATTTTATTTTTTAATTCTTCAATCTTAAAATCATTCAAACATTTTAAATTTGGCATCAAAAAAACCTTTGCAATATTGCAAAGGTTTATATTTTAAAATCAAATCATCACCCAAAGCTTTATTGCTTCGTCGGTATTAGCACCTTACTTTTGCAGGTTGCTGTGGAGTCATAAAGCCGAATCTCTCGTCCACTCTTGATAATATATATAACTTATAACTAATTATAACTCTTAAAATATAATTTGTCAATCAAAAAAATAAGAAAAAGCAGACCTCAAATAGAAGTCTGCAATACATAGTTAATTAAATGTCGTCATCGTCATCTCTTAATACATCTAATTTTTTTCTAAGCTTTTCCATCGTATTAATCTCAGGATAAAGATTCTGTATGAGAGCTAACAATGTTTCATCTTGCTTTTCTGGCGAAACTTTTGATTTTTTCTGACTTTTCCTCGAACAATTTTTACACTCGAGAATCTTCAAACTATCCTCTTTCATTCCGAAGGTTTCTAACGCCCTTGTAATAAAAGGATATTTTTCTATTCTCATAGAAATTTTGCACAAATCTCTGATCTGCTTTGATTTTCGATATTTTTTATAATACGAAAACGATCTATCTCTAATCATGCCACATCCATATGGATTTGGATCAGCAGAAAGACGTGTGCAGCATTCATAGTCTGAAGAACATAAATGTTTCAGCCAACTTTTTTCACCTGTAAGTGTCAGATTTTCTTTTGGTAACGCCGCATAATACAGCTCTTTGCCATCTTTGAAAACAATTCCTGGCGTATATCTTAGGCGAATTTCAAAAAGTTCCTCTTTTGTTACTTTCCGAAGTTTGTATTCATTTCCTCGAATTGTAACAATCTGTTCCTTAAGCAATTTTTCCATTTGGATGTTCGACATAAAACCTCCTCCTTTGCATGAGAAACCTCATTGTTTGTTTGGATGAACTATATGTATACATTTTATCACATTATGTCAATTTAGTCAATTTAAAAAACAGAAAATGTGATAAGCTCTAATGCTTATCACATTTTTCGTTTGGAACAGTTCCTTTTCTATAATATTCTATATATGTATTTTTACATCTGCTAGATGCTTTTTTACCAGAATCCTTACATATTGTTACTTCCTGAACATTTTTGTTTTTATCAAAATTAGCATGTATTAAATTTTCATGGATATTTTTCATAACATTAACCCAAATTTGATTTGCCATAGAGTCAGCACCTTCTTTAATCGACTCATTTGCATCATATCCAAACCATGTAACTGCTGTATAATATTTTGTAAAACCACATAGCCATTTGTCATAGTTATCATTTGTAGTTCCTGTTTTAGCTGCTACTTCAAATCCATCTATTTTACATGATTTTGCTGTACCATTTTCACCATTAACAGGCTGAGTTAATAGTTTTTTTAATACATATGTTGTATCCTCAGAATATACTTTTTTTGTACTTTGTTTTTTCTTTAGAACTTTCTTTCCGTTTGCATTTTCTACCTTTGTATAAAAAATAGGTTCAATATATTTTCCACCATTTGCAATACATCCATATGCAGCTGCCATTTCAACAGGAGTTGTTCCTTTTTCTAAACCTCCTAAGGCTAATGGTAAATCACAATCTGCATCTGTCAAAGTAGTTATTCCTTCTTTTTGCATATATTCAATAGACTTTTTCGGTGTCAATTTTTCCATAATTTTTACAAAAGGTATATTTTGTGAGGATTCAACTGCCCTTCTAACAGTAATACTTCCCAATTCTTTTTCACAATCAATTGGACTATAATTATTAGTAAAAGTTGTTCTCGTATCATCATAAACTGTTGTTGGAGTAATAATTTTCTCTTCCAGAGCAGGTCCTAAAACTGCAATAGGTTTAATTGCTGAACCTGTTTGCCTTAAAGCCTGTGTTGCTCTATTAAATCCTCTTGAAGTCTTTTTCTCTCCTAATCCTCCGTACACACCCTTTAACCTGACCATTTTCATGATCTATAACAATCATTGCGGCTTGAGTAGTAATATTGCTGTTTTGCTCAGATTTTACCATATATTTAGTTTTAGCAAATTCATCTTCTAAATTTTTTTGAATATCTGAATTTTGTGTACAATAAATATTTAAACCAGAATAATATAAATAATTTGTAGCAAAACTAGCTGACATTTTTTTATCTTTCTGTAAATCACTTACTACCTCTGAAATTGTAGCATCTACCATATATGAATACACATTATTTCCCTTGGATTTTACTTCACCTTTTTCAAATTTTAATCCGTCATCTATTTTCTTAACTGCATTATCATATTCTTCTTTATTAATGTAATTTTCTTGAAGCATAACAGCTAAAACTGTTTTGGACCTTGACTTTATTTTTTCTGAATTATCATTTTCACCAAATGGATTATAAGAATTTGGTGAATGATTAAGACCAGCTAAATAAGCACATTCTGCTAAATCTAATTCTGTTACATCTTTATTAAAATAATATTTGGCTCCCATTTTTACACCATACACATTTGGTCCAACATAAATAATGTTTAAATAAGCTTGCATAATTTCATCTTTTGATAAAACAAGTTCTGTTTTTATAGCCCTATCCCATTCTTCAACTTTTCTGGAAATTTTAGTTTCGTTTTCGCCTGTAACATTTTTTATAAGTTGCTGTGTAATAGTACTTCCTCCAAAAGAACCATTTCCTCTATGAATAATATAACTTCCAATAGCACCTGCTGTCCTTTTAAAATTAATTCCATGATGTTTATAAAAATTTTTATCTTCTATTGAAACATAGGCATTTACAAGGTTTTTAGGTATTTTGTCTAAACTTATATTTTCCTGAATTCTACCTTCACCAAGAACAGCAATAACATTTCCATTTGAGTCATACATAACAGAATTTTTACAAGTAATTACATCTTTCATAATTTTGTTCCATTTATATAATGAAATTAAGAATGTGACTAACCATATAATGAAAGCTATAAATACTATAAACAAAATGACTTTTCTTTTTCTCTTTTTTCTAACACGTTTTTCATCATTTATCGACTTTTTCTTTTTAACTTTACCTCTATTATTGCTACTTCTTCGCGATAAATTTGGACTTTCTGAAGAATAATCTATTTTTTTAGGAGCTGACTTTTTTTTCTTGGAATTTATGCCAATTATTATATCATCATCATTATTATTAACTTCATAAACTCTTTTCCCAAATCTAATATTTTCAGTACTTTTACTTACTCTATTAGATGGTTTGTTTTTCTTCTGTTTATTCTCCTCCAATATTTTTCATACCTTTCAAATTTTATTATTTTTAATTATATCATATATATTAGATCTGTACACAAAAAAATAAAATAAAATTGACAATTTAAATTAATATGATACAATATTCGTAATAATATAATTCATAGGAGGTAACAATTATGGAATTTAACAAATGTCCTCAATGTGGAAGTTTTTATGCAAGTACTGGAAAAATGTGTCCAAACTGTGCAGAAAAAGATACTATAAAAATTCAAAAGCTTGAAAATTACATTCAAAATAATGTTTTACCTGAAACAGTAGAAGAATTATCAATAAATACAGGTATTCCAACAAATGATTTAAACAGATATATTAATCAAAATACAAAATTTTCAGGATTAAAATTTGAGATTTAATTAGAAATGGGGACGGTTCTGTTTAGCAATTATTTTTTTATTGCCAAACAGAACCGTCCCCATTTCTCACCCATTTTCTAATTTCTATTAAATTACTAATTTTTTAAATTTCATACGAATATAACTTTCAAGTTTTTCCATAAACTCATCTGAATTAATTTCTTTTTTTGCAACCATATCTAGCCCCTTTTCCCAACTTGCTGTAAGTTTAGGATTTAACATATCTGGCATAGAACCTGCGACAACATCAAAAATTACCTCTCCTTTTTCAGTCGGTGTTATAATTTGTGTTTTAGAATTAATTTGAATGTACTGAATTCTTTCAAGTTTTTTCATAATTTCTGCTCTTGTAGCACTTGTTCCTATTCCAGCACCTTTAATTTGTTCCCTTAATTCTTCATCTTCTATTAATTTTCCTGCATTTTCCATTGCAAGTATTATTGAACCTGAATTATACCTAGTTGGAGGACTTGTTTCTGCATCTTTTGTTTCGAAATTTACAACTCCAATTTCTTGACCTTTTTTTAATTTCTTTAATAATTCTTCACTAATTTCATTATCTTTTTTGTTTGAGTTAATCTCATCTACAACTTTCTCGTCATTGTTTTCGCTTTTTTGAGAAGACTTATCCACATCTTTTCCACTGTTTTGCTTAGCTTTTGCAATTTCTAAATATCCTAAATTAGTACAAACTTTACTAGTAGTAGAAAACTCTTCGTTTTCAATATTTATAGTGATAGAAAGCTTATTATATTCGGCTGCAGGATAAAAAATACATAAAAATCTTTTTACAATTAGTTTATAAATATCTTTTTGCAATTGATTTAAACTTCCAAAATTTTCATACCCCTGACCTGTTGGAATTATTGCATAATGATCTGTAATTTTGCTATCATTAACATATTTAGATTTTACAATATTAGTAGAATATTTTTCATCTACCATTTTCTTAATATATTTTTGAACTTCTTCATCTTGATATCCTTTGGCAATTCCATTTAGATTTTTTGAAATAACTTTTGCAACCGCTGTTGATAAAACTCTTGCATCAGTTCTTGGATAAGTTACTAATTTTTTCTCATATAAAGCTTGAATAACATCCAATGTTTCATCAGGTTTTATCTTAAATCTTTTTGTACATTCGTTTTGAATTTCAGCCAAATTAAATAAAAGTGGTGCATTTTCTTTTTGTTTAGACTTTTTTACTTCTGAAACAATAGCTTTTTTATCTTTTAAAGATGCAATAAACTCTCGTGCATCTTCCACTTTTTTGAATCCTGTTTCATTATACAATTTAGGAGAATTTAACATCTTAGATTTTTCTGTAACTTTCCACTCTGCTTTTAAAGACTCATTTTCATCTCCAAACTCTCCTAAAATTTTATAATATGTTGTTTTAGAAAAATTTCTAATTTCCCTTTCTCTTGAAACTATCATTCCTAAAACACAAGTCATTACACGTCCAACCGAAATAGAAATCCTTTCTTCATTTAATTTTGATGCAGCTCTTCTACCAAAAATAATTGTAAGTAATCTTGAAAAATTAATTCCAATTAAATAATCTTCTTTTGCTCTTAAATATGCTGAATCTGATAAACTATTATATTCGTTTAAATCTTTTGCTTCAGCTATTCCTCTTTTTATTTCTTCCTCTGTTTGTGAATCAATCCAAACCCTTTTTCTTGACTTTCCTGTAACTCCAGCCATTTGCTCTACTAACCTATATATGTACTCTCCTTCACGTCCAGAGTCAGTTGCAACATAAATTGTTTCAACATCTTCTCTTATAAGCAGTTTTTTAACAGTATTAAATTGTTTTTCAACAGCAGGAATTATTTCATATTTATATTCTTTAGGCATAAAAGGTAATGTATCTAAACGCCAAAACTTCAATTTTTCATCATAAACCTCTGGATAAGACATTGTTATTAAATGTCCCACACACCATGTAACAATCCATTTATCAGATTCTAAATAGCCATCTTTTTTAGTGCCATTTATTCCTAAAACTTTTGCAAATTCCATTGCAACTGAAGGCTTTTCAGTAATTAAAATATTTTTTGTCATTTTATTTTTCCTTCCTCTTATTTCGCATTTTTCACATTATATCACACAATTTTTTTCATAACAATGATAAAAATTAATTTTTGACACTCTATTGAAAATAATGTTGAAATTTTTTCATATTTATGTTATAATATTACCTGCATTTACTGGCAAAAAGGTCAGTTTTGTTTGGTAAATGATATGTACATTGAAAATAAAAACAAGGAGGCAAAATATGGCAATAAACCCCATATCTAAGCATTTTCCCGCTACAAAAAGCTTTACCGAAATAGACTCTATTATTAAGAATGCTCTTCGGTATGCTTATATCTCTAATAGCAGGATATTTAAAATTAATCACATTATACTGGGGTATATGACATACATCGAACAAGAAAGTGCTAGTGGAAATCATTATTACAAAATGTTTCCCTGGTATGTTGAGACAGACAAATATAGAGAAGTTACTGGTTTAAACAAAATCGAATCAAACCCATCAAAAAAGCTTTCAATTCATGAAGATGTTCTTGCTCTTGCAGCAGAATATAGAACTTATCGTTCTAACATCAATATCGAAAGTTTTTATTACTTAATTTGGTTCATGAACGAAAAAGAATTTAATAAACAGTACATTCTTAAAGCCCCTGACATAATTCATTCATCATTATTCGTAGAAACAAATTTTGGTCATTTCTTAAAACAAAAAGAATCACACAAATATACAGATCTTATTATAGAGAAAAAGGCCAAAAGTAATGAAGAATTAAACGCATGGCAAACTTTACACAAAGTGGTTGATTCTTTTAGTAATTCAGAAGAACCAAAGTTAGAACCAAAAGTAAAAAGCAAAAACAATCTTTTTGATAATCCGTTAGAAACAAGTCTAACAAGAGATATAACGCATTTAGCCTTTTCTGATAAGTTACCTGTAACAGTCGGTAGAAATGCACAAATTTCACGACTAACTGATATTTTATCCAAAGTGAAAAAGCATAATGCTATTCTTGTAGGAAATCCTGGAGTTGGAAAAAAATCAATTATATATGGTCTTGCACAAAGGATAATATATAATGAAATAACCTCTCTTTTAAGAGATTATACAATTCTGGAGTTTGACTCTATTGCTTGTATTGAAGGCTGTCAATACAGAGGTTCATTTGAAGCTAAAATGAAGCAATTCGAAAAAGAATTGGAACAGTCAAATCGTAAAATCATAATTATGGTTGAAGATATTGATAATGCAATAAACCTTGGAGCTAATGAACATGGGAACAACCTTTCATTAGGTAGCATGTTTAAAAATATTTTGTCGAATCAAAACATCCGAATAGTTGGCACAACAACCCCTTCCGGAATTCGTCAAATTGAAAAAAACAAAGCGTTCACAAGTTTTGAGTGCATTAATATCGAAGAACCATCATTTGATGAAACACTCGATATTTTGAAAAATGTATCACTGCAGTTTAAAGAAACATATGAAATTCTTATTTCTGAATCTGTTTTAAAATCTGCAATTACATTATCATCCAGATTTATTCCAGAACGTTTTTTACCGGACAAGGCAATTGATGTTCTGGACGAATCATGTTCAATCAAGCGAAATCACGACTATTCTGCTCATTCAATTTCAGCATTAACAGATGAAAACATCATGGATTGTATTTCAAGAATAAAAGACATCCCTGTAAACAAGATTCAAGGAGCAATAAATTTTTCAGATCTTGAAAAGCACATTTCAAAATATGTCATTGGTCAAGACGAAGCTGTCTCAGCTGTTTCAAAAGCAATACGCCGTGCACAAGCTGGACTTACTGAAAACACTAAACCTTTGGCATCGTTTTTATTCTTGGGTCCAACTGGTGTTGGAAAAACGGAACTTTCAAAAGTTCTTGCTGATACTATGTTTCCTGGCGGACGTGAAAAAATTATCAAATTAGATATGTCCGAATATATGGAGAAAAACTCTGTTTCAAAATTGATTGGAGCATCTCCTGGATACATAGGATATGATGATGGAAGCTTATTAACTGATAAAGTTAAACAGCATCCCTATTCACTGATATTGTTTGACGAACTTGAAAAAGCACACTCGAGCATTTACAATATCTTACTGCAAATTTTAGATGAAGGGCGTTTAACTGATAATCAGGGGACAGAAGTTAGCTTCAAAAACACCGTTATAGTAATGACCTCAAATGTTGGTTCAAAATCCTTTTCTAAAAAGTGCATAGGTTTTGGCTCAACAACAGGCTCAAAATTAGACATTGATGCCGAATTAAAAAATGCATTTTCTCCTGAATTTCTTAATAGAATAGATGAGATTATGTTATTTAAACAGCTTGATGAAGCTGCCATTATGGACATTACAAGACTTGTAATCAAAAACACTATATTAACCAAAATGGAAGAAAAAAATATAGATATAGAAATTTCCGAAGAAATAATTCGTGAAATAGCTAAAAAAGGTTACAGCCAAGAATTCGGTGCACGTGCCCTTAAAAGAACAGTTATGAAGGAATTGTTAGATCCACTTTCTGATTTTTTACTTCAGAACAATGAAGCAAAAAAAATTCAGATTAGCTTAGATAAAAACAATTTATTCAAAATAACTGCTCCAGACTACGTATTTTTCAATTAAATATCATTTAACAGCAACTAGATTAATTTCTATTTGCTGTTTTTCTTTTGGAAATGAGGACGGTTCTGTTTTCCGGATTTCCAACTTCTCAAACTTGACTAAATAAAAAAAATATTATATATTATAATCTGTATAAATTAAAGAAAGAATAGGTGATTTTTAATAGATGTTATGTTCAAGATGTAAGAAAAACGCAGCTGTTGTTTTTGTTAATCGATTAGACGAAAATAAGCAACCACAAACAGAAGGTCTTTGTTACAATTGTGCTAAAGAATTAGGAATAAATCCATTAGAAGCTTTGGCTAAACAAGCAAATCTATCTCAAACAGATTTGGAAGATATGACTAGTCAATTCGAAACTATGTTCAAAGACATTTCTGAAAATATGTCTGAAGATGAATTAAATAATCTTATGGCAGAAGGCGAAGAAGCAATGGATGAATTAACCCCAGAATCTTTAGGTTCAATTTTTTCAGGATTATTTGGTTTCAAAAACAATTCTGATAGCAACGAAAACTCAGAACCTTCACAATCTGAATCAGCGCCAAACTCTGATAAAACGCAAAAAGTAAAAGAAAATAAAAAACAAAATAATAAGAAGAAAAAAGCTTTAGATACATTCGGAACAAATCTTACAATAAAAGCTAAGAACAATCAATTAGATAGCGTAGTTGGTCGCGATAGAGAAATTCAAAGAATAATTCAAATTCTAAATAGAAGGTCAAAAAATAATCCATGTTTAATTGGTGAACCTGGAGTTGGAAAGACCGCTATTGCACAAGGTCTTGCAATAAAAATTGCAAATGGTAATGTGCCTGCAAAATTGTTAAATAAAGAAGTTTACTTGCTAGATATGACTGCTGTTATAGCTGGAACACAATTTAGAGGACAATTCGAAGCAAGAATGAAATCTATAATTGATGAATGTAAAAGCTTAGGAAATATAATATTGGTGATTGATGAAATACACAATATTATTGGTGCTGGAGATGCTGAACACTCAATGAATGCAGCAAATATTTTAAAACCTTCATTATCTAGTGGTGAAATTCAATTAATAGGAACTACAACTTTAAAAGAATATAGAAAATATATTGAAAAAGACTCTGCTTTAGAAAGAAGATTTCAACCAGTTAAAATAGAAGAACCCTCAGTTGAGGATGCTATAGAAATATTAAATGGTATAAAAAAATATTATGAAGACTATCATAAAGTAAAAATATCAAAAGATGTTATAAGACAAACTGTTATAATGTCTGAAAAATACATACACGACAGATTTTTACCAGACAAAGCAATTGATATTTTAGATGAAGCATGTTCAAGAATCAATTTGAATAATAAACAATTATACAAACTTGAAGTATTGAAAAATGAACTAAAACAAGTTCAAGAAGAAAAAGAAGAAGCTGCATCTGCAGATTCAACAGAAGATTATCAAAAAGCTGCTGAATTAAAAACTAAAGAATGTCAATTAATTGAAGAAATTGAAAAATTAAATAAAACAATGAAAACAGCAAGTTTAACTGTTCAAGATATTGCCAATGTAATTGAACATTGGACAAAAATTCCAGTTAAAAAAATTACAGAAGCAGAAACTCAAAAATTGTTGAATTTAGAGCAAAATTTACACAATAGAGTTATAGGTCAAAACGAGGCTGTTGAAGCTGTTTCTAGAGCAATTCGTAGAAATCGTGCAGGATTAAAAAGCACAAAGCGTCCACCATCATTCATATTTGTTGGTCCAACAGGTGTTGGTAAAACATAACTTGCTAAATCTTTAGCATATGAAATGTTTGGAAATGAAAATTCAATAATAAGAATTGATATGTCTGAATATATGGAAGGTCATTCAACTTCTAAGTTAATAGGATCTCCTCCAGGTTATGTCGGATATGACGATGCTGGTCAATTAACTGAAAAAGTAAAACGCAATCCTTATTCAATAATACTTCTAGATGAAATAGAAAAAGCCCATCCAGATGTATTTAATATACTATTACAAGTATTAGATGAAGGAAGACTAACAGACTCACAAGGAAATACTGTTAACTTTGAAAATACAATAATAATAATGACATCTAATGCAGGTTCTACACTAAACACTAACTCAATTGGATTTGGTGCAACTGAACAAGCAAAGAAAAATAAGATTTTAGATAGCCTAAAAGAAGTTTTTAGACCTGAATTTCTAAACAGGGTTGATGAAATTGTAGTATTTGAGCAACTAACAAAAGACCAACTACTTCAAATTATTGACCTTATGTTGGCTGAAACATCAAAAGTACTACAAGATAAAGATATTACAATGGAAGTAACAAAAGAAGCAAAAGAATTTATTTTAGAAAAAGGAACAGACTTCAAATACGGTGCACGTCCATTACGTAGAGCAATCCAAAGATATATTGAAGATGAAATATCTGATTTAATATTAAAATCAGAATTAAAAAACGGACAAAAAATTACAATAACATTTGACACAGAATTACACTTTAATGTAAAATAATAATATAATAAAAACTGGAGGAATTTATATGCTTAAACATGTACCAAATGCCTTAACAATAGCACGTTTTATATTAATTCCGTTTATAATATTATCTTTAGTTAATGATAACTATATTCTAACTTTTATATTTTTAACACTTTCAGCATTAACTGATGTTTTAGATGGAGCTATTGCAAGGAAATTCGATTTAATAAGTAATTTTGGAAAACTAATAGACCCATTAGCTGATAAATCAACACAAATCGCTATATTAACAACTTTAGCGTTAAAGGGTATAATTCCAATCTGGATGATAATAGTAATTTTCTTAAAAGAGTTTTTAATGATTGCAGGTGCCTCTTTCCTATATGGAAAAGAATTAGTAGTATCTAGCAAATGGTATGGAAAACTAGCTACTGTATTGTTTTATGTAGCAATTGTTTCATCACTTGCTATAAAATATTTTGATATTGCATTTAAATTTGATATTTATGTATATTACTTAGCATTAGCATTCACAATATTCTCATTATGTATGTATTTCCATGCATTTTATGCACAAGGATATTTGAAGAAAGAAAATTTAAAAATTAATAAATAAAATAATAGCTGGGAAATCAAAATAATGTTTCCCAGCTATTTTAAGTTATTCATAATCTTCTAAAAATTTATTTAAAGCATCTCTTCCTACTACTTCAATCCCCTGCTCTAACTTAGCTAAATCCTCTTCTGTCAAATACTGAACAGAAATATCTGTTAATCCCTTAAAAATATACTCCCCACTATTATTTCTACAACTAATGCTAATATATCCATCAGATTCTCTTAAAATATAATGTTCATCACAAATTCCTTTATTGCTCCTGGAAAGCTTAATTTCATTTACATTAAATTCATCGATATTCCATCCTTCATAAAACTCTTGAACCCTATCTTTATTTAAATTTATAATTTCTCTTGGAGCAATTTCTCTTTTGGTAACAGTATGTCCACAACCTTTATATTTTTGAGTTAGTACTACCTCTGCATTTGGAGATACTGTTATGTCATTTGAACTTGTGTCAATTATTTCATCTTCATTATTTTCTGCTAAAACAGCTGGATTAGCTTGTTCTTTTTTACTTGAAAAATTAATAAAAGATCTTACAAGAAAACCAGAAACAACAGACAATGCAAATATTAAAACAATTAAGGAAATTATTATCCACTTTTTCACATATATCACCCTATCCTTTTGTTGTAGTATTTGCATATATTGGTAATTTTATACATATCTAATTAAATCATTTATCATTAATAAATTTTTTACACTTTATGGCACCATTTTTATAAATATCAACAAAAATCTCTCCATCTATATCTGTTCTGTACACATTTGTACCGTAATTTATTCAGTCTCTCTAAGACTTTATCATTAGGATGACCAAACTTGTTTTCCTCTCCTACTCCAATTAAAGCAATTTTTGGTTCTACAATGTCTAAAAATTCTTGTATTGATGAAGATTTTGAGCCATGATGTGCCACTTTTAAAATAGTAGCTTTCAGTTGATTTTCGCTATATTCACTTAATATTTTCCTCTCAGCTATCTCTTCTATATCTCCAGTAAATAGTATAGAAGTATTTTTATAACAAACCTTACAAACAATAGAATTATTATTAAGTATATTTTCATGAATTAAATTTTTTTCAGGCCACAGAATATCCACATATGTGGATTTATCAATTCTTATCTTATTTCCGAGCTTGGACCGTTACAACATTAATTTGTTTTTCTTGAACTAATTTTAGAAAATATATATAATTTTCTGAAATCTCCCCTTGTTCGGAAATAATCACATTTTTAACTTTTAATTTTTCCATTACAGTAAACAATCCCTTACAATGATCTGAATCAAAATGAGAAAAAATCATATAATCTATCTTAGTTATTTTTCTATCCAATAAATACGGCACTAGAATTTTTTCTCCTACATCATAAGAACTAGATTCACTACCTCCACCATCAATTAAAATCTTTTTATTATTACTTGTAACAATTAATGTACAATCTCCCTGCCCTACATCTACAAAATATAATTTAAAACCAGAAATATTTGGTATTATATAATTCACTATAACAACTATAACAATTACCAATGCTATTATTTTAAATAATATTTTATTATTTTTCCTACCATAGAAATAAAACATATAAATAATAAAAACATAATATGCCAGTATTATAATAATATCAGGAGTTGGCACCACAAATCTTGCAAAATCAATATAAGAACAACATTCTGCAATTTTAATAAACACATTTATGCAAAATTCAAAAGGTATAGCAATTATAGAAGCAAATTTTATTGAAAATAAAGAAAAAAAGCATGTTATATATCCAGTAAAAGACATAACACCTAATATTGGAGTTATCAAAATATTAGAAATTAAAAATATTAGTCCGAAAGAATTAAAGTTGTATATTAAAATTGGAATTATAAGTAAATTCGCTGATATACTAACTATTAAAATCATCTTGACTCTTTTTAGTATCTTAAGGCTAAATTTTCCCAAAAATTTTTTTCCTAAATCACAACTTTCAATCTTATTATCAATTTTTAAACATCTTTTAACTACATTTACTAAACTATCAAAAAGAATAGTAATCTTGTTATTAAATAAAATAATACCTAATGTTCCAAGAAATGAAAGTTGAAACCCTAAATTTAAAACATAATAAGGGTTTAAAAGCAAAATAATTGTACAAGCAACAACTATATTGTTTAATGAATCAGACCTTCTATAAACTAATTTTGAAACTATCATTAATGATCCCATTATTACTGCCCTAACTACAGAAGGAGACGAGCCCGATAACATTAAAAAAAACAAAAGAAATATAATTAAACCGGTATTTACTATATCTTTTACCAAGTTTTTTCAATATATAACTACAACCTAAAATAATATATGAAACATGCATACCAGAAATTGCTAAAATGTGTGATAAACTTGCATCACTAAAAATTTGCTTTTGTCCTTCTTCAATAAAATTTGAATCTCCAAGTAAAAAAGCAATAGCGATATTGGCTATATTTTTGGGTAATATTTTAAACAGATTCAATTTTAAGCGATTTCTTAACTTAGTTATCCACACATTGACCACAAAAAGCGAGTTCTTCTTTAAAACCTGCACATCTTTTATGTTTGTATTGCAAATAAAATAAATATTTTTAATTTTTAAATATTCTGAATAATCATATCCTTTATAATTTTTTCTCTTAGATGGTTTTTCTAATTTTCCAGTTATTGATATTAAATCACCATACTCTAATTTTTCTGCTTTATAATCCTTTGTTTTTTTTATTCTTAATAATATATTTTTATCTTTAAGTTTAATACAATCACTAACATTCTTTACTTTTACTGTATAACTATAATAATATTGAGTTTCCATTTCAACAGAAATAATCGTACCAACACATTTTATACTTCCATCATATGCTATTTCAAATGATTTTTCCCTATAATGCATCATTAAAGTTGAAAATAAAAATACCATAGTACTAATTACAATTAAGATTATATTTTCTTTATAACCTTTTTTTCTGCATTTTACATATATATATATCAACATTACAGTAGTTACTATAAAAGAAATAACAAAAAGAGCTATATTTATATCTAAATATAGCCCTAATAATATACCTATTAAATAACCTATGGTAATAATTAACATTGGTCTTTTATTCAAAATAAAATTCCTCCTTATTATTACCCCAATTTATTGTTTTGTCTTTTATTTTAAAATTCTTCTTGCTCCCCAATATTTTGAAATATTCCATCTATCATGTAAATTTGAAATAATAACACCAGTTGTACTATCAGATGCATGAATAAATTTATCATTTCCTATATAAATTCCTACATGACCTACTGTTTTTCCATCATTTGAAAAAACTAAGATATCTCCAGGTTGTAAATCTCCTGAAACAGCAACACCTTGTGTAGCTTGAACTTTTGATGAATGGCTTAAAGAATAGCCAAAATGTTTATACACATACATTGTTAAGCCTGAACAATCAAAAGAACTTGGTCCTGCAGCTCCATAAACATATTTACATCCTAAAAATTGTTTTGCATAAGCTACAATATCTTCTCCAGTCGCACCTGATGATGACTTTGTTGAAGATGTATTTGTATTGTTTGTTGAAGTTTTAGCTGGTTCAGAAGCTTGTTCAGTTGTTGCAGCTTGTTTAGCAGCCGCTCTATCTAAATCGTTATTTCTTGAAGTAACTTCTGTTTTATTATCAGAAAGTAAATCTTTTCTAATATAACCACTTCTTCCATTAACTTCTACTTTATACCAATCATTTTCTTCTCCAACAACTTTAACTTCAGCATTTATTCCGATTGAGTCAACAACTGTTGAATCTGTATTTGAAGCACTTCTTACATTTACAGCTGTTGATGCAGAATACATTGTTTTTGCAGTAAAGTTTGTAGCTTGAGTATTATTTTCATTACTGTTTTCTTGATTTTTTGTTTCAGATGATTCAGTATTTTCTGCTGGTTGATTATTTTCATTATTTTCTTTGTTTTCTTCTTGATTTTCTGCCTTATTCTCTTCTTTATTTTCTTCATTGTTATTTTCTGAACTAGCAGAATTATCAACATTAATATTTTCAGTTGATAATTTATCAATTCTTATCCATCCACTAACATTATTAGATTTAATATAAACCCATAACCCTGCGTTAATAATTAAAGTAACACTTTCATCTTTTTTTACTTCACCAATAATTTCTGATGTTACAACTGGTAAAATATTTACTTGTGTATTTTCAGCCATATTATATACTTTATTAGTTGATGTATTATTTGCTTTTTGATTCTCTGTTACATTACTCTCTTCTTGTTTTTTTGAGTCTGTTTTGTTTTCATTGTTATTATTTTTTGAATCATTATTTTCACTCTTTTGAGAATTATCTTCAGATTTATTATTATCAACATTTTCATTTGTGCTTATAAATGATTGGCTTACATACCCTGTATTTCCTTTAAAAGTAACTTTGTACCAATCACCTTCTTTTCCTAAAATCTCTACTACATCATCAACTGCTAATACATTAATTACTTCTGAATCTGTTGATGGTTTTTGTCTTAATCTAACAAAATCAGCTGTTGATTTTCCTGTTGCAGCTAGAGATGGTACTTGTGCAAGCAATAATGCAACAATTGCTATCACAAATAATCTAATTGAAAATATAATTTTTTTCATATTTATAAACTCCTTCAATTACATATTTCCCGAACATAGTATATACTTTTTGGCTAAAAATGTCAATATAATAGCAACAAAAAAGCCTTCAAGAGTTATCTTGAAAGCTTTTTATTTGGCAAATATTATTACTCAATTATATCAGCAACAACACCTGAACCTACTGTTCTACCACCTTCACGAATAGCGAATCTTAATCCTTTTTCGATAGCGATAGGAGTGATTAATTCGATAGTCATATCGATGTTATCACCTGGCATAACCATTTCTGTTCCAGCAGGTAATTCAATAACACCTGTAACGTCTGTTGTTCTAAAGTAGAATTGTGGTCTATAACCATTGAAGAATGGTGTATGACGTCCACCTTCATCTTTAGTTAGAACGTATACTTGTGATGTGAATTTTGTATGTGGATGAATTGTTCCTGGTTTAGCTAAAACTTGTCCTCTTTCGATTTCGTCTCTTTGAACACCTCTTAAAAGAACACCGATGTTATCTCCAGCTTCAGCTTGGTCTAATAATTTTCTGAACATTTCAACACCTGTAACAACTGTTTTGTTTAATTCTTTTGTTAAACCAACGATTTCAACTTCGTCTTGTAGTTTAACAACACCTCTTTCTACTCTACCTGTAGCAACTGTACCACGACCTGTGATTGTGAATACGTCTTCAACTGGCATTAAGAATGGTAAGTCTGTTGGTCTTTCTGGTGTTGGGATATAGCTATCAACTGCAGCCATTAACTCTAAAATTGGAGCATATTCTGGAGCGTTGATATCTTTTGATGTGCTCTCTAATACTGCTAATGAAGATCCTTTGATAACTGGAATTTCATCTCCTGGGAAATCATAGCTTGATAATAAGTCTCTAACTTCCATTTCAACTAATTCTAATAATTCTGGATCATCAACCATATCACATTTATTTAAGTAAACAACGATGTATTTAACACCAACTTGTCTAGCTAATAAGATGTGCTCTCTTGTTTGAGGCATTGGTCCATCAGCTGCAGAAACAACTAATATAGCACCATCCATTTGAGCAGCACCTGTGATCATGTTTTTAACATAGTCAGCGTGTCCTGGACAGTCAACGTGAGCATAGTGTCTGTTGTCTGTTTCATATTCAACGTGAGCAGTATTAATTGTAATACCTCTTTCTCTTTCTTCTGGAGCTTTATCGATCATATCGTAAGCTTCGAATTGTGCTTGACCTTTAAGTGCTAAAACTTTTGTAATAGCAGCTGTTGTTGTTGTTTTACCGTGGTCAACGTGTCCGATTGTACCAATGTTAACGTGTGGTTTGGTTCTTTCAAATTTTTCCTTTGCCATTAAATTTTCCTCCTTTAAATTTGGTGAGGGTTTCCCCTAAATCAAGTTTGATTAAAATTTCTTGAACACCTTTTATATTTTTTAAAATTAATAACTATATTAAACATTTGCATTTTATAATATTTTTCTAAGTTTTGCAAGATGTTTTTAATAAAATCTTCATATTCTTCGTTCAAATCACTGAAATTTAAGCGTTTTTACTATTTTATAAACATTATTCTGTTTAAAGTTCGGAATTTTAAACAGAACCTTGCATAACTTTTTGATTACAAACAAATATTATTAGTCTTCTTTCTTTGCTCTACTAGCAACAATAGTATCAAGTACTGATTTTGGAACTTCTTCATAGTGACTTGGTTCCATAGAATAAGTACCTCTACCTTGTGTTTTTGAACGTAAGTCAGTAGCATAACCAAACATTTCTGAAAGTGGAATAAATCCTCTTACTATTTGGTTTCCACCTCTAGCTTCCATACCTTCCATTCTTCCTCTTCTAGAGTTAATGTCTCCAATAACATCTCCCATGTATTCTTCTGGAACTGTTACTTCA
>JAFVGB010000022.1 GCA_017475185.1 Clostridia bacterium
GGTTGATAGGTTGGAGCTGTAAGTGCAGTAATGTATTAAGGTGACCAATACTAATAATTCGAGGGCTTAACCACGATATTATAATAAACTAGAAGGTAACTAGATTACCTTGAAATTTATCTATATATTTTTGAGTGTGCTTAGAAATAAGTATACAAAACTTTTCTGGTGATTATGACATGGAGGTAATACCTGTTCCCATCCCGAACACAGAAGTCAAGCTCCAATGTGCCGACGATATTTGTGGGTTACCCTGCTGAGAAAATAGGTTGTCGCCAGATTTTTTTATTTTATAATATAATTATAAATAAGATATAGATTAGAGATATGGTTATGTTTTTAATCTATGTCTTATTTTTTGAAATTTTTATTTTAGGGTTAATAAAGATTGCAGTTGAGATTGTTACTAAAAACTTTTTAGTATTGAAAACTTACTGGAGATTTTGTATAATAATAATATTAATATGAATAGTAATCTATTTAAAAGATTGCAGAGAGAGAGGTTTTTATGAAAAAAATATCAATTATATCAATTATTACTACCATAGTATATTTTATATCAGTATTATTGTTTTTAATAACTAAAACAGATTTTGCATTAACTTTATGGGAAGTATTGACAGTAATTGGAGGCTTAGTGTTTCTTGTGTTATTAGTTAATTTAAGTGAAAAGTTAAGTTGTAGTAGCTGTTATAAAAGATTAGTGGGTATATTTATGGCGTGTGCAGTTACATTAACAAGTGCAGCTCATATTGTCAATATTACTGTTACAAGAAGATTAATCTCAGAAGGTGTAAATGTTCCTGATTATTTTAGAATTGGTCAATGGCCTTCAGTAGAAATGTGTATTGATTATTTAGCATGGGGGGGATTTGTTGGTTTAGCATTTCTATTTATAGGTATGTCTATAAAAAATAAAACTAATAATCCAATAAAAGTATCTTCAATTACAGCAGGAATACTATGTTTGGTAGGATTTATTGGAGCACTATGTATAAATGAAAATTTATGGTATATTGCACCAATCGGATATGGAATTATTCCAATTTATATTTGTGTAAAGACTATGAAGATTGAAAAGTAGTAGAGAACAGCCAAAATTATAACTGAAATAAATGTTATAATTAAAACATGGTACTAAAAATATAGGAGGAAATACAAATGAGTGGTACTTTAAAAATAAAACAACAAAAAAATGTAAAAAGGTTTTTAAATGAGGAGTTTGACAAAAAGGAAGCAGAAAGAATATATACATCTCAATGTGAATTGTTAAAGAATTATCGTAATTCCATAAACACGAAATCCAAGAATCAGCTTAATACAATGGTGCAGACTATATTACCACGTATAGCTTTGTATAAGTCCCTTCTTGTTGATGATAAATATTCTAATAATGCTTATGAAATAACAAGAAAATATATGGTTAATTATGTGGGAAAAAGTAAGCATGACATGACTGCAAGGCTTGAGAAATTTCCAGGATTTTATAAAATATATAGCAATATATTTATAAAAATAATGAAAAATACAGATTTGCAAAAAAGCTCAACAGAGGTTGGTAAAGATTATTATAATATTACTATTACAGATTGTTTTTGGCATAATGCTTGTAAACAATATGAATGTCCAGAACTTTGCAGAGCTTTTTGCGAGGTTGATGATATAACATACGGTAATTTAAAGAAAATCGGATTTTCAAGATCTCAAACTCTTGGCATGGGTGGAACATGCTGTGATTTTCATTTTTATAAAAAATAATCATAAATATTTTTGATAAGAGTATTATTTATATAAGGAGGTTAATATTATGTCTAAAACAATGTGGAAACCAGGAACTTTTATTTATCCAATTCCTGCAGTTATGGTATCTTGTGGAGATTTCGAAAATTCAAATATTATAACTGTTGCATGGACTGGAATTTTAAACACAAATCCTGCTATGGTATATATTTCCGTAAGACCAGAGAGACATTCATATAGTTTAATCAAAGAAAGTGGAGAGTTTGTTATTAATTTAACAACAGAAGATTTAGCATATGCAACAGATTGGTGTGGTGTAAAATCAGGAGCAAATGTAGATAAGTTTAAAGAAATGAAATTAACTAAGCAAAAGGCTAATTTTGTAAAATGCCCTATGATTGAAGAAAGTCCGGTTTCTGTTGAATGTAAAGTTAAAGAAATTAGAGAATTAGGAAGTCATCATATGTTTGTTGCAGAGGTATTAGCTATTAATGCTGATGATAAATACATTGATGAAAAAGGTGCTTTTGATATTTCAAAATGTAATTTGATGGCATACGCTAATGGTGGATATTATTCCTTAGATAAAAAAATAGGAAAGTTTGGATATTCTGTACAAAAAAAGAAAAAGAAAAAATAATGAACTTTACAATTTACATAAATAGTGTTATAATACTATTATATTCATACGTATTTTAAACCCTAATCCAAATATTTTACAGTAAAGATATAGGAGGTTTTAAAGATGAATGGCTACAATTCTGAGAAGAAAACACCCAAGTACAATTCAGGCAGATTTTTATTCATGTTTGATCCAATCAGCGGTAAAATGTCGGCTATTTATGATGAAAATCATGAGGTCGTGTACACATTAAAACATCCTGCTTTTAAACAGGTGTATGAAGCTGCTGCTGAAACATTGAAAGATGATGCAATTCTGGAACTGAAAGAAAAGCTCAAATCAGAGCCAACGTATGTCAGAATTCTTGAAAAAATCCGATATAATCGGACACTTTCAAAGAAGTAGCGCACAATCAAAAAACTACCCAGGTATTCCCGGGTAGTTTTTTGTAATTATAATAAGATTATGTAATTTAAATAAGTACTTTTTGATGATGTAAAAAAATGTATAAATTTTCCAAAAAAATACTCTAATTTGGTTGACATATCAGAAGAAAAGTGATAGAATAGTAAAGCGTATAATAAGTGAAAATATGTTTTAAACATAAATCTAATTAAGAATGGCTGGAGGTGTATTTAAATGGCAGCAAAAGGAGCTAGAGAACCAATAATTTTAGCTTGTTCTGAATGCAAAAGAAGAACTTATACAACAAGCAAGAACAAGAAAAATAACACAGACAGATTGGAAATAACTAAATATTGTAAATTCTGTGGAAAACGTACTACACATAAAGAAACAAAATAATCTTTAGGGAGGAATTAAGATGGCTAAAGAAAAAGAAAGTAAAGTAAAAAATGAAAACAAACACTTTATGAAAGATGTTAAGGCAGAACTAAAAAAAGTTGTATGGCCTACATCAAAACAAATGGTTAACAATGTAACTGCTGTAATTGTTATTGTATTAGTAACAGCAGGTATAGTATTTTGTTTAGATCTTGTTTTTGGTGCAATGAACAAATATGGTGTAGAAAAATTAAAAGAACATGTGCAATCTAATAATCAATCTCAAACTCAAGTGGTTGAAGATGTAACAAATAACAGTGAAAATCAAAATGATAATGAAAACAACGAACAAAATGAGAATACTGAGAATGAAGAAAACACAGAAAATACACAAAATAATGAATAGGCTATTCTTAACAGAAAAATATGAATAGAATAAATAAATTATAATGTTTATTTATGTTTAGAAATATTTGAAAAAAGGAGGCTAAAATTATGTCTCAAGACATTAAAGAATTAACTCCAAAGTGGTATGTTGTACATACATATTCTGGTTATGAAAACAAAGTAAAAACAGACTTAGAAAAGACTGTGAAAAATAGAGAACTAGAAGATTATTTCTTTGAAATAATAGTTCCTATGGAAGAACAAATAGAAATTAAAGATGGAAAAAAGAAAACTAACTTAAAGAAAGTATTTCCAGGTTATGTTTTAATAAAAATGATTGTAACAGAAGCTACATGGTATATCGTAAGAAATACTAGAGGCGTTACAGGATTTGTTGGTTCAGGAACAGACCCTATTCCACTTACTGACGAAGAAATCAGAAATATGGGATTTGAAAAAATTGAAGTTAATGTTGATTACAATGTTAATGATTCAATAAGAGTTATTGATGGACCATTAAAAGATTTTGTTGGTGTTGTCCAAGAAATCAATAAAGAAAAACATAAAGTAAGAGTTTTAGTTTCTATGTTTGGAAGAGAAACTCCAGTTGAGTTAGAATTTTCACAAGTTCAAAAAGTTTAATTATAAAGTAACATTTTATAAACTTGTAGAGAAAATTCATTAATAATTAACTAGGTTAATAATTTAAATTTATATAAATTATTTTGACAATATATTAGACTAAAAGGAGGTGCAATTAGAAATGGCAGAGAAAGAAGTTAGTAATTTAATCAAATTGCAAATACCTGCAGGTAAAGCTACACCAGCTCCACCAGTAGGTCCAGCATTAGGTTCAAGTGGTGTTAACATTATGCAATTCGTTAAAGAATTCAATGATAGAACAGCTAATCAACCTGGAATGATAATCCCAGTTGTTATCACTGTTTACAAAGATAAATCTTTCGAATTTATAACAAAAGTACCACCAGTTGCAGTTTTAATTAAAAAAGCTGCTAAAATTGAAAAAGCTTCAGGAAAACCTAACATGGATAAAGTTGCAACAATTACAAAAGCACAAGTTAAGGAAATTGCTGAACAAAAAATGCCAGACTTAAATGCTGCATCATTAGAAGCTGCAATGAGTATGGTAGCTGGAACAGCTCGTTCTATGGGTGTTGTTGTTACAGACTAATTTAAGTAATTATAAAATTAATTTTTTTAAGATGTATGTTTATATTTAATTTGTTTTAATTTACATATTAAAAAAATTAATATTATCGTTATTTAAGAAAACTTAAAATTAAAATTGGGAGAGTGAATAACTCGTTAGAACCAAAGGAGGTAAAAAATGAAAAGAGGAAAAAGATATCTTGCAGGTGAACAACTTGTAGATAAATCAAAAGTTTACAGTGCAAAAGAAGCTTTAGAAACAATTGAAAAAATGCCTAAAGCAAAATTTGACGAAACTGTAGAATTACACGTAAAACTAGGTGTTGATTCAAAACACGCTGACCAACAAGTTAGAGGTACAACAGTACTTCCACATGGTACAGGTAAAACATTAAAAGTATTAGTTTTTGCTAAAGGACCAAAAGCTGAAGAAGCTGTTAAAGCTGGAGCAGATTTTGTTGGTGCTGAAGAATTAATACCAAAAATCGAAAAAGAAAACTGGTTTGACTATGATGTTATAGTTGCTACTCCAGATATGATGGGTGTAGTTGGTAGATTAGGTAAAGTATTAGGACCAAAAGGTTTAATGCCTAACCCAAAATCAGGAACAGTAACAATGGATGTTACTAAAGCTATTAATGAAATTAAATCTGGTAAAGTTGAATATAGATTAGATAAAACTAACATTATTCACTTAGGATTTGGTAAAGTTTCATTTGGTGCAGAAAAATTATTAGAAAACTATGATGCTATTATAGGTGCAATCATAAAAGCTAAACCAGCAGCAGCTAAAGGACAATACATTAAAAGCGTTGCTATTTCTACAACAATGGGACCAAGCATGTATATTGATCAAAAATAATTTATAAATTTATATAGCCAAAGAAAGTAGGCAGAAAAGTAAGTCCTACCGAGGCAAACATATTATGAGCGGATTTATCCAATCTATGTGTGCCTCAGTCTAAGGCATATATAGATTGGATTTTATTATTGCATAAATTTCTAGGAGGTGAACTAATTAAAATGGCAAGTGAAACTATTTTAAAACAAAAGGAAGCACAAGTTAACGAATTAGCTGAAAAATTTAAAGAAGCTAAAGTTATACTTTTAACAGATTACAGAGGAATAAATGTAGCTGATGATACAAAATTAAGAACAGATATCAGAAATGCAAATGCTCAATATAAAATTATAAAAAATAATATCGTTAGAAGAGCATTAAATGCAAATGGTGAAAATGGATTAGACGAATTATTAGAAGGACCTACAGCTGTTATTTTCGGTAATGAAGATTACTTAGAACCAGCTAAAGTTATTTATAACTTTACAAAAGGTAATGACTTCTATAAAATCAAAGGTGGAATAATTGAAGGTAAAGTTATGACAGCTGAAGAAATCATTACTTTAGCAAAATTACCATCAAGAGAAACATTATTATCAATGCTTGCAGGTGGATTACTTGGAACTATTTCAAAATTCGCTGTTGCACTTGATCAAGTTCGTTTACAAAAAGAAGCACAAGCTTAATTTGTATTTTAGTGAATTAAATGGTGTATTTACACAAAAAAATATAGATTTGCAGACTTAAACTGCTAACAAAAGAGTCGTGAACTTAAATCACTGTATAAAAATTCGAGTTGCATACGTAAATTGCAGGATGTTAAATATAAAGTGGTTAAACCACAAATAAAAATTTTAGGAGGATATAAAAATGAATAAAGAAGAAATGATTGAAGAAATCAAAAAAATGACAGTTGTTGAATTAGCTGATTTAGTAAAAGCTATAGAAGAAGAATTTGGAGTATCTGCAGTAGCAGCTGCAGCACCAGTAGCAGGTGGAGCAGCAGCAGGTGCTGCTGAAGAAAAAACATCTTTTGATGTTGTTTTAACAGACGCTGGAGCAAACAAAATCCAAGTAATCAAAGTTGTTAGAGACGCAACAGGATTAGGATTAAAAGAAGCTAAAGAATTAGTTGACGGTGCTCCAAAAACAGTTAAAGAAGGAGCTAGCAAAGACGAAGCTGAAGAATTAAAAGCTAAATTCACAGAAGTTGGAGCTGTTGTTGAATTAAAATAATTCATAAAAAATAGACCTCATTTAAGAGGTTTATTTTTTTGTTGAAAAAAGAGATATATTGTGGTATAATAGCTATTAGTTGTCCATTAGAAAAGTAATATTATTGAACAACAAGTCAGATGAGATTAAATTATTGACAACAAATAAATTAGGGTATAAAATGTAAATGTAAAATTTTATTAAAAATATTTTGGAGGACAGAATGAAGATTTTGTTAGATGCAATGGGAGGAGATAATGCTCCTGATGCTAATATAAAAGGTGCGGTTAAAGCAATTAATCAAATTGAAGCTGAAGTTGTTTTAATTGGTAATGAAGATGTAATTAATAGTAGAATAAAAGAATTATATGGAAAAAATAGTATTAAAGAGATTTCTGATAGATTAAGTATTAAACATACAACAGAAACAATCGAAATGGAAGATATTCCTACTCAGGCAATTAAACATAAAAAAGATTCATCTATGGTTGTAGGGTTCAATATGTTAAAAAATGGTGAAGGTGATGTATTTATTTCAGCAGGAAATTCAGGTGCATTACTAACAGGTGCTACATTATTGGTAGGTAGAATTAAAGGAATTGATAGACCAGCTATGGCAGGTATTTTGCCTTCTTATAAAAGTAGATTATTGCTTATTGATTCAGGGGCAAATACTAATTGCAAGCCACTTAATTTATTACAATTTGCACAAATGGCTACTATATATTTAACTAATACATTTGGAGTAAAATCACCAAGAATAGGTTTGTTAAATATAGGAACTGAAGAAACAAAAGGTAATGAATTAACAAAAGAAACATATAAATTACTAAAAGAAAAAGCTGAAGAGTACAATATTAATTTTATTGGAAATGTTGAAGGAAGAGATGCTTTTTCTGGTGAAGTTGATGCAATTGTAACAGATGGATTTACAGGAAATGTTTTCTTAAAAGCTGTTGAAGGTTTAGGAAAGTTTGTAAAAAGAAGTCTAACTGAAAGTTTAAAGAAAAATATGATTTCTAAAATAGCAGCAGTACCATCATTGCCAGCTATAAAAAGATTTGCTAAAACATGTGATTATAAAGAATATGGTGGTGCATTGTTTTTAGGTGTAAAAAAACCAGTTGTAAAAGCGCATGGAAGTAGTGATGAAAAATTATTTGAATTTACTATAAAACAAGCTGAACAGTTTGTTAAAAATAAAGCGGTTGATAAAATGATTGAAGAATTTACTAAGATTAATGAACAAAAACAAGCTGAAGAGAATAAAACAGTAAGTGCAGAATAGTGTATAAATTGAAGAATTTGACTGCTTAGTAAAAATTTTAAAAAACTATTGACTTTTGTTCGAACATATAATATTGTTAGATAAACAAAGTAAAATTGTAAATTATAATTGAAAACTTGGAGGGAGGTGAACTTAAGCATGAGTTCAGAAGAAGTTTTTGAAAAAGTAAAAAATATAATTGTTGAGCAATTAGGTGCTACAGAAAGTTCAGTAACAATGGAGGCATCTTTCATAGATGATTTAGGAGCTGATTCTTTAGATATAGTAGAATTAATAATGGCTTTAGAAGAAGAATTTGACACAGAAATTCCAGATGCAGACGCTGAAAAAGTTGTTACAGTTGGTGATGTAGTTGAATACATAAAAGAGCATATTGCTTAATTTACAAAAGAAATTGAAAGGGTAACACCTTTCTTTTTTAAATTTAAAAAAGAATGTATAAAATAAGAAAGGAAGAAAATATGGATTTATCAAAGTTAGAAGATAGTATTGGTTATAAATTCAAAAATATTGATTTATTAAAAAAAGCTCTAACTCATACATCATATGCAAACGAGAATCACATAGAGAGTAATGAAAAACTAGAGTTTTTAGGTGATAGCATATTAGAATTTATTTCAAGCAAATATATTTATAATAACTATAGTTTCTTAAAAGAAGGAGAAATGACTAAAGTTAGAGCTGATGTTGTTTGTGAAAAGAGTTTATATAAGGTTGCTTTAAAGCATGATTTTAGTGATTTTTTATATTTAGGAAAAAGCCAAATAATGAGTGGAGAAACTAAAAGACCAGCAATTCTTGCTGATAGTGTAGAAGCGGTTATAGCAGCGATTTATTTTGATTCTGATTTAGGACAAGCAGAAAAGTTTATTGTAGAAAATTTAAAAGATGCAATAGATGTTGCAAGTCATAATGTTGGAATGAAAGATTATAAAACTGTATTACAGGAAAAATTACAAATTCATGGAGATGTTGATATAAAATACACGATTTTAGAAGAAAAGGGTCCTGATCATGATAAGACTTTTATTTCCCAGGTAAGTTGTAATGGTAAAAAACTTGCTGTTGGTAACGGAAAAAATAAAAAGTCAGCTGAGATGGACGCAGCACATAATGCTTTAATGATAATAAAATAATATATGAAAGAAACAGTGTGGAATCAAAAGTAAGACCGTCCCCAAATGTTTCAAAAAAGGAGTGTCATTATGAAGAAAGAGTATATAATTCCAATTTTTGTTCCGCACCTTGGCTGTCCTAATGATTGTACTTTTTGTAACCAAAAGAAGATTAGTGGTCAGAAGAAGAATATAACTAGTAAAGATGTAAAAAAAATAATAGAAGATTATTTAAGTAATTTTCCTAATATTGATAAAAAAGTTGAGATTGCTTTTTTTGGTGGAAGCTTTACAGGTATAGATATAGCAACTCAAAAAGAGTTATTGCAAGCTGCGAATGAATACATTAAGCAAGGTAAAGTTGTTGGAATTAGAATTTCTACAAGACCGGATTATATTGATCAAGATATACTAAATTTATTAAAAAAATATAATGTTAAAACAATTGAACTTGGTGTACAATCAGCAAATGACTACATTTTAAACAAATGCAAGAGAGGCCATACATTTGAAGATGTAAAAAAGGCATCTAAATTGATTAGGAAAAATAAATTTAACTTAGGACATCAAATGATGGTGGGGTTACCAGAAAGTTCGCAAAAAGATGAAATTGAAACAGCAAAAAAACTTATAAAACTGCGACCAAAAATAATCAGAATTTATCCTGTTTTAGTTATAAAGGATACTAAATTAGCTGAAGATTATTACAATTCTGAATATAAGCCAAATACTTTGGAGCAGGCAGTTGAAACAAGTGCTATTTTATTAAAAATGTTTAATAAAAAGAATATAAATGTTATTAGAATAGGATTGCAAAATACTGATGAAATTTGTAATCCGGATAATGAAAACAGTCAGGTAGTGGCTGGTCCCTATCATCCTGCTTTTAGGCAATTAGTTGATAGCAGAATTTGTTATGATGAATTTTCAAAAAAAATTCAAAAATTAAATAATAAAGTGAAAATTGTGAAGGTTTTAGTTAATGGTAATTTAATAAATAGTTTTGTTGGACATAAAAAGGAAAATATTAAAAGAATTAAAGAATTATATGATATCGATTTGATTGTTCAAAGAGATGATTCTGTAAAAAAATATGTTTTTAGAAGAATAGTATAATTTTTATTGATAAAAAATTGAATAGAATAATTTTGAAATTTTTGGTAAAGCTAAATCCAGGTGATTTAGATGAGAAAAGATGATAAATTAAATATTATAAAACATTTAATTATAACCAGTGCAGGGCTTGTAGTTGGGTCATTTATTATGGCTTGTTCTACAGCCTTTTTCTTATTGCCTAATAAATTATCAACTGGCGGTTTTTCAGGTTTGGCTACTATTGGATATTATTTATTTAAATTTCCAGTAGGTACATTAATGTTTGCTTTGAATCTTCCATTATTCATTATAGCATTTTTGAGAGTAGGGAAAAAATTTATTTTTAAATCTATTGTAGGAACAGTATTGTTATCTTTTTTTATTGATGTTTTAGAGCGTTTTCCAGCAGTAACTAATGATAAATTTTTAGCATGTATATATGGTGGAATAATAATGGGAATTGGAACTTCAATTATTTTAAAAGTAAGTGGATCAACAGGAGGTAGTGATTTACTTTCTTATGTAGTACGTTCTTTTAATGACAAATTTAAGTCAGGTGATTTAATTATAATGATTGATACAATAATAATTGCACTTAGCATATTTGTTTTTAAAGAAATTGAAGTTGGATTATATTCTGCTATTGCGATATATTTAATGGGAAAAATGATAGATATTGTATTTGAAGGTGTTGATTTTACAAAAGTAATGTTTATAATATCAGAAAAATATGATGAAATTGCAAAAAAGGTTGGTGAAGATGTTCAAAGGGGAAGTACAGCAATTTATGCAAAAGGAATGCATTCAAATACTGATAAAATGATGTTACTCTGTGTTGGAGATAGAAATGATATTATTAAAATAAAAAAAATAGCTACCAATATAGACAAAAAAGCTTTTATAGTTATATTTAATGCAAGAGAAGCATGGGGAAAAGGTTTTGAGAAAGATTTATATATTACTCCCAAAACTGTTAAAAGGCATAATGCTTGAAATAATGCGTATAATGTGATATAATAATGCCATAAATTTTATCTCGCAGATGTGAGATAAATAGAATTAGTTCTAGTCAGTGGCTAATTCTTCATTCGAATATAGGCTCTAATTACTTTGGAGGTATATAAAATGAAAGAAAACAATTCAGAAAAAACAATGAATTTTCTTCGGGGAGAACTAATCTCTGGAGGTAGTAATCGTGTAAATCTTGAATATGTTACAATTGTGAAAATTTGCAATATTCTTGATGTACAGCGTAAGGATGATGCTTTCGAAGTTGAGGAAGTTTTTCTGAATCAGCCAGAACTTTTAAGAAAAGTCTTATCAGATGAACTTGGAAAAACCGACGAAGAAAGCAATTGCAGAATAACTTTGCAGTTTTTAAGAGATACAATTATAAATGGCATCAATTGGTATATAAAGCAGAATTATGAACGGCCAATATTTGAAGCATTAAACATTATATTACCTATAATAGCTAATATATACAGCTACGTAAGGTTAAAAATGATCAAAGACAGTGTTAAGCTATCAAATATAAATGTATCTATTAAAGATGTCGCAGAACAGGCTAAAACTCCTCTTATTCTTCCATATATTATTTTCGATTTAGAAAATGTAAATGATGGATATGTAGTGAGTTGCAAACCAAGAGAGGAAATACTTGTAAAAAAATCAGACATTTTTGATATAACAGGTAATAACATTCTTGTTGTTGGTTTGGGAGGAGGAAGTGACTGTATACAGGCTGCTATGGTGGGTAAGTACTTACTAAAAAACTGTAACAATGTAATTTCTATTCGTACTGAAAGAACTGCTTCACAAGACAGTTCTGGAAGGATGAATAAGATAAGACTTGTGTATGGCGTTGAAAAAGTACTTTTAAATGATGTGTATTTATGCAACAGAAGAACACATGGCGAAGGACGCTTTTTTGAAGATTTACCATCAAAAATGGGAATGAATTCTTATCTGGTTATAAACAAAAACGATAATAATCTGTTTGAAAAAATTAGAAGTGTAATTCAGCATATAGAAAACACGACTAATAAAAAAATTGATACAATCGTTGGAGTTGATACAGGAGGAGACTGCATATATCCATTAAATAGTGATGGTACAATTCTACAAGCAACTCAGGATTTAGACAGATGTTCTATGGAAGCAATTTCAAGATTTGAGAAACTTGGATATAAAGTATATACTTGTATAGTTGCTCCAGGAATAGATTCTCCGAACGGCATAACAACAGAAGTTCTTAAGGCTGCAGAAGCACAGGCATATTATCCTAATGCTGAAGAGTCAAACAATATTTTAAAGACTTATGACTTCTTGGGCATGACAGAAAAGAAGAAAGAAAGAATAGGCAAAACACCATTTATTTGGCAGAATGCATTGGAAGGTAAAACAGGATTAATTACTATCCAACTTCCTGAATATTTGGTGCTGAGCAAAGAAAATCCATGGATAATTAATGTAACAGTAGAACCGATAACAAAATCTGTTGTATTCATGGAAACATCAAAGGCTATAAAAGCAATTTCGATATATGAGTAGGACATTAAAACAACTGACTAGAAAGGGACTTATGTGTTTTAGCATAAGTCCTTTTTTTTTATAAATGAAAATAATAAAAAAAGATAGAAAAAATAATAAAAAGGTATTGATTTAATGCACTTTTTTTGATATAATAATGTCTGTTAAAACACACATAAAGCTAGTTTGAAAAGGTGTGCTTGTAAAAATTTAGTGAATTACAAGTCTTTGAAAAATGTTTGAAACTTTATGGAGGTAAAAACAAAAAGGGAGGAAATTAAAATGGCAGTAGTTGCAATGAAACAATTACTAGAAGCTGGTGTTCACTTTGGACATCAAACAAGAAGATGGGATCCTAAAATGGCTGAATACATATTCCAAGCTAGAAATGGTATTCACATTATCGATCTTCAAAAAACATCAAAAAAATTAGATGAAGCATATGACTTCATGAAATCACAAGCAGAAGAGGGAAAAACAGTTCTATTTGTTGGAACAAAAAAACAAGCTCAAGACTGCATGAAAGAAGCTGCTGAAAAAAGCGGTATGTACTATGTAAATCAAAGATGGTTAGGTGGAATGCTTACAAACTTTGAAACAATTCAAAAAAGAGTACAAAGATTAAACGAATTAGAAACAATGCAAGAAGATGGTACTTTCGAAGTATTACCTAAAAAAGAAGTTATTCTATTAAAGAAAGAAATGGAAAAACTAGAAAAGAACTTAGGTGGAATTAAAGAAATGAAAGAAATTCCAGGAGTTTTATTTGTAGTAGATCCTAAAAAAGAAAGAATAGCTATCTTAGAAGCTAGAAAATTAAACATTCCAGTTGTAGGTTTAGTTGATACAAACTGTAATCCAGAAGATGTTGACTATGCTATTCCAGGAAATGATGATGCAATTCGTGCTGTTAGCTTAATTGCTGATTGTATGGCAAATGCTATCATCGAAGGAAGACAAGGTGAATCATTTGAAACAACAGCTGAAGCTGCAAATGCTGAAGAAGTAACAGAACCAGAAAGCATGGAAGAAGTTGTTGAAGCAACTGAAGAATAATAAAAAAATTGATTTTGAAAGAGTGGGGCTTTCTTGCTCTACTCTTTTTTGCCAACAGGGACGGTTCTGTTTGGCAATAAAAAAATAATTGCCAAACAGAACCGTCCCTGTTGGCAAAATTTAAAGGAGGAATAAAAATGGTAACAGCAAGCCAAGTTAAAGATTTAAGAGAAAAAACAGGTGCAGGTATGATGGACTGCAAAAAAGTTTTAACAGAAACAGATGGAGATATGGAAAAAGCAATTGAATTATTACGTGAAAGAGGAATTGCTAAAGCTGCTAAAAAATCAAGCAGAGTAGCAGCAGAAGGATTAGTAGCTGCATATGTTTCAGAAGATGGAAAAGTTGGAGCAGTTGTTGAAGTTAATGCTGAAACAGATTTTGTTGGTAAAAACGAAGAATTCAGAACATTTGTTAATGATGTTGCAAAACAAATCGTTGAAAAAAATCCTGCAAATGTAGAAGAATTATTAGGACAAGAATCAATTGCAGAAGCTGGTAAAACAGTACAAGAAGTTTTAACAAACAAAATTGCTACAATTGGTGAAAATATGTCTATAAGAAGATTTGAAAGATTTGAATCAAATGGTATTGTTGGAAGTTATATCCACGGTGAAGGAAAAATTGGTGTTTTAGTTGATATGGAAAATGCTACACCAGAATTAGCAAAAGACATTTGTTTACAAATTGCTGCTGCTAAACCAGAATTTTTAAATAGAGAATCAGTTACACCTGAAAGAGTAGCTAAAGAAATGGAAATTTTAAAAGCACAAGCTATGAATGAAGGAAAACCTGCTGAAATAGCTGAAAAAATGGTACAAGGTAGAATTAATAAATTCTATGGAGAAATTTGTTTATTAGAACAAGAATTTGTTAAAGATCCAGATATGAAAATTAACAAATTATTAGAATCTAAAGGAGCAAAAATTAATAGTTTTGCAAGATTAGAAAAAGGTGAAGGAATCGAAAAAGTTGAAGAAAACTTTGCTGAAGAAGTTGCAAAACAAATAAAAATGTAATTTATTGATATAATTTATTACCGGCGAAAGTTGGAGATTATGCAAACAGGTTTATTATATTAACAACTTTGCATAATCTCCAATTTTTGCTCACTTTATTATTAATGATGTTTTAACAGATGATAAATTAAACAGAAAATTGAGGTATGATAATGAAGAGAATTAGTGTATATTTAGGTGCTATTATTTTAATATTTGTTGATCAGCTTACAAAGCTTGCTGTTATTGATAATTTAAAAGATAAGTCTATTACTATTATAAAAGATATTTTGAATTTTACATATTGTGAAAATAGGGGTGTTGCATTTAGTATTGGAAATGGACATGTACCTACTTTTATTGTGGTTAATTTAATAATTATTTGTGTATTAACTGTGTATTATGAAAAAAATAAAGAAGAATTTCAAAGCCTTTTAAATAAAATATTTTTTACAATGGTAATTGCAGGTGGAGCAAGCAATTTAGTTGATAGAGTTCTAAGAGGTTTTGTAGTTGATTTTATAGATATTAATGGGTTGTTTGATTTTGCAATTTTTAATATTGCAGATGTATTTATTGTTGTAGGAATTATAGGTTTAGTTATAAGCATTTTTATTGGAGAATTGAAAAAAATTAATGAAAAAAATAAACAGTAATTTATTAAGGTGGTGCATATAAATGAATAAATTGATAGTTGAAGAAGAAAATATTGGAATGAGATTAGATGCATATGTAACTTCCAAATTAGAAAGTATATCAAGAACTAATGTAAAAAGATTGGTTGAAGAAGGGAATATTTTAGTAAATGGAAAAAATTCAAAAGTTTCTTATAAAATTCAAAGAAATGACGAAATAAGCATAGAAATACCAGAGGCAAAAGAGTTAGATATAAAAGCTGAAAATATTCCAATTGAAGTAATATATGAAGATTCTGATATTATTGTTGTAAATAAACCAAAAGGATTAGTAGTACATCCAGCTAATGGAAATTGGGACGGAACTCTTGTAAATGCCATTATGGCAATATGTAAAGATAGTTTATCTGGAATTGGCGGAGAGATTAGACCTGGAATAGTACATAGATTAGATAAAGATACATCAGGGTTATTAATTGTTGCAAAAAATGATGAGGCTCATTTAAATATGAGTAATCAAATAAAAGATAGAAAAGTAAAAAAAGTATATTATGCTTTAGTTAGAGGTAATGTTAGTGAGAATGAGGCAACTATTAATATGCCAATTGGAAGAAGTAACAAAGATAGAAAAAAGATGGCTGTAACTAGAGATGGGAAAGAAGCTATAACTCATTTTAAGGTTATTGAAAGATTTAATAAATATACATTACTAGAGGTTAAAATTGATACAGGCAGAACACATCAAATTAGAGTGCATTTAAGTGAGATAGGTCATCCAGTTGTTGGTGATGAAGTATATTCAAATGGAAAAAATGAGTTTGGAATTCATGGACAATTGCTACATGCTAAAAGTTTAGATTTTAATCATCCAACTACTGGAAAGCATATGCATTTAGAGGCTGAGTTACCAGAGGAATTTGAAGAAGTAATTAATAAACTTAGAAACAATTAATTACAATAAGCCAAAGGGGGAGAAAATGGAAGAAATAAGATTGCAAAAATTTCTTGCTAATAGCGGAGTATGTTCTAGACGAAATGCTGAAAAATTAATTTTAGAGGGAAAAATTAGTGTTAATGGAATAATAGTTACTGAGCTTGGAACAAAAGTTAATCCTGAAGTAGACAAGATACTTTATAGTGGAAAAGAAATTAAGCTTGAAAATAAACATGTGTATGTTCTTTTAAATAAACCAATTGGTTATGTTACAACAGTAAAAGAGCAATTTGGTAGACCGACTGTAATGGATTTAGTAAAAGATGTTGGTACAAATTTATTGCCTGTTGGAAGATTAGATATGTATACATCTGGGGCACTTATTTTAACAAATGATGGTGATTTTATATATAAGGTTACTCATCCAAAAAATGAAGTGAATAAAACTTATAATGCAACTGTAAAAGGAATTGTTAATAAGGAAGATGTTATGAATCTTGAAAAAGGTGTTAAAATAGATGATTATATATCAGGAAAAGCACAAGTAAAAATATTAAAAATTGATGAACAAAAAGGAATTTCAAGAATTCAAATTACAATCCATGAGGGAAAAAACAGGGAAATTAGAAAAATGTGTGAAGCGGTAGGAAAGCCAGTTATTACTTTACACAGAACCAAAATAGGAAATATCAATGTTAAAGATTTGAAAATTGGAACATGGAGATTTCTAAATGAAAAAGAAATAAATACATTTATGTTATAATATATGGTGTAGCCAGAAAACTTGTAAATTAGCGAATTTCTAAATGTATAAATAAATTTTAAAAATCTATTGTAAAAAAAATATATTAATTATATAATGAAGAAAACATAAGAAAAAGGGGAGTGCAAATGGAATACCAAAGATTTTTACCTGAAGGGTGGAATATAAGTAATTTTGAAGCAACCAGAGAAAATTTAACACAAGCAATAGAAACAGGAGAAATATTACAAGGAAAAGTTAACAAATGTGATTCAAACTATAATTTATATGTTGATTTAGGAAATAATATAATGGGTGTAATACCAAGGGAAGAGGTTGAAGCAGTAAATGTTGATGAAACTGGATTTCCAAAGCCTAATATATGTATGAGTAAAGTAAATAAGTATGTTCAGTTTAAAGTAAAAGATATTGATTCTAGAAATAATTTTATATTATCTAGAAGGGAAGTTGGGAAAGATGCTTTAAACTGGATGACAAATGAATTACAAGAGGGAATGGTAGTAAATGGCATTGTAAAAAGTATGCAACCATATGGTGTTTTTGTTGAAATAGGAGGAGGTATTGTAGGATTACTACATATTGAAGATATTTCAATTGCAAGAATAAAAACACCTGCTGAAAGATTGAAAATTGGACAAAAAATAAATGTTATGATAAAATGTATTGATAGAAAACTAGAAAGGGTTATTTTAACATATAAAGAGCTTCTTGGAACATGGGAAGACAATATCAAAGATTTTGAAGAAGGAGAAACTGTTAGAGGAATTGCAAGAGAAACTGAAAAATCAAAAAATGGTATTTTTATTGAGTTAAAACCTAATTTAGTTGGAATGGCAGAATATAAAGACGGAATTGAATATGGACAAAATGTAGATGTTTATATTAAGAAAATTATTCCAGATAAAAAGAAAATAAAATTACTGATTGTATAGTTTTTATAAATTACTAAATATGTTTATGTATATATTAAAATTTATTTTTAATATATTTTATAAAATTTTAATTTAAAATTTTAGGAGGTTTTAGTTATGGTAAATGATAACGAAATTAAAGCAACTGTATCACCTTTTGCTATTAGAGAGGGAGAAATTAAAACTTTTGATGGCAAAGATGGTTATGTGTCTATGAATCAAATTGTACATAAGATAAATATTGGACATATAAATGATATTCATTTTGCAATTTTAGATTTAGTAAATGAATTTGAATTTATTACATCTAGACAATTATTTCAATTGCTAGAATGGAAAGGAATAGATGCTAAATCTCAAGATAAATTAAATAATAAATTAGATCAATTAGTACGTTCAAAAATATTAACAAGATATTATTTTAACTCAGAAGACGGAAAAGGAATATATAGAATTTATTGCATGGAAAAAATGGGGAAATACTTATTAGCATCAAGAGAAAAAGAATGCAAATGGCAACCAAGTGATAATGCTAAACCTGTCCCTATGATAAAGAAACGTTTAGCTGGAAATCAAACTATTATAGCATATTTAAGAAAGGTTAAAGCTTTTGATAGTTATGTTGCTAAACCAAGTTTAACTGCAAAAGTAGCTGGTAAAACTTTTAAAGCAACAGGTGGAGCAATAAAGTTAACTAAAGCTTCAAAATCAATTGATTTTGTTTTTGAAGTAATAAGAAGAGAAGAAGATTGGAAAAAGAAACTTGTTGATAAAATGAGATTATTTAAAGATTTTTATGACAATTTTGTTCCTGGTGATTCTGGATTTCATAGTGTTCCACAATTGATTATTATCTGTGAAGATGATAAACATATTGCTGAAACTTTTAAAGAGATTGTAGTTAATAAAGTTGAAATAGATAAAATAAAATTATACTTTACAACAGATTTACGTCAAAATGAGGAAAGTCTAGATAAAACTTTAGTTGGATTTAAAATAGATGAAAAAAGTGGTAAATACAAAATGGAAAATGTACAGGTAAAACTATTAGGAATGTAATATATAAAAAAGGTATCATTATTTGATACCTTTTTTATTAATTATTAGTTGTATTATTATTAGCTAAGTTATTTTTTACAATTGCTTCTTCTATATCTTTTTCAAAGATTGAATCTGAATAATCTGTTCTAACTGGATCAAGTTCTAATTCTGAGTTATCATCTTCTGAGAAACTGTTTAATATAGGTTTCTTTCTTTTTGATTTATTTGAAGATTCTATATCTGTGTTTTCATCAGAATATTTTGTGAAATTAAATTTCTTAACTTCATGTTTTTCTTTATATTTAGCTTCAACAAAATCTAATGTTGCAATACCGTTTTCGTATTTTCCACTTTCACCAACAATTTTATAGAAGCATTGCTTGAATTTTCCATTTTGTATTTTACCAGGTTGATATTTTGTAACTGGTCCAAATTTGATACCACTAACTTTTGAATCATATTTGTCTTTACTAAAGTCCATAGAGTAATTCATTTGCCATTTTTTCTCTTCACCAATTTCTTTACTCCACCATTCGTTATCTTCAGGAGTGTTATTTCCAAATACAATTTTATTACCACAGTTAGCAATTATTGTATTTCTATATTTTTTGTGTTCTACATTTAATTGATCTAAATTTTGTGCAGATATAACTGTTCCAACTCTATATTTTCTATATAATGTAAATATTGCTTCTGTTGGAGCACATATAAAATCTGGAAATTCATCAATGTACAAGAAGTGAGGAATACGTGAGTTTTCATTTCCAGGTCTTCTTAATACTGCATATTGCATTGATAATATGAAGAATAAACCAAATGCTTTGTGTGTAGATGCTCCTAAATCTCCACGTCTAGTACATAATAAAGTTACATCACCATTTGCTAAAGCTGTATCAAAGTTTATATTATTTGTTCTATTACATAAAATATTGCGTATACCAGGATATCTTAATAATGTATCTAACTGGCTGCTTGCAGAATAAATAAATTTTTCTGTATCTTGTCTTCCAATTCCATTAGAATAGAAATTCTTTTTGAAATATGAAAGTAAAACTGAATATTTTTTTGCAAGTTCTTCATCTTTTTGTAATTCTTTACACATGTATTCAACAAGTTGAAAATCGTTTAACATACTAAGCATATCTTCAAGTGTAGGTAATTCTCCATCATGCATTTTAGGATACATTTCTTTTAGTAATATTGCTAAGTTCTCAATAGCTTGTGAAGAAAAGTTTTCCCTATATGCAAGTTCTACATCAGGAGAATTTGTATCATATAATCCTTTTAAAACTGTTGAAATAGCGACTGCTGTTTGCATAGGATCTTCATATGCAAAAGGGTTTAAACCAGGTGAGTCAGGATTTTTTGGGTCTATTAGGTTTACATGCATCTTATATGCTTTTGCGATATCTAATATATGAGATGTTGATTCAAAATCTGGAGAAATGTAAGTAATACCTAAATTTCTATAAGTAACTTGGTTTCCAGAAATATTATAAATCATCTTTTTCATATATGATTGAAATACACGTATTTTAGATTCTTTGGGTTGAATCATATTTAAATTAAAATTATTATTTATATAATCATTGTCATATGGACAAGTTAAACTTGCTATACCTGTTTTTAATGTAACAAAGGCTAATTCTTTACTTGTTTCTCTATATTGATATTTTTTGTCAATATCTTTTGCTATCATTGGTTCAAAGATTAATGAAGTTTTACCTGATCCTGAAACACCAACAACAAGCATAGATTCAAAACGTTTCTTTTCGGATATTTTAACAGGTTTTCCATTTCTATAATCTGTACCAATTGAAATTTCACAAGTATTTGGCCCAACTGCTGTACTTTTTGGAGCTAAACTAATTCCTTTATATTCATAAATACCTTCTAGCATTAATCTACTATCATTTATACTTGTATATATCCATTTAAAGATAAGATAGAATGTTGTTAAAGGCAAGTATAAAGCTATCCAACAAAATGCAGGTTTTATTAAGTAACTAAATTCAGTAGCAAGTTTTGGATATTGTGGCAATGAAAGCAATGCTAGCCAACCAGCAGCATTTATCCATTGTGTAAACATTGAAATGACCAAAATATATAATGCTACAATGTAGGTATATAAAAATGATACTTTCATTTCTTGAGACTTAACAAATTTTGAACTACATGAAAATAGGAATGCAAACACAGGACAAGCAAATGCTAATGTGTATTGTATAGGGTTCCAGTAGCTTGATGGAATACCTGTAAATATTATTATCAATAAGTCTACAAATCTATCTACAACTAAATATATAGTTATTAATGTTAAAATGTATGTGAAAAATGTGTTTCTGTCTGTTTTTAATTTCTTTAATAATTTATCTATTAATTTCAAAATTTTCACCACTTTCATACGAAAAATCATACATATATATTATCCTATAAAATCGCGAAAAAATCAAGAGTTTTGGGGAAATTTGACAAAGTTTTTGAAATAAATCATTTGAAACTTTTAGAAACTTACTTTTTTTAGAAAACAGAACCGCTTGCATTTCCAAATTGTTTCAAAAAACACTTGAAAATTATGAATATTATTAATATAATTTAATAGATTGAATAAAAAGGGAAAAGAAAGGAAATATAATGATAGCAAAAGGTGATAGAACAGGAAAAATAGTAAAAAAAGAAAGCTTCATGCAAGGAGTTCTTGCTTTGATGTTTTCACAAGTATTTATAAAATTATTAGGATATGTTTATAGATGTTATCTTACAAATAGACCAGGTTTTGGAGATGATGGAAATGCAATATATAGTGCAGGATATAATATATATGCATTATTGCTTACTATATCTTCAATAGGAGTACCGAATGCAGTTTCAAAGTTGATTTCAGAAAGAATTACATTGGGAGATTCAAAAGGAGCTCATAGAATTTTCAAAGTAGCACTTGCAACATTTTCTGTAATTGGATTAATAGGAACATTATTTTTGTTATTTGGTGCAAAAATGTTATCTAATATGATGGGAATGCCAGAAGCGGAAATGGTTTTAGTTGTATTATCTCCATCACTATTTTTTGTAGCAATCTGTTCTGTGTTTAGAGGATTTTTTAATGGACAGTCAAAAATTAAAGCAACAGCAAATTCACAATCTTTAGAACAAGTTTTTAAAACTGTGTTTACAATTGTTGCAGTAGAGCTAGTTGTAATATTCACAGGAATAAATACTCAAATTATGGCAGCAGGTGCAACAGTTGCTACAACATTATCAACTATGATGAGTTTCTTCTATTTATATACATATTATAAATTGCATAGAAGAGAAAAGTTGGTTGCAAATCCTATGACAGGTCGTTCTAATATTGCAAATAAACCAGTGATGCAAATTGTTAAAGCAATTTTATGGGTATCAATTCCAATGTCATTAAGTGCAATATTAACTTCATTAAATAGAAATATAGATTCCTTTACTGTAATGAGATTATTGCAAAGATATTTACCATATGAAGAAGCAAGAATGCAATATGGGATTTTAAGTGGAAAAGTTGAATTACTAACAGGATTGCCATTAGCATTTAATGTTGCTTTTGCAACAGCTTTAGTTCCAGCAATAGCAGCAGCAAAAGCAAATAAAGAATTGCAAAAAGGTGTAAAAAGAATATCTTTTTCTTTATTAACTACAATAGTAATAGTTTTACCTTGTGTTGTGGGAATGGTTGTATTTGCAGATCCTATTTTAAAATTAATATTCCCAAATGCACCTGATGGAGCGTTTATAATGCAAATTTGTGTATTGGCTACAATATTTACAGCTATGGAGCAGACAATAAATGGTGCATTACAAGGATTAGGGAAGATATTTGTACCAGCTGCAGCACTAACAATAGGTGTTTTATTAAAGTTAATACTAAATTTAATATTAGTTCCAATACCAACAGAAGTATTTCCATTAGGTGGAGTAGTTGGTGCAGCGTTTGCAACTGATATTTGTCATTTAACAGCATTTTGTATTGTATTTACGGTTTTAAGAAAAACAGTTAAATTAAAAATGAGCTTCGGAAAAATGATTATAAAACCATTGATGGCTTCAGGAATGATGGCGTTAGTTTCTTATGGAGCATATATTGTGTTAAGAGGTATAATTGCAGCAAAATTGGCTACAATAATAGCATTAATTGTAGCAGTAATTGTTTATGTATTATCAATATTAATATTAAGAATATTTAGTAAGGAAGACATATTAATGTTACCTTTTGGACAAAAAATATATGCAATTTTAGTTAAAATTGGAATATATAAGCAAAAATAAAGTAAAAAAAAGAAGGATTTTATATAACTTTGGCGAATATTGATAATAGTAGCGAGGAAAAAACAAGCTACATATAACTTATAGGAGGTAATGTAAAATGAACAAATCTGATTTAATCGCGGCTATCGCTGCTAAAACAGGAGAAACAAAGAAAAGTGCTGAAGCATCAGTAAACGCATTTGTAGAGGTTGTTACAAAAGCATTAACAAAAGGAGACAAAGTTCAATTAGTAGGATTTGGTTCTTTTGAAGTAAGAAAAAGAGCAGCTAGAAAAGGTAGAAATCCACAAACTAAAGAAGAAATTAAAATACCAGCATCTAAAGCTCCAGTTTTCAAAGCAGGAAAAGCTTTAAAAGATGTTGTTAACAAAAAATAGTTTTTAATGAAATTTATATATAATATGAATTCATATAAAAGATATAGTCGTCCGTGACTATATCTTTTTTAATTTTTTTTGAAATAAGTATTGACAAATTGTGGAATAGAATATATAATAAGTCTTGTCGTAAGACAAATACCAGTTCATTTATAATAAAAACATGCAGATGTGGCGGAACTGGTAGACGCACAGGACTTAAAATCCTGCGGTTGAATAAACCGTGCCGGTTCGATTCCGGCCATCTGCACCATTTGTTTTAGAAAGTAGGTACTTACACCTACTTTTTATTATGCCTAAAATCTGCTAGTATTAGCACTATTGAGAAATAGGTTAATTTATAAATGTATATAGATGCTTTTAAAAAGTATCCGTACTACTGTACTTATTACTGTACAGTTATAATAAGGGATGATAATCAAATAGATGAAAATCTTGTTACATTTGCATTTTAGAGCTTTTTATGTTATAATAGATGTATCCATTCGTAGCTATGCGAACTATAATAAGAATAGCAATGTAGCATATTTCCAAAGAACGATTGTTAAGGAGGAAAGCACAATGGCAAATGAATTCCGAGCAGTATCAGATGGAACTTTTACTTTGCAAGAAACCGAGAATAAAAATCAGTTTTATTTCTATCGGAATGACGGCGAGGTTCTAGCTGATATCGACAGAGAACCGATGGATTTGTATCACGCATACATTATGCAGAAGATGATGAGTGGCGAGATAACGGACGTGGTCATGAATAACATCTATTCGGAGATATCTGAAGATGGAAAATGCATTAGACTGATAATCTGTGACATCGGCGAAAAAACAGAACATCACGACAATTCAACTGTCAGTAAGCAGCCCAACTTTTTGAAGCGTCTTTATCATAAAGTATTTGGGTAATGCAGTGAAAGGTAGAGAAAGTTTTCAAGCTATCTCTACCTTTCATTTTTTGAATAAAATATTTTATCAGATACGACTATCCCAAATCATATTATGTAAATATGATATAATTTTTTGAAATTACAAAGTAAAACATCTACTACTGTACTATGACTGTACATATTATAATGAAAATCTTGAAAATGCTGATAAATTGAGCAAGTTTAGACTTGAAATTGAGGTATAACGTTGTTCATCTGCACCAAAGTAGGAATAGCGTAGGCTATTCCTTTTTTGTTGACTATATTTTATGACTATTATATAATATTAGTAATTTGATTATATATTCAACTACGATTTGAACTGTTGCTAATGATAGTAGTAAGAATGATACAAATAGAAAGTATAAGATAAAAATGTCCTATTTAAAATAGGAATTCAAAAGCAAATTCAGAAGCGGTAGTTATACCAGATATTGCTGAAGTGAAAGAATATAATTTTTGGAGGTAAATAAAATGATTTTGAAAGCCACACTATTAATAGCTGCTATTAGCCACATTTTATGTGGAATATCTGATTGCTTATTAAGCTACAGCCCAAAAGGAAAATTAAATCTTAAAGAAATAAATGATGCTAACAAGATGTCTAATATGTTTAAGGATATGCCTTTGTCATATCCAATGATATCAATTTTGCTAGGAACTTTTGCAATCACAGCAATGAGTTTTGGTTATTTTAGTCTTAGTAATTGGATGAATAAATTTATGCATATTTATTCTGTTATTATGTTTATTTCAGCTATATGGTTCCTTATGCCAATTGTTACACATCATGTTTTTTGCGGTATAATTGAGTGGATTTATATAAGATTGAACAGAACAAATGAAGTTAGAGAGGCTGTTTTAGAATTCCAAAAGAAAACAATTATAACAATGTTTATTGGTTATATGGGATTGCTAACTTTTGCAGTAGTTATGTTCATAGCAATCATAACAGGTCAAACTAATTTGCCTCGCTGGGCTTGTATTTTTAATACATTACCATTGTTTATAATACTTGCACCAACTAAGTTACCTGCAAAAGGAAATATTGCTGGAGCTATAATGTTTTTAGGATTGTTTTTTCTCATTTCCTAAAATTTAATAAAGATAGTAAAATGATGGTATTTACAAGCTAAAGAAAAAATATAAGATTAAATAAAAAATGGAGAATGAATTATGAATATTAATGTTAATAAAGTAAAAATAAGTGTTACTATTCCTGTTGCAAATGTAGATGAAGTAAGAAATGCTATGTGTGAGGTAGGAGCAGGGATTATAGGAAATTATACTTATTGTTCAATGTCTACAAAATGTATTGGAACTTTTAAACCAAATGAAAATGCTAATCCATATATAGGTGAAAAAAATAAAATTGAATTTGTAGAAGAAGAAAAATTGGAAGTGATATGTGATATAAGCAAAGTTAAAATTGTTATTTCAAAATTAAGAGAAGTTCATCCGTATGAGGAGCCAGCAATAGATATTATTCCATTGTTGGATGAAGAATACTTTTATTAGAAGAAAATATAATAAATTAAAAACATTATGGAGGAAATACCTATGAAGAAAAAAATATTAAGTTTATTATTAATTATATTTATAATGATAGTGGGATTAGCAGGATGTGGTGTAAATGAAGACGAAGTTGAAGTTGGGCAAGATACAGTTAAGGAAGATGAAGTTAGTGTATTAAATTCTACTAATGATATAAATTTACGTGATACAGATGGAAAGCAAACCAATTATTTATTTACATATAAAAATCAAGATTTTTCGGCAAAATATACTAAAGACAATTGGAAGATAAAAGATTCATATAAAATAACTAATAGTAGAGATATTGCATTTATATGTAAGGCGTTGATTGATGTTCATCCAATTCATGGAAAAGATATGAAATCATATAGAACTGTTAATGATTTAGTTTATGAATGGCAACAACATAATTTAGCATATAATCTTCTTCCTGATGATAATTCATGGAAAAGTCATGCTAAAGATGTTGATTTAGATCCAGCTGACCAGGGAAAAAGTCTTGCTGAAATTTATGAAGCAAGAACAGGAAGTAAACTGGATATAAATAAATTAAAGAAAATAAAAAATAGTAAAAAGGTACAAACAGTAAAAAATAGTAATATAGTTCAAAAAATCAAAAACAAAGCAAAGAAAATTTTGAATAACTAAGCAAAATATTGAAAAAATCAAAAAAATAGTATATAATAATCGATAAAATAGGAAAAATAAATTTCATTCCTATTAAATCACTGACTAGTGATAGGAATATCCTTTAGTCTTTTGATTTTACATCATATAATTATAAGCAATAAAAAGATGATACTTAGGAGGATGTATTATGATTCATACTATGTTTGATAACTGGGAAGACTTAGAAAGCTCAATAATTAATTGTCAAAAATGCAAATTGTGTGAAAAAAGACTCAACATTGTATTTGGAGATGGCAATAAACAAGCAGATGTAATGTTTATTGGTGAAGGACCTGGTGCAGATGAAGATGAACAGGGAATACCTTTCGTTGGAAAGGCTGGAAAACTTATGAATAATGCGTTTACTGGTGTTGGCATAAATAGAGAAAATGTTTATATAGCTAATATCGTAAAATGTAGACCACCTGCTAACAGAAATCCACATGATGATGAATCAAGCGCTTGTTTAGATTATTTGAGAAATCAAGTGGTTTTAGTTAAGCCAAAAATAATAGTACTTTTAGGAAGTGTAGCATTAAAAAATATTTTGGGAAAAGAATTCGGTATTACTTCTGCAAGAGGTAAATGGATTGAAAAAAAAGGAATTTTATATATGCCAACATGGCATCCTGCTGCTCTTCTGAGAGATGAAAATAAAAAAGTTGAATTTTGGAATGATTTAACTTTAATAAAAGAAAAGGCTGAAGAAAACAATTTATTAATTTAATAAATATTTTATTACAAGTTTCGAATTTTAATTAAACATTTAATTCGGAACTTGTTTCTTTTCTGAAAATTACTTCATTAAATTGGAAATAATCATTGAAAAAAATATAACCAAATGATAATATTGTATAAAGAAAATATGAAAGGAAGTATATGATGTTATTTAATAAAAAAGAAATAAATAAAAAAGTTAAAATTGGCGGTATGAGTTGTGAACATTGTAAATTAAGAGTTGAAAATGCTTTGAATAATTTAAATGAGGTTAAAAGTGTAAATGTAGATTTAGAGAATAAAATTGCAAATATTAAATTAAAAAAAGATATAAGTGAAGATATTATAAAAAATATTATTGATGATTTAGGTTTTACTTTTGAAGGGGTAGAAGAATAACATTAAAGCTTTAAATGCAATAAAAGGTGGTGAATGTCAGCTTGAATAAAAATATTAAAGAGATTGCAGAAATAATAAAGGATAATGGTGGAGTTTTATATCTAGTAGGTGGTGCTGTTAGAGATCAATTATTGGGAATAAAAAGTAGTGATGAAGATTATTGTGTAGTTGGTTTGTCACATAAAGAATTTTTGCAGTTATTTCCCGAAGCATTTTGTAGAGGTAAGTCATTTGAAGTATTTGATATGTATGGAAAAGAGTTTGCTTTAGCAAGAACTGAAAGAAAAAAAGGTATTGGTCATAAAGAATTCGAAATTACAGTTGATAAAAACATAACAATATATGATGATTTAAAAAGGCGAGATTTAACAATCAATTCAATTGCCAAAAATGTATTAACAGAAGAAATAATTGATCCTTTTAATGGTAAAAATGATTTAAAACAAGGTATAATAAAGGCTACTTCAGAGAGCTTTATAGAAGATCCATTAAGAGTGTATAGAGCTGCAAGGTTTGCAAGTAAATTTAATTTCACTGTTGAAGAAAATACAATAAAATTAATGAAGTCTTTAAGAAAAGAATTGTTAGCATTATCTGAGGAAAGAGTTTTTGATGAAATGAGAAAAGCACTATCTTGTGATAAACCATCAGTTTTTTTTAATACTTTAAAAGAAGCGGATGTTTTAGATGTCCATTTTATTGAAATCTACAAATTGATTGGAGCTTTACAACCGGAAAAATATCATCCAGAAGGAGATGCATATAATCATACAATGCTTGCTTTAGATATGTGTGCAACAATTACAAATGATGAAAAAATAAGATTTGCTACACTAGTTCATGATTTAGGAAAAGGAGTGACACCAAAGGAATTATATCCACACCATTATGGACATGATGAAAATGGTGTTAAAGAGGTTGCAAATTTTGCTAAAAGACTGAAAATGCCTAACGATTGGACTGCTTATGGAAAGGTAGCTGCTAAAGAGCATATGAAGGGTGGAATTTTTTATAAAATGACACCTAAAAAACAGGTTGATTTTATAGAAAGAGTTTATAATACAAAACTGGGATTGGATGGATTAGAAATAGTAGTTGAATCAGATAGAAATTGTAGAGGAACGAATGCAGATAAAGTTAAATTCGCAAAAATAGGAAATGAAATTATGACTGAGATAAATGGGGATTTAATAAAGGAAAAATTCGGCTTAGAAGAAGGAATAAAATTAAAACAAAAGCTTCATGAACAAAGAGTAGAATTAATAAAAAACAAAATTTGAAACATTTGGGGACGGTCTTTTTTTGTTTCATTTTTGAAACATCGGGGGGACGGTCATAAGAATTTATAGTAATGTTGCAAGATTGTAAAAATGTTGCAATCATTATTAATTTAAAAAATTTGACTTTTTTTGAAAATTATTGTATTATAAAAAGGTAACTTTTGATATATAACTATTTATAAAATAGTATTAGGAGGAATAATAAAATGGGAGAAGTTATTGTTATAACATCAGGAAAAGGTGGAGTTGGTAAAACAACTACAACAGCAAATTTAGGATCAGCTCTTGCATTATGTGGTAAAAAAGTTGTATTAGTTGATACAGATATTGGACTAAGAAACCTAGATGTAGTAATGGGATTAGAAAACAGAATAGTATATGATATAGTAGATGTAGTTGAAGAAAAATGCAAATTAAGACAAGCTCTAATAAAAGATAAACGTTTTGAAGACTTGTTTTTACTTCCAGCTGCTCAAACTAGAGATAAAAGTGCTGTAAATGAAGAACAAATGAAAGCTTTAACAAGCAAATTAAAAGAAGAATTTGATTATATTATAGTTGACTGTCCAGCTGGAATAGAACAAGGTTTTAAAAATGCAATTGCTGGTGCTGATAGAGCAATTGTTGTTACAACAGCAGAAATTTCTTCTATTAGAGATGCTGATAGAATAATAGGATTATTAGAAGCAGCAGAAATAAAAAATCCAGAATTAGTAATTAATAGATTAAGACCAAGTATGGTTAAAAGAGGAGAAATGATGGATGTAGAAGATATTGTAGATTTATTATCTATTGAGTTAATAGGTGTAGTTCCAGATGATGAATACATAATAACTCAAACTAATAAAGGTGAACCAGCAGTATCAAATAGAAAAGCTCCTTCTGGAAAATGTTATATGGAAATTGCTAGAAGAATATTAGGTGAAAATTTAGATGTAACTATTCCTGGTAGAGATGAGGGATTTTTCTCTAAAATAATAGGAGTTTTTAGAAGAAAATAATTACTGATATTTTGGAGGGATAATAATGTTAGAAAATTTTACAACTTTATTTAAAAAAGTGGGAAAAAAAGAACAAACTGATAAATCTAAAAATGCAGCCAAAGAAAGATTACATTTAGTTTTAATGCAAGATAGAGCAAATGTTTCAGCTGATTTCCTTGAAATGATGAAAATGGAAATTGTTGATGTTATAAAAAAATATATTGATGTTGATGAAACAGATATGGATGTAAAATTAGAAAATAGAGTAAATGATGATGGAACATCAGGTGCTCCAGCTTTATATGCCAATATTCCAATAGTTGGTATAAATGAAGAAAAGAAAAAAGAAAGCGTTGAAATAGGAAAAGCAAAACAAGCTGAAGAAATTATAGAAAATAAAGAGAATGATGACACAAAAAAAGAAGAAACAGTAAAAAAGACAACAGTAAAAAAATCAGTGTCTACAAAAAAATCAGTTTCTGCAAAAAAGTCAACAACTAAAGCAACATCATCTAAAACAAGGAAAAGTGTAAAATCTGATACAAATAAAACTGAAAAAGAAACAAAAAAGCAATAAGAAAAAAGAATAGAAGATGTAAAAATCTTCTATTTATTTTTTAGTCTGGTTTCTTTTTCTCGGATAATAGGGTATAATAGTAAAAAAATTATTTATGAGGAGAATAAATTTGAATAAAAGAATTTTGAAAAATATAGAATGGTCTATTTTAATATGTGTTGTTATTTTAATTGCTATAGGATGTATTGCATTGTATTCTGCAACTCAAAGTACAGAACATGATGAATTGATAAAACAGTTGATATGGTTAGGAATAAGTATACCAATTGTAATTGCTATAATCTCAATTGATTATGAATTGATTTTAAAAGCAGCACCTTGGGGATATGGAATAATGCTAATTTTATTAGTAGCAGTATTATTTACACAGCCGATAAATGGTGCAACGAGTTGGTTTATAATTGGATCTTTTTCGCTTCAACCTGCAGAATTTACGAAGATATTTGTTATTTTGGTACTCGCTTTAGTGATTTCTAAAGTTCAAGAAAATGGTAAAAGAGAAATAAGCAAACCGTTAAAATTATGTTTATGTTTATTGGTAACAGCTATTCCTGTATTATTAATTATTAGACAACCAGATTATGGAACGGCAATAGCTTTTGTTATAGCTACTATTTTTATGTTATATGCAGCTGGAATTGATAAAAAATATATACTGATTTCTTTAGTATTAACAGCAATAATCTTACCAGTAATGTATTTTTATGTATTACCAGATCACGCAAAAACTAGAATAGATGTATTTTTAAATCCGGATTTAGACCCAAGAGGTACAGGATATAATATAATACAATCAAAATTAGCAATTGGCTCAGGACAATTATTAGGAATGGGTGTAACTCAAGGAAATCAAACGCAATTAGGATATTTATATCCTAAAACTACTGATTTTATTTTTTCTGTTATAGGTGAAGAAATGGGATTTGTAATTGCAGGACTAGTTATTGTTTTATATGTTGTTTTGATTACTAAAACAATATATATTGCAAAAACTGCAAAAGATGATAAAGGGTCATATGTTGCAATAGGTGTAGCTGGAATTTTTGTATTTCATATGGTAGAAAATATTGGTATGACAATGGGATTATTGCCTATAACAGGAGTTCCACTTCCTTTCGTAAGTTATGGTGGAAGTTCGCTTTTAACTAATTTAATTTTAATTGGATTAGTTCTTAATATTAGTGGCAGAAGAAAAAAATCGCTATTTATTGAGTAGGAGAAGATAAATGAATGATTATATAAAAAAATTAAAGATAGGAAATGTAGAATTAAATAATAATGTTTTACTGGCACCAATGGCAGGACTTACAGATAGAGCTTTTAGAACTGTTTGTGAAGAATTTGAACCAGGTTTAGTTTGTACAGAAATGGTAAGTGCAAAAGGTCTTTATTATGATGATAAAAAAACTGATTTATTATTAAATATGGAAGGTGAAAAAAGACCTATAGCTGCACAAATTTTTGGAAATGATGTTGAGGCAATGAAATATGCTGCAACATATGTTAGTAAAATCGCTGATATAGTTGATATCAATATGGGATGCCCTGCTCCTAAAGTAGTAAAAAATGGTGATGGAAGCAAACTCTTACTAAATCTACCTTTAGTAGAAGAAATAGTAAAGGTAGTTGTTGAAGCATCATCTGTACCTGTTACTGTAAAAATAAGAAAAGGCTGGGATTCAAACAATATTGTTGCAGTAGAAGCTGCTAAAATCATTGAAAAAGCGGGAGCATCTGCAATAACTATTCATGGAAGAACAAGAGCTGAATTTTATTCTGGAATTGCTGATTGGGATATAATAAAACAAGTTAAAGAAAGTGTTAAAATACCTGTAATAGGTAATGGAGATATAAAATCGGCAGAGGATGCAAAAAGAATGTTTGAATATACTGGCGTAGATGGAATAATGATTGGAAGGGCATGTTTAGGAAATCCATGGATATTTAAAGAAATAATTTATGGAAGTGATGATTCAGAGATATCTAATGAAGAAAAGTTAAGGGTTATATTGAAACATATAGACTTATCAGTTAAAGAAAAGGGAGAAAAAACAGCTGTTAGGGAAATGAGAAAACATATTAGTTGGTACATAAAAAATTGCAGAGAAGCTTCAAAATTTAGAGAAACTGTAAATAAAATTGAAAACAGACAAGAATTAGAAGCATGTTTAAAAGAATATTTTAATACTTTATGAATATGATTGAGAAGAATAGATTTTTATCTATTCTTTTTTTGATTGAAACAAAAGAAGACCGTCCCCTAAATGTTTCAAAAATGAAACAAAAAAAGACCGTCCAAAAATGTTTCAAAAGGAGGTAGGATAATGAAAAATAAAAAAATGGTTGTTGCGTTAGTAATTGGTGCTATTATTATTGGAATTTTAATTTTTGGAATTTTTAAAATAATAAATTATAAAAATGTGAAAACTGGAAATAATATAGGTGATAAAACTTTAAAAGAAGTTGAAGAATATATTTTAAATATTAGTTCTTATGATGCAGAGATTGAACTAACTATTGAGAGCAACAAAAATATTAATAAATATATTATAAATCAAAAATATAGTGAACCTAATATTGCTAGTCAAGAAGTAATTGAGCCTAAAAATATTGAAGGGTTAAGGATTAGATATGATGGTAATAATCTTGAAATTTCAAATTCAAAGTTAAATTTAAGTACTATATATGAAAATTATACTTATCTAACAAATAATGTTTTATGGTTAAGTGATTTTATTCAAAATTATAAAAAAAATATGGGAAAGATTACTGAGCAAAATGGAATTATAATAATGGAAACAGAACGTAACGAAAATAAGTATTCTATGGTTGAAAAATTGTATATTGATAGAAATGAAAATAAAATTACCAAGTTGATTATCGAAGATGAGAACAAGAATAACAGAATTTACATAACATATAATAAGATAGAAATTGGTAGTTTAAATAAGGATAATGTTTTAGCATTTAAATTAGAAGAGGTAACAGAAAGAGAAATATAATAAATTAAGATACAAAATAGAACTGAAAATTGAAACATAAGATGAAAACTACATTTTTATCTAACTAATAATTAAATATATAAATTGATAAAGTTTTATATAAAGAAATAGTAGGAGTGATTTAAATGATAGTTAAAAGAGGAGATATGTTTTATGCTGATTTAAGTCCTGTTATAGGTTCAGAACAGGGAGGAATAAGGCCTGTTATAATTATACAAAATGATATAGGAAATAGACATAGCCCAACAGTTATAGCGGCTGCTATTACATCTCAAACAGGAAAAAACAAATTGCCAACTCATATTGAAATTGGAGCAGAAAATAATGGATTAAAATCTGATTCTGTTGTATTGACAGAACAGATAAGAACTATAGATAAAAGTAGATTAAAAGAAAAAATAGGTCATATTGATGATGCAGTTGTAATGAGTAAAATTAATAGTGCATTGGGAGTTAGTTTCGGTTTATAAATAAAAAAGAATCGTAAGATTTTACGATTCTTTTTTATATTTAAGGTTGTTCTCCTAAAGTTAATGTTATTTCTTTATATTCAGAGTCTCTATACACTTTTAGAGTAATTGTATCTCCAATTTTGTGAGAATTTTTAATTTCATTTAGTTCATCCATTGTTTTTATTTCTTTTCCATCTATTTCAGTTATTATATCATATGATTCAATTCCAGCTTTTTCAGCAGCTGAGAATTCTTCGACTGATATAACATATACACCTTCAACTAATTTATATTGTTTTGCTGTTTGTTCATCAATATTTCTTCCTGAAATACCAATGTAAGGTCTTTTTACTTTTCCGTCTGAAATTAATTGCTCATAGATGTCTTTTGTTGAATTAATAGGAATAGCAAAACCGATTCCTTCAACACCACTGCCAGAAAGTTTTAAAGTGTTAATACCTATTACTTCACCTTTTGAGTTAACTAGTGCACCACCACTATTTCCTGAATTTATTGCAGCGTCAGTTTGAATTACAGTATATGTTTTTCCATCTGATGTGACTGTTCTATTTGTAGCACTTATAATTCCAGCAGTAACTGTGCTTTCCATTCCCAAAGGACTTCCAATTGCCATAGAAAATTCTCCAACTTTAATTGAATCTGAGTTTCCAAGAGTTGCAGCAGATAAACCTGTTTTGTCAATTTTTATAACAGCTAAATCTGTTGTTTCGTCAGTACCAATTATCTTTGCATCATATATTGTTTCATCATTATATAATTTTACTGTTATTTTGCTAGCTTGGCTAACTTGGTAATAAGATGAAGTAGAAGATGTGTTAACAACATGATTATTTGTTAGTATGTATCCATCTTCACTTATAATAACACCTGAACCAGTAGCTGTACCTGATGATTGCATTGAATATCCGAAATATGGTGAATTAATGGTATATTCAACATTTATACCTACGATTGAAGGTAAAACTTTATTAGCAGTATAAATTGCAGTGTCAGAGTAGTTTTCTAAAGATATTAAATTAGTGTTAACTACTGAAGATGTTTCTTCACTTTTTGGATTTTCAGTTGATATTTCAGAAGTTTTATTTGAAGATTCAGTTGAAATATTTAAAGAATCTATTATTTTATTTTTTATATTTGGAATTCCAATACATACTCCTAAAACGACAGCAGTTCCTAAAATTCCTGATATAAATGGAACTACTATCCCTCTGAAAAATCCTACTTTTGCTCTTTTGTTTGATGTGCTAGAGTCAACAGTTTTAAAAAATTCGTTATTATCCATATTACATCCTTCCTTCCACATTATAATTATATAATAACCTAACTTATAAGTATAATACAATATTTTTGTGAATTTTTTGTGAAAAATTTGTTAATATTTTTAAAAATTTGCAATATAAAAAAATATATAATATAATTCAGGTAATGGAGGAGAGTATTATGAAACATGAAGAAGCAAAAAGTTCGATAAAGTTAATTATAGCTATTGCAGCTATAATAATTGTTGTAATTATAGGTGTAAATTATGCTATGAATTTTTTTAAGAAAGAAAATGCAAAAAACTTACAAGCAGATTTATTGTTAATTAAAGCAAAAGTAGAAATAATTAAAGGAAATTATAGTGTTAATAAGGAGGAAAATCCGTTAAGAGGAATTCAATTAACTCAATTACCAGAGGATATCAATATTTCTGAATTTAAAGAAAAAAATGTTATTTCTCAAGAAGAATATGAAAAATATTATTTATTAGATTCTACAAGTTTGGAACAGATGGAATTACAAGAATTAGTAAATAAATATTCTGGTTATTTTCTTGTAAATTATGAAAACTTTGAAGTAATTTATACAGAAGGATATGAGAATGAAAATGGATTATGGTGTTATAAAATTTCTGATTTAACTAAAGCACCAGAACAACCAAAACCAATAAGCATTCCTAACAATAATTTAGTGGATAATAATGAAAATGAAGGAGAAAATTCTCAAACTCAACTTGAAGAAAATACAGAAACAGTTGAGGAAAATAATGAGGAATCAGAACAAAACAATAATTAATAATCAAAAGAAGGAAGTTATAAAATATGAAAGAAAAAGAATTACTAAGATTACAAGAGTTAAAAAAAATGGAACAAGAAATATATGCTCGGAGGAGTCAATTATATATGTGGAATTGATGAGGCAGGAAGAGGTCCATTAGCTGGACCTGTTGTAGTTGCTAGTGTAATTATGCCGAAAGATTCTATGATTGAAGGTGTAAATGATTCAAAAAAGGTTTCCGAAAAAAAGAGAGAAAAGTTATATGATGAAATAATTGAAAACGCAATAAGTTATAGTGTAGGAATTGTTGATCAAAAAGAAATTGATAGAGTAAATATTTTAAATGCAACAAAAGCAGGATTAACTCAATCAATTAAAGGTCTTGAAGTTAAACCAGACATTATTTTAGTAGATGCATTAAATGGCATAGATACATGTGGAATTCCATATAATTCTATTATTAAAGGAGATGCAAAGTGTTATTCTATTGCTGCAGCTTCTATTATTGCAAAAGTAACGAGGGACAGAATTATGAGACAGTGGCACGAAATATATCCTGAATATAATTTTATTCAACATAAAGGATATGGTACAGCTGCCCATATTGCAGCAATCAAAGAATATGGATTATGTCCGTTACATAGACGTAGTTTTGTTAAGAATATTGTATAAAAATATATTTAAGATGATTTTAGATATACATTCTAACAATCATCTTTATTAATAGAAAATATTGTAGGAGGAAGTAATGAATATATTAGATATTATTGCAAAAAAAAGAGATAAAAAAGAATTATTAAAGGAAGAAATTGATTATTTTATTGAGGGATATACTAACGGAAAAGTAACAGATTATCAAGCAGCTGCATTAATTATGGCAATTTATTTAAATGGAATGACAAATGCAGAAATTACAAATTTAACATTAGCAATGGCTTTTTCAGGGGAAGTATTAGATTTATCTAAATTAGGAGAAAATGTTGTAGATAAACATAGTACTGGTGGAATAGGAGATAAAATAACATTAATTTTGATGCCGGTTATAGCTGCATTGGGTGTGCCTGTTGCTAAAATGTCAGGACGTGGTTTAGGATTTACAGGAGGAACAGTAGATAAGTTAGAATCAATTCCTGGATATAATACACAAATAACAGTAGATGAATTTATTGAAAATGTTGAAAAAATAGGAATAAGTTTAATGGGGCAAACCTTAAATTTAGCTCCGGCAGATAAGAAAATATATGCCTTAAGAGATGCAATAAATTGTGTTGAAAATATACCATTAATAGCATCAAGTATCATGAGTAAAAAGATTGCATCTGGTGCAAATAAAATCGTGTTAGAGGTAACTGTTGGAAATGGTGCTTTTATGAAAAATATTGATGATGCAAGAAAATTATCAGAAACTATGATTAATATTGGAAAGCTTGCAAATAAAGAAACAGTATGTATTTTAACAAATATGGATGAACCATTAGGATATTCAATTGGAAATACTTTAGAGGTAATTGAGGCAGCAGAAGCACTTCAAGGAGATATAGAAGAAGATGTAAAACAAGTTGTATTAGAATTAGGAAGTTATATGATAAAACTAGCAGGTAAAGGTGATAATATTGAAGAAAATAAAAAGAAAATGATTGAATGTATAGATAGTGGTGCTGCATATATGAAATTTTTGGAATTAGTTGAAAATCAAGGCGGAGATGTTTCATATATAAATGATGTCTCTAAATTTGAAAATGCCAAATATATATATCCTGTTTTATCTGATAAAAATGGTTATGTAAAAAGCATTAAAGCAGAAAAATTAGGAAAATTATCTTGTGAATTAGGTGCTGGAAGAGTAAAGAAAGAAGATGTAATAGAAAACAACGTAGGATTAATAATTAACAAAAAAATAGGGGATAAGGTTGAAAAAGAAGAAATATTAGGTATAATTCATGCAAATGATGAAAACAAATTAAAAAATGTTATAGAAGAGTTTAAACAATGTTTTGAAATATGTGATGAATTTGTGGAAAAACCTAAAGTTATTTTGGAAATTATGGAGTAAAAAAAGAGAACGGTGTCAATATATGAACCGTTCTTTTTTTTAATGTGATCCTGAATCTAATTCATCTTTTAATGTAATTGTAATTACACTTCCTTCTTCAACTTGAGTACCAGCTATTGGATCTTGACTAACGACTTTACCAGAACCAACTATTTTTACATTTAAATTATTATTTAACAATATGTTTTTAGCTTTAACAGCTGTAAGTCCTTTAACATTTGGAACTTCAACTGAAATTCTGTCAGTATTTGAGCTAGAATATAACTTGACAACAGCTCCTTTTAATAGTGCAGTACCAGATTTTGGAACTTGTTCTGAAACAACAGAATCAGAAGGGCTTGATGTATCACATTTAAATCCTGCATCTTCAAGGATTTTTTTAGCTTGGCTTATTGTTTTGTTTTGTACATTAGGTAAAGATGATGTTTGTAAACTATTATAAGAATCTGTTGGTGTTGTTGTTATTTTTGTATCATTTGATGGGATTTCTAAATATGGTAAAACTTCAGATAATACTTGAGCAACAACTGGTGCAGCAATTTGACCTCCATAGTTATTACTTTCATCTGGGTCATAAAGTGTTAATAATACAGAAACTTTTGTGTTTTCTACTGGTGCAATTGCAAGGAAAGAAGCAACATAACCTTCTTCTTCTTTTCCTGGAGATGGTTCAGAGGTACCTGTTTTTCCTCCGATATTATACCCAGCAACTTGTCCATATCTACCTCCACCTTCTACAACAACTGATTCCATCATACTTCTAACTTGTTCTGCAGTTTCAGCTGAAACAACTTGCCTAATTGATTTTGGAGCAACAGTTGTAATAGTTCCTGTATCTGTATTTTCAATTTCTTTTACAATTCGTGGTTGCATTAAAACACCATCATTTGCAATAGCAGATACAGATGTAATCATTTGTAAAGGAGTAATTGTGAATCTTTGACCAAATGAAATTGTTGCAAGTTCAACAGGTCCAACATTATCTATATTGTGGAAAGTTCCAACAGCTTCTCCAGCAGTTGCAATTCCAGTTTTTGAAAATAGTCCAAATGCATCAAAATACTTATATAAAGTTTCTTTTCCTATTTTAGAACCTAGTTGCATAAATGCAGGGTTACATGAATGTTCAAGAGCTTCTCTTAAAGATTGATATCCATGACCTGATGTTTTTGCACAGTTGATTTTTGTTCCGTATATATCTTGGAAACCTCTACATGAGAAAACACCTGGTGTATCTGTTTCAACAAGATTTTCTTCTAATGCGATAGCAGATACTAATACCTTAAATACTGAACCTGGTTCGTAAGTATTCGAAACAGCTGGATTTCTCCACATGCTTTGTAATGCAGAACTTTTTGAAGTGGCTGAAAGAGAATTCCATTTTGCTGATAAACTTTCATTAGGAGTGAATGGAGAATTTAAATTATAGTCAGGATAAGATGCCATAGCTAAGATATCTCCAGTACTAGGTTCCATAACAATAATGTTTCCACCACGTCCACAGTTATTTTCTGCAACAGCTTGTTTTAAATATTTTTCAGCGATAGATTGAATATTATAGTCAATTGTTAAAGTAATATTACTTCCGTTTTGCGCTGGAATATAATTTTCGTCATCATTTGAAATTATATCTTGTGCTGCATCTTGGGCAGTTGTAATTTTGCCAGGAGTTCCTGTAAGTACAGAATTCCAATAATATTCAAGTCCTGCAAGCCCCTGATTATCATCCCCACAAAAACCTATTAAATTAGAGGCAAGATTGCTGTAATAGTAATATCTTTTTGTGTCTGTATCTATATTAATACCAGAATAAATTTTGTTTGTTTCCATCCAATCTTTTAATTTGTTTATTTTATCTTCTTCAACTTTTTTTACAATGGTTTGAACAGCACTATTACTTGTTACTTTGCTATATACTTCATCATAATCTAATTCAAAAATTTCAGAAAATGCTTTAGCAATTTTTTCTTGAAGTTCAGCAGTTTTTTCTTGAGAATCTTCAACAATAAATTTTTGAGGATTTATTGTAACAGTATCAACATTTGCACTAATAGCTAAAGGTTTTCCTTTTGAATCATATATAGATCCTCTATTTGGACTTATAATTCTGCTTGTTGTTTGTTGCTTTGTTGCTGCTTCTTTTAAAGTCGAACCTTGAACAAATTGTAACCAACCAATTCTAAATATCAAGCTTGACATTAAAAATGTTAATAATGCAGTTAAAGCAAATACTCTTTTATGCTTATTATATTTTCCAAAAGGGTCTTTATCTCTTAAATTTGATTTTTTTATATTCTTTTTTCTGTTGTTTGAACTCATATTTCACCATCTTTTCATTAGAGTTTTTATATTAAAAATATTTTATAGTAAGTAGTGCTAAAAGTCAAGCAAAAATGAAATCTACCCAGTTCAATTTAATGTTTTTTTCAAACTGAAAAAACTAAAACTGAAATTAAGAATTTCACTAAAATAAATTATAAATATATAACCTGAAATGCCCCAATATGGAATTAGAATAAATATTAGACAAATACTAGAAATTAAGTCTAAAATATTAATCTTTAAAACTGTAACTTGTTTATCAAGACCTTTTAAAATAGCATCAACTACGTTGTCTATATACATTATAGGAATTAAAGGGGATAGGAATTTTATATATATAACTACATTTGAAGATTTATATATAAGCTGACTAATAGGTTCAGAAAATATAAATAAAAAGATTGATATTGAAATTGAAAATATTAAAGTATATTTTAATGTTTTTCTTGCTATTTTTTTCATTCTGGAGTTTTCTGATCTAGCACTAAATTCTGCGAATTCTGGAATTAATAGATTGCTAAAAGCTAAAACAATGGTATTTGGAAACAATATTAAAGGCATTGCCATTCCAGAAATTAGACCATAATTGGCAAGAGCTTGTTCACAAGTGTTTCCATTTTTTTCGAATCCAATTGGAATTAAAATCTGTTTTAGGGTAGATAGGCCTGAACGAATAAATGATGTTAATCCAACTGGAATTGCAATTTTTAAAATTTTTTTTTCAAAAAATAATTTGATTTTATCATATACAATATATTTTTTTATATCTAATTTATATAGTATGTATAGATATATAAATGATAATATTTCAGAGATTATATTTCCAAGAATTAGTGAAATACAAATATATTCTAATCCACATGGCATAAAATAATTTAATAGCAGAAAGATAAGCATAACTTTTAACAATTGTTCAAATATTTGATCAGAAGCTGGTTTTATGGTGTTACGTACAGCAGAAAAATATCCATTTATACAGGAAGACATGGATATAAATGGAAGAGAAATCGATATTATATAAAATGGCAAAGTTGATATTTTACTATGTAACCATATTTTACAAATATATGGAGCAAATATTATTAGCAGTAAAGTACCAAAGGAACTGAATAATAAACTAAAAGTTAAACATTTAGTAACTACCTTTTTTATATTTCCAGTATTTCCAAGTGCAATCTCTTCAGCTACAATTTTTGTTGTTGCTAAGTTAATTCCGGATAAAGCAATTGTTATTGCAAATCCATAAATGGACATTATTAAACCATATAATCCAAGTGCTTCAGCACCAATTTTTTGCGAAATATAAGAATTAAAAAACAATCCAACACATCTCAAAATAAGTGAGGTTATTGTTATTACCAATCCATTTATTATAAATTTTTTTAAAAGATTCAATTTAAAAATCTCCTTTATGATTTTTTAAAATATATTGGTAAAAAGTTCGAAATATACATATTATATCGGTTTTATTATTATTTATAGTTTTAAATTTTATAGATTTGTGATATAATTTGAAAAAAATTTAGATTGGAGAAATAATATGAAAAATATTTTATTTGTTTGTGCAATGAAAAAAGAGGGAGAACAGATTGCAAAAAAACTAAAAATGAAAAAAGTTAATTCAAAACTTTATAAAACAGACTATGATGAAAATTTATATGAAAGTGAAGATGGAAGTAAAAGGCTGCTAATTAGTATGATTGGAAAACAATATACTGCAATTAGTTTGACAAAATATTTGTGCCAATATGGTGAACCAGATTTGGTAATTAATATTGGTTATGCAGGTTCGACAGATATACAAATTGGAAAATGGGTAAATATTTCAAGAGCTTATAATTATGAATGGGATATTCCTGGTGAAGAAAAATATATAATGTCTCACGGTGGAAGTCAAGAACTAGTACTATTAAAAGATGAAAGAATAGAAACTGTGGAATGTTATTCAGCAGAAAGTTTTGTTACATACACAGAAATTAATGAACATGTAGCTTTTGATATGGAGTTACATTCACTTTCATTAATATGTGATTTAAAGAAAATACCATTATTATCAATTAAAAAAATAAGCGATAATTTAAGTTTAAATGATTATTATGATAATTTAAATAAAGATGATATATTTGAATTAACAAGTAGTATTGATATTTTAAGCGAAATTGTTGATATTTAAGCAAAAATATGGTAAAATATAAACAATTACATTGCAAAGGAGGCTACATAATGTTTTTTGCGATTATTTGGTCATCTAAACGGGAATTTATGAACATATTAAAACTGAAAGCAGAAGCAGAAGCAAACGTAGCAATACCATTTATACTTAAAAGAATGGTTGAACTGATTCAGATAGCAGAACAATTTCAGGGAGTTCCGTGCCAAAATGAAACATATACTGAAAGCGGATATGCTGTTGTTGTAGAAAGTGAAATTATATTTCCAAATGATAGTGCAATCAATGCATTCATGGACTGCTTATCTGATCAGACAGAATGAAAGTTGTGCAATTTCTTGTTGAAATTGCACAACTTTTTATAATAATGTCAAAATTATGAATACAGATTAAAACTTGACATAATTTCAAGCTTGTGATATAATATTGGCAAGTTAATCGTTCGGACAAGGACTGATGATACTTTAAGTTCATTGCCATATTTTGTTTTTTAGAAATTTCAAAAAAGAAAGTATGGCAGTAAGCCATATTTCTCTATACCTCACTGACATAAAACAATAAAAGAAAGAGTATAAAAAATTATGGTTAAGATAAGTATTTTTATGATTATATATAAGTTATAGCAAGAATTAATGATATGGCGGACAAGCTATGCATTACACTATGACCTCTTTATATTTGATTAAAAATTATAAAAGCTTATTCAAATGAACTTATAAAAAAAGGAAACAATTAATTATATTAATTGTTTTCCTTTTTTTTATTGCTTATATTTATTATTAAAATATCTTGATTTTCAACAAATTTTGATATATTATTAACCTATAAATTTTGGAAAATTGGAATTAAAAATTGTTAAAATTTTTAGAGGATAATTCCAGTTTTTTACGAACGAAAGGTGAAAAAAATGTACTTAAAAAGATTAGAATTACAAGGGTTTAAATCATTTGCTGATAAAACAGTGTTAGAATTTAAAGAAGGAATTACTTCAGTTATAGGACCAAACGGATCTGGTAAAAGTAATATTTCTGACAGTATAAGATGGGTACTTGGTGAACAAAGTATGAAGTCTTTAAGAGGTGCTAAATCTGAAGATATTATTTTTAATGGTACACAAAATAGAAAGTCATTAGGATTTGCTGAAGCCTCAATTGTTATTGATAATTCAGATGGTGCTCTTCCAATAGAGTATAATGAAGTAACTGTAACAAGAAAAATATATAGAAGCGGTGAAAGTGGATATTTTATAAATAAAGTACCATGTAGATTAAAAGATATAACAGAGTTATTTATGGATACAGGGATTGGAAAAGATGGTTATTCTATAATTGGACAAGGTAAAATTGATGAAATTTTAAGTAATAAATCTGAGGATAGGAGACATATTTTCGAAGAGGCAGCAGGTATTGTAAAATATAGAGTAAGAAAAGGTGAATCCGAGAAAAAATTAGAGCAAACAAAACTTAATTTATTGAGAATAAATGATATTTTATCTGAAATAGAAGCTAATTTAGATCCTTTGAGAATTCAATCTGAAAAAGCAAGACAGTTTTTAGATTTAAGAGAAGAACTAAAAAATATTGAAGTAGGATTATTTTTATATAATATTGATAATTATAAAGAAAAATTAGAACAAATAATTAAAGATGAAGATATAATGGCTTCTCAAAGAGATGATGAGACAAGAAAACTTGAAAGTAAGCAAAAAATAAAAGAAGATTTGAAAGCAGAAATTGATAGAATTACAGCAGAAATTGAAAGTGTTCAAAATTTAAGTTTTGAAAGTACTAATAAAATTGAAAAATTGAATACGGAAATAGGAATTGCTAATGAAAGAATTTCGAACAATAAAGCAAATGATGAAAGATTAAAAAATGAAATTGATGAAGTAAAAGCAAGAATTACAGAATTAGAAGAAGAGAAAAATCAAAAAATAGAAAAGAAAAATAATATTTTTTCGAATAAGGAAAAATTTGAAAATGAATTAAAAGAAAAAGAAGATGAACTTGCTAAATTAACTGAAAAACTATCATCCAAAGAATTAGAAATAGAAGAACAAAAACAAAAAGTAGAAAAAAATACTGATAATAAATATGAAATTGGTAATGAAATTAGTACATTAGAAGCTAATTTTGAAAATTACGAGAAAAGAGAAAAAACATTAAAAACAGAAATTGCAGAAACAATTTCTGAGTTAGATGGTGCAAGAAGTGACAAACAAGAAATATCAAAAGGTTATTTTGACATTGAAGGACAAAAAAATAGGGTTGTTGCAGAAATTGAAAAAATTGCTAATGAAAAGGCTGAAGTTACTAACAAAATTAAAGAGTATGAAGATGAAATTAATAAAATATCTTATGATATTCGAATGAAAGATTCAAGATACAAATTTTTGTTAGAAACAGAAAAAGAGAAAGAAGGATACACAAAAAGTGTAAAATCACTTTTGCTAGATTGCGAAAAAAACACATCACTTAAAGCAGGTGTTGAAGGGGTTTTAGCTAATTTGATTTCTGTTGATAATAAATATCAAACAGCTATTGAAATGGCATTGGGTGGTGTACTTCAAAATATTGTTACAGATAATGAGCAAACAGCGAAAAAACTAGTTGAACATTTACGTAGCAATAATTTAGGAAGAGCCTCATTTTTACCAATTTCATCAGTCAAAGGAAATAAATTAGATAGAATAAAATGTAATTTTGATGGTTATATTGGAATTGCATCTGAATTAGTAAAATGTAATAAAAAATATGAGCAAATTGTAAGTAATTTATTAGGTAGAACTGTAGTAGTAACTGACATGGATACAGGAATTCAAATGGCAAAAGCTAATAATTATGGATTTAGAATTGTTACATTAAAAGGTGATATCATTAATAATTCAGGAGCTATTACTGGTGGGTCAGTAGCAACAAAAACTGTTAATATACTAGGAAGAAGTAATGAAATTGAAAAACTTGAAAAAGAAATTAAAAGTTTAAAATCAAAACTAGAAGATGTTATGGCTAATAAAGAAAAATATGAAAATTCTATTTCAAGTGTTATAGAGAAATCAGAAGAATTAGATAACAAGTTAAATGAAATTAATATTGTATATGCAACAGAAAAACAAAAAATATTATCAATTGAAGAAGCAATTGATAAAGTTGCTGCTAGACTTGAAAAACTAAAACAAGAAAGTGAAAACATAAAACATCAAAAAACAGAATTATTAAAAGAAAAAGAAGAAAAATTTGCTGAAATAGAAAAAATAGATAAAGAAAATAGTGAGCTAAATTCAGTTATTGAACAATTTGCATTATTAAATAAAGATAATCAAAAATATATAGATGATTTGAATTTTGATATTACAAACCTTAGAATTTCTGTATCATCATTTGATGAAAGTGGAACATCTATTGATGAGATGGTTGAAAGAATTGAGCTTGATATTACAAATAATAATGTAAGTATAGAAAACAAACAAAAACAAATTGAAGAAATTTCTAATGAAAATAAAGAACTAGAACAAAATATTATTAATTTCAATAATGAAATAGATTCTATAAAATCAGAAGTTGCAAATAGTACAGGAAAAGTAGAAGAATTAAAGGCTTCAAGAATTGAAAATAATAGTAAATTAGAAAAAACTGAAAAAGAAATTACAGATCAATTCTCAGTTATTGAAGATTTAAAAGAACAATTAGTTAAAATTGATGTAAAGAAAACAAAATTTGAGCAAGATTTAAAACAGGTTGTTGATAGTTTGTGGGAAGAATATGAAATGACTCCAAACAATTGTGAAAACTATGAAAAGCCAGCAAATATACAAGCAACACAAAAAGAAGTTAATAAATTACGTAACAAAATTCGTGATTTGGGAAGTATTAATATTGATTCAATTGAAGAGTATAAAAAAGCTAAAGAGAGATATGATTTTATGAGTGAGCAACGTTTAGATTTAGAAAATACTCAGGCAAAATTAAGAAGTGTTATAACAGAAATGACTAAAACAATGAAAGTACAATTTGCTGAAAAATTTGCTTTAATTAACAAAAACTTTAACGAGGTATTCCAAGAATTATTTGGAGGAGGAAAGGCAGAGCTTGTTTTAGAGGACGAAGAAAACATCCTAGAGTGTGGTATAGATATTAGAGTTCAACCTACTGGTAAAAAACTTCAAAATATGATGCTTTTATCAGGTGGTGAGAAGGCGTTTACAGCAATTGCTCTATTATTTGCAATACTAAAAATCAATCCAGCTCCATTCTGTATATTAGATGAAATTGAAGCAGCATTAGATGATGTAAATGTTTACAGATATGCTGATTACTTGAAAAAATTTAGTGATGAAACACAGTTCCTTGTTATTACTCACAGAAAAGGAACTATGGAAGCCGCAGATACTGTTTATGGTGTTACTATGGAGGAAAATGGTATTAGTAAGTTGTTATCTATAAAGATGGCGTAAAATAATTAAAAATAAAAAAGCAGATATTTTTATCTGCTTTTTTTATATAGCATAGTTTTATTTTACAAATCAGGAGCTCTCAAAACTTTTTTTGTATTCATGCCCCAAGATAACCTACATGGTGCTTCAGTTTCAAGCATATTTTTATTTCCTGCGTCATATTGCTTTCCACGACCACCGTAAATTGCAATATGTCCATTGTAACATAATATATCTCCTGGTTTAATATCTTTTTTATCAATTTCCTTCCAACCCTTTTTGGTTAAATAATTAATTAAATTGTTTGCACCATTTAAATAATTATCAATATGTTCTTGTTTTGTTAGATATCCAGTTTCTTGAAGAACCCAAGATACATATGTTGCACAGCAAGTATTATGATAATTGTTTTTTGAAAGTTCAAAAGTTGCATTTAATCCACAAGAACCTTCGTGATTGCATCTATTATCATAGGTGCAATACCCATAATTATTTTCTCGCATATAATCATGAATTTCTTTTGCTTTTAGTGAAATTTTATTTTCTACTACAGGTTCATTACTTAAGTATTCTGAAATAATGGCTTTATTTTGATAAATTATAAAACCAATAATTAAAAAAATAGCAAATATAAAAAAAGGTATAATTAATATTTTAAAATTTTTCATAAAATTACTCCTATTATTTAATATGTAAATTATATCATATTAAATATTCTAAAACAAGCCGTATGTTAATTATAGAGTTGATTGCTGTGTAAAATTAGTTTGACATGTTTACTGGTGAGATATATAATATACTAAAATTAATTTAATTTAGTTTTACATCCAAAAGGGGGATGATAGGATGAAAAATAAAGTTGAATATTTTAGAAAATTAAAAAATGAAAAACAGGAGGAGTTAGCAAAAGCTGTTGGAGTATCAAGACAGACTATTATTTCTATTGAAAAAGGTAAATATAATCCATCAATAATCTTGGCGTTTAAAATTGCAAATCATTATGAAAAAATTATTGAAGATGTTTTTATTTACGAGGAGGAAGAATAATGAAAATATTTAAAGAACTAGATGAAATGGAACTAGAAATAAGACGCAAAGGTGATTTGGCAGGCTTATCATTTTTGAACTTAGCATTAATAGCATTAATGTTAAATAGTATAGTAAAAAAAGAAAATTGGTGTGTGTTTGCTGGACTTATAATTGGTGAAGGATTAGTTGTTTTTATTTCAAGAGTACTTCATCGTAGAAACTACGGAGACGAAGGTTGGAAAAAAGAAGTAGTTCGTTTCTCAGTTTGTTTTTCTGTGGTAATAGCTGTTATTTTAGCAGTAATAGTACCATCATTAACTTGCAAAAGGATAATATAAGGTAGAGAGGAGTTTTTTTATGAGTAACACAATTTTAAAATGCGAAAAACTTAATAAAGTAATTAAGAAAAAACAAATTTTAGATAATGTATCATTTGAACTAAATGCTGGTGAAATATTAGGATTTATTGGGCCAAATGGTGCAGGTAAAACTACAACAATTAAGTTAGTTTTAGGTCTTCAGAGTATAACAAGTGGAAAGGTTGAAATCAATGGATTTGATGTACAAAAAGATTTCGTAAAAGCTATTGAAAGAGTTGGAGCAATAGTTGAAAATCCAGATTTCTATATGTATTTATCAGGAAGAAAAAACTTAGAATTAGTTGCTAATATGTATAAAAATGTTGATAATAAAAGAATTGATGAAGTTGTAAAACTAGTTGGGTTAGAAAATAGAATTAAAGATAAAGTTTCAAAATATTCGTTAGGAATGAGACAAAGATTGGGAATAGCACAGGCTATATTAAATAAACCTAATTTACTTATATTAGATGAACCAACAAATGGATTAGATCCAGAGGGAATAAAAGATTTAAGAGAATTTTTAGTGAAATTAGCTAAAGAGGAAAATATGGCTATATTTATTTCAAGCCACAATCTATCAGAACTTGAAAGCTTTTGTACTAAAGTATGTATTATCAAAAATGGTAAAATAATTGAAACTGCATCAATGGAAGCCTTGAAATCTGAGACAGGTGATGAAAGAAATGTTTATGAAGTAGAAATTGATAATATAGATAATATAAAAGATTATAAGGAAGAAATTGAAATTGTGGATAAATCTAAGTTTAGAGTGACAATTTCAAAAGAAGAAGTACCTGATTTTATTGAAAAATTAATAGAAGATAACATTAAGGTATATGAATTTAAAGAAGAAAAAATATCATTAGAAGATGCTTTCTTGAAAAAGACAGGAGGTAATATAATTGGGTAATTTAATAAAAAACGAATTAATAAAAATCTTTAGAAAAAAAAGTGTTTATATTATTTTAATTGTAATGTTTTTATTTATGATACTTACAAATTGTATATATAGATATATGTATTCAGATGTAATTAGTGAAGAATATAGATTAGATGATACTTATATTTCTGAAGCAAGAGAGAATATTAAAGACATAGATACAAATCTTAACAGTGAAAATAGAAATTATTATATAAATACCAAAACAGATGTTGATTATTATGATTTGTATAAAAAATATGACAAAAATTCATGGCAAGCATATATTATAAAAAGAGATTTTTATAATTATTTATATGAATGCAATGTATATAAATATGGTACACCAACTGATAAAGCAGCATTTGCTGAAAATCCAGAAAACGTTTTAAACAAAAAAATTGAAAGTTTAAATGTAAGTGATTGGAAACAGTATGTAAATGAAGAAATGAATGTAATAAAAAATCAAATTACTGAATTAAAAGAAGAGAAAAGTCAGTTACCAAAAGATTCATCAGAAATAAAATCTTTAGATGGTGAAATAAAAAATTTAGAAACAAAATTAGGTTTTTATAATATGAGAATTGAAAAAAATATTCCATATGGCAATGATTATTTAAATAATGCGTTAGATACAATAATTAATTCAATTGGAATGGATTATAGTTATGATGAGCCTAATATGAGTTACAGAGAAAAGGTTGAAAAACAGCAAGACATACAGCAAGTAGAAAAGGCGAAATATATATTAGACAATAAAAAAGATATAAATAATAATGGAACAGCAAGAGGAGTTTTACTTAACATGTTTACTGAATATTCATTATTCTTAATAGTGTTTGTTGCAATGATTTTAGGAGGAATGATAAGTTCAGAATTAGAAAAAGGTACTATTAAAATGTTGTTAGTAAAGCCATATACTAGAGGAAAAATATTACTATCAAAATATATAGTTTCATTATTAATGATAGTTTTTATATTTGTAACAGCAGTATTAATGCAAACATTAATTGGTGGACTTATGTTTGGATTTGATTCTTTATCAATTCCAGTAGTTGAATATAATTTCAATACAAATTCAATTGTTACATATAATGTTTTTGCTTATGTAGGATTACTAGCTTTGTGCAACTTGCCTATGTATATATTATTAGGTACATTAGCATTTACATTAAGCAGTTTATTTGGAAATTCAGTAATTTCTATTGTATTACCAATTATGGGGTCAGCAGCAGGTTCAATTATTAATCAATTGGCAATAAGCCGTTCAATAAAACAAGTAGCTATATCACCAACATTAAATTGGGATTTTACAGAATATTTATTTGGAAGATTACCAAGTTATGAGTTTACAAATTTTAAATTTGCAATAGGTGTTTGTGTAGCTTATTGGGGTATTATGATGGTAATAAGTTATATTTCATTTAAGAAAAGAGAAATAAAAAATATTTAATAATTAAGATAGTTTTAGAAAAATCTTCGATATTTTAAATCGAAGATTTTTTACATTAAAAATACTTTAAAATTCTAGGTATGTCATAAATCAATTTAATTATGCATATATATTAATATATTTATACATAAAGGAGGATTGGTTATGTGGCAATCATTAAATTTAAGTGAGGTAAAGCAAAAATTAAAAACTAATTATCAATATGGCCTCACAAATGAAGAAGTAATAAAACGATTTAGTGAATATGGTGAAAATAAATTAGAGGACAAGCCAAGGGAGAGTCTTATAATAAAATTTTTAAAACAATTTAATGATTTTATGATTATTATTTTGATTATTGCCTCGATAGTTTCTGCTATAATTGAAAAAATGCAGGGATCTAATGATTATTTAGATTCTATTATAATTATAGCTATTGTTATTTTTAATGCTATTATGGGAATAATTCAAGAAGCAAAGGCTGAAAAATCTCTTGAAGCACTTAAAAAAATGACTGCGCCAGTTGTTAAAGTAAGAAGAGAGGGACGAATTAGACAAATTAATAGTAATGAATTAGTTCCAGGAGATATTGTAATTTTAGAAGCTGGAAATTTTGTCCCAGCTGATTGTAGATTAATAAATAGTTTTAATTTAAAAGCTGAAGAATCCAGTTTAACAGGTGAAACTGTTCCTGTTGAAAAAAATGCATCATTAGTCCTAAAAGAAAAAACTGGAATAGGTGATTGCCTAAATATGGTCTTCGCAACAACTATTATTGTAAATGGTCATGGAGAAGGTGTTGTAACAGAAACAGGAATGAATACTAAAGTTGGTAGAATTGCAAAAATGATAATAACAAATGAAGCCCCAGAAACTCCAATTCAAAGGAAACTAGGAGAGGTAGGAAAGACTTTAGGATTAGCATGTTTAGGAATATGTGCATTTATTTTTTGCATAGGTATAATAAAAAAAATCCCTCCTATAGAAATGTTTATGACATCAGTTGGATTAGCAGTTGCAGCAATTCCAGAAGGATTACCTGCAATTGTTACAATAGTTCTTTCAATAGGTGTGACAAAAATGGCAAAGAAAAATAGTATAATAAGAAAATTACCAGCTGTTGAAACATTGGGAAGTAGTAGTGTAATTTGTTCAGATAAAACAGGAACCCTAACTCAAAATAAAATGCAGGTTGTTCAAGTTCTTACTCCAAATTTATCAAGTGGAATGAATTTAAATAATGAAAATGCATATTTAGTTCACAATTCAAATTTAGCAATAGAACTTGCAACAATGTGTACAGATGTTGAAGTTTCGTATGATGATGGAAAAGTAAATATTTCAGGTGATCCAACTGAAATAGCAATAGTAGAAGAATGTTATAAATTAGGAAAAACTAAGAAAGGTTTATATAATCAGTTTGAAAGAATAAATGATATTCCATTTGATTCATCAAGAAAAATGATGACAACAATACATAAAATAGGAAACAAATATAGAATTGTTACTAAAGGAGCACCAGATGTTTTAATAAAAAGATGTAGTAAATATTACTCAAATAATCAGATTTCTAGTCTTGGAATGTCAATTATAAATCTTATAGAACAGCAAAATGAAAATATGGCTAAAAAAGCATTAAGAGTAATAGCGGTAGGCTACAAAGATGTAGATATTTTGCCAAGTAAAATAGAAAGTAGCAATATCGAAAATGATTTAATTTTTACAGGATTAATAGGAATGATTGATCCACCAAGAGAAGGTGTGAAAGAGGCAATAAGCACATGTCGTAAAGCGGGAATAAAAACAGTAATGATTACAGGAGATCACATTACAACTGCAAATGCAATTGCAACAGAGCTAGGAATATTGAAAAATGGAGATTTATCTATAACAGGAGCAGAATTAGACAGGCTTCCAAAAGCAGAATTTAAAAGAAATATAATGAAGTATTCTGTATTTGCACGAGTAACTCCTGAACATAAGGTTGAAATTGTAAAAGCATTCCAAGGAACAGGTGCAGTTGTTGCAATGACAGGTGATGGCGTAAATGATGCACCAGCATTAAAAAATGCAGATATAGGAATAGCAATGGGGTTAAATGGAACTGATGTTGCCAAAAATGCTGCAGATATGGTACTTACTGATGATAATTTTGTAACAATAGTTGAAGCAGTAAAATATGGAAGAACAATTTTTAGCAATATAAAAAAAGCAATACATTTCTTAATTGCTACAAATGTTGGAGAAATTGTTACAATATTTTTAGGTTTATTAATTGGTATGAAATCACCATTACTTGCAATTCAGTTATTATGGATTAATTTAATAACAGATTCTTTGCCAGCAATAGCACTTGGATTAGAAAATCCAGACAAAAACATAATGACAGATAAACCAAGAAACCCAAAGAAAAGCATATTTGCTGATGGATTGTGGGAACGAATTATTGTTGAAGGAGCAATGATAGGAATCTTAAATTTATTCGCATTTACAACAGGAACAAGTCTATATGGCATAGAAATTGGAAGAACTATGGCATTTGTTTCATTAGGATTATCAGAACTGATACACAGCTTTAACATTAGAAGTGACGAATCTATCTTTAAAGTAGGATTATTTCAAAACAAATACTTAGTATTAGCATTTCTAGGTGGAGCATTTTTACAGACAATAGTAGTGATAGTTCCACAATTTGCAGAAGTATTCAAACTAACTAATTTAAATACCACACAATGGATTTACACAGCAGGGATTTCCTTGGCACCAATTTTTTTAATGGAGGTACAGAAATTTGTAAATCAATGGAAATTTGGAAAAGTAGTAACAAAAGAGCAAGTTAGCAGAAATATAATATGTTAAAAATTCGAAGTATTGTAGAGCCGAAAAAAGTTTATAATTCATAGTTAAAGAAAATATATTAACATTCCGCAGACTTGCTGGCTTGGCTTTGCTAAAAGGTAAAAGAAAATTTGGATTTGAATATTGTTTTTTTATCAATTATTTCTTTTACTTCTTTTAACAAACCTCGCCAACTGCGCGTCTCGTGCTCCATTGTTAATATATTTTCTTTAAATATGAATTCTAAACTTTTTTCGGCTAACTACTATTGACAGGAATTAACTTTATTTATATAATGTCACAAAATGTCGAAAGACAAAACAGGAGGATATTATATAATGAAAAATGTAATAAGCTGTGATCAATTCACAAAAGAAGATTTAAAAAAATTATTTGATTTAGCAGATGTAGTAAGAACCAATCCAGAAAAGTATATGAATGCTTTAAATGGAAAGGTTGTTACTACTCTTTTTTTTGAGCCAAGTACACGTACAAGATTATCATTTGAAACAGCAGTTGTTCGATTAGGAGGAAGATTGGTTTCAACAGAAAATGGGAAAACTAATTCATCATCAACAAAAGGTGAAACTTTGGAAGATACAATTAAAGTTGTAACAGGATATACAGATGCCATTATAATGAGACATTCATTTAATGATGCAGCAGAAAGAGCTGCTAAAGTTGCAACAGTTCCAGTAATAAATGCAGGAAGTGGAAAAGGAGAACATCCTACACAAAGCCTATTAGATGCATATACTATTAGAAGGGAAAAAGGAAGATTAGATAATTTAAAAATCGCAATATTAGGTGATTTAATAAATGGAAGAACAATTCATTCATTAATTAAATTATTTGGAAGATACGAAAATATAGAATTTTATGGATTATCTAAAGAAAACTTGGCATTACCTGAAAAATATGTTAAAATAATAGAAGATAGTGGTAATAAATATTTTAAGTGTAATTCATTTTCAGAAATTCCAAAAGATGTTGATGTTATGTATCACACAAGAATACAAGCAGAAAGAAGTGACGAAGATTTAGGTAAAGAAGAATTTATAATTAATAAAGAAGTTTTAGACAGGTTTTCTGAGAATACATTAGTACTACATCCTTTACCTAGGGTTGATGAAATTGCAACTGACATTGATGATGATAAAAGAGCAATGTATTTTAAACAAGCACATAATGGAATGTGGGTTAGAATGGCTTTATTACTTGAGGTATTTGAATTAAATTAAAGAGGTGATTTTATGGCTGAAAGAGATACTAGAAATGAAAAAATAATAGAAGATTTTGTTTTAGTAAGAAGTGACAAAACTCCTATTTATAAAGACAAAGATGTAACAGTTCGAGTTATTGGAGTAACCAAAGAAGGACCTGAATTTGAAGTTATAAAAAAAGATGAAAACGATGAAGAAAAAAGAATAGGAATTGTTAAGGGAGATAAAACTTTTAAATTTGATTCAAGTTTTAAGAAAGAATTAAGAGCACGTATGGAGAAATTATATGGTAAATTTAAAAGTGATAAAATGTACGAATCTTTAGGATTTGATGATGCTGAAATAAAATATGATGTTATTGGAAAATTGAATGAACAACAGAGAGCTGCAAAAAACAATGAAAAAGATAAAGAGCAAAAACTTGAAAATGTAGATGGAATTGCAACAAATGAGCAGAACAATGATGATAAAAATAAAGAGGAAGAAAAGAAAAAAAATAATAAAAATAATATCGAGAAAAAAGATATAAAAGGTAAAAATATTACTAAAATAACTCCACTAAAACCAAATATGAGTAATAGTGTTCCTGGATATACTAATCTTACAGCAGTAGAAGAAGATAGAGATAATTTAACATTTTATGGGAAAAATTCTCAAACAGGAGAAATAGAAGAAGTTAAAAGTTTAGATTATGGTGAAAAAGCAGTGCAAAGAAGAGGAAGAGATGGAAGAGAATATGTTACAAATTCTGGAACAATAAAAAAGATTGCTGGTGGGCCTACATTAGCTATTGATGACACAAAATCAAAAGATTTAGAAGTTAACGAAATGCAAGGAGACATAGATGGAGATGGTATTGAAAATGCAAGAGAAGTGTCAACTTCACAAAATCCAACTAAGAGTCAGGAATTACAAAATGGTGAAGATTTAACTGAAACACAGGCTATAAAATGGGTTGAAGAACATTATAAAAGAAATTCAGATATCAGAAATAAAGTTATAAATGATATAAAAGCTCAGGAAACAATTACAATAGATGAGATTAAAGAATTATATGAACAATATGATAAAGAATTAGAGGAAACAGAAGAAGAAATGAGAGGAAGAAATAGAGAAGAACGTGGAAATTCGTCTAGTAACAATTAAAACAAAAAAAATAGAAATAGGGATATATTTCCCTATTTTTTTATTTGAAAAACAGAAACATTCTCCATTTCAAAATTTTTTAAACAAAAATTAAAATGCATAAAAAATCCCAAATTTGGAGAAAATATTTCTAAAAAATAAATACAAAAATCGCAAGAGGTGGCAAATTTGGGAGATTATAAAATATTAAGTATAAAAGGTGTTGTATTAGACAAATATCAACTTGAAAATTATTTGGCAAAATTAGCATCAGATAATATTTTAAAAAATAAATCAGATAAAAACACATATCCAATACCAAGAGTAAAAGACAATTTTGAATATATAACAAATGTTTATAATACCTTAACAGAACATATAAAACTTGGAATTCCAGTTCATCCAGCAGGAGAATGGATATTGGACAATTATTATATTATAGAAAAAACTGTTAAGACAATAATAAAAGATATGCCTTTAAAAAAATATACAGGTCTTATTGGATTAGAAAATGGTACGTATAAAGGATTTGCTAGAATATATGTATTAGCTAGCGAAATTGTTGCATATACAGACGGAGTTATTGACAGAAATAATTTAAGTAGTTTATTAGAAAGCTATCAATCAAAGAAAAACTTGAGTATGGATGAAATATGGAATATAGGAATTTTTTTACAGATAGCTTTAATAGAAAATATTCGAGTTATATGTGAAAAAGTATATTCTTCTCAAATACAAAAATATAAAGTAGAAAACATAATAGAAAGGTTAGTAGAAAATAAAGAAGATTTAAAATTTAAAAATATATCATTAACAAGAGATTATTCATATAGAGAAATGAAATATCCATTTATTGAGTATATGTCTTATAGGCTTAAACAGTATGGCAGACAAGCATATGCTTTTTTAAATATTTTAGAAGAACAAGTTGATAAAATGGGATTGAGTGTTTCAGAAGTTATTCAAAAAGAACATTTTGATATAGCAGTAAAAAAGGTTTCTATGGGAAATTCTATTACAAGTATAAATACAATAATAAGAGTAAATTTTTTGGAAATCTTTGAACAAATAAATGGTGTTGAAGAAATTTTGAAAAAAGATCCAGCCAGAGTATATAGCAAAATGGATTATAAAACTAGGTCATATTATAGACAAGAAATAGAAAAAATTGCTAAAAAGACAAAAATCTCAGAGATGTATATAGCAAAAAAATGCCTAGAATTAGCAGAAAATGAAAATGATGAAAAAAAATCACATATAGGATATTATTTAATATCAAAAGGTAAAAGTAAATTAATGTCAGAATTATTAAATAAAAATATAAAATATATAAATCCAGCAGTTAAAGAAAAAATTTATATTTTTGGAGTCATTTTTTTATCTATAATTATAAGTTTTTTATGTGGAATGTATGTGTATAATTATTCTTCAAATTTTATAATTTCTGCAATTATATTCATAGGAACATTAGTTCCAAATCAAACAATAGTTGTACAGTTAATTCAATATATTATGGGAAAAATAATTAAACCTAAAATTTTACCAAAACTAGATTATAAACTGGGAATTCCTGAAGATAATGCTACAATGGTAATAATTCCAACAATTATTAAAAGCAAAGAAAAAGTACAAGAATTATTTTCAAAATTAGAAGTTTATTATATTGCAAATAAAAGTGATAATTTATATTTTACATTATTAGGAGATTGTACAAGCGGAAAAAATGAAAAAGAAAAGTTTGATGAAGAGATTATAGAAGCGGGAATTTTAGAAATAAAAAAATTAAATGAAAAATATCCAGACAACAGATTTAATAAGTTTAATTTTGTATATAGAAAAAGAACTTGGAATGAATGTGAAGGGTGTTATTTGGGCTGGGAGAGAAAAAGAGGCGCAATTAATCAATTTAATGAATATTTACTTGGAAATATAAAAAGCCCTTTTTTGTATAATAGTTTTGAAGATGTTGAAGCAAATAATTATTTAGTAAAGAAAGAAAAAGACGAATGCGCAAAATCAACTATTCCGAAAATAAAATATATAATTACATTAGATAGTGATACAGACCTAGTTTTAAATTCTGGGTTAGAGTTAATTGGAGCAATGGCTCATGTTTTAAACAAACCAGTAATTGATAAAAATAAAAATGTTGTAATAGATGGTCATGCTTTAATGCAGCCTAGAGTAGGAGTAGGGCTACTAGAAGTAAGAAGAAGTGCTTTTACTAAAATTTTTTCAGGATTAGGTGGAACAGATTCATATGTAAATGCTACTTTTGATGTTTACCAAGATAATTTTGATGAAGGGATTTTTACAGGAAAAGGAATTTATGATTTAAAAGTTTTTTCTGAAGTGTTAAAAAATGAAATTCCAGAAAATACTGTTTTAAGTCATGATTTATTAGAGGGTTCATATTTAAGATGTGGAATGGTTTCAGATGTATTATTAATGGATGGTTATCCTACTAATTATTTATCTTTTAAGAAAAGACTTCATAGATGGATTAGAGGGGATTATCAAATACTAAATTGGTTAAAAAACAAAAAAATAAACATATTATCAAAATATAAAATTGTAGATAATATATTACGAAGTAAATTAGATACAAGTATATTATTGTCAATATTAATAATGATTGTTATAAAAGTAATTTACAAAATAAAAATATGGCCAATTATTTTTTTATTAGTTGTATCTTTAATAATTCCATATGTTTTGGAATTTGTTAATAAAATAGTATTTAGAAAAGATGGTGAAACTGGTCATAAGACATTTGTAAAAAAACAGTCAACAATAAAAAATAGCTTTATAAAAGCAGTTTTATCAATATCTATTTTACCAGATAAAGCGTATATGTCATGTAATGCTGAATTAACTAGTTTGTATAGAATGCTTATAAGTAAAAAGCATTTATTAGAATGGGTAACAGCAGAGGAAGCAGAAAAAAATTTGAAAAATGATTTGAAAAATTATTATTTACAAATGATGCCAAATATAATTGCTGGATTAATAGGATTGGGAATAGTTGTTATAACAGATTTTGAAATATTATCACAAATAGTTATTATAGTGTTATCTCTTTTATGGATTATTGCTCCAAGTGTTATGTATTATATAAGTAAACCGATAAAAGAAATCAAAAAAATAAATTTGCTTAATAAATCTGAAAAAGAGTATATACTAGAGATTGCAAAAAAAACATGGGCATTTTTTAAAGACAATATTGTAGAAAATACTAATTATTTACCACCAGATAATTATCAAGAAGATAGAAAACCTAAAATTGTAATGAGAACTTCATCTACAAATATTGGACTTGGAATGTTATCTGTTATATCAAGCTATGATTTAAAATTTGAAAATTTAGAAGATACAGTTAACCTTCTAGAAAAAATGATAAATACAGTTTATGGATTACAAAAATGGAATGGCCATTTATATAATTGGTATAATTTAGATAATTTGCAACCACTTATGCCCAGATTTGTTTCATCGGTAGATAGCGGAAATTTTGTGGGATATTTATATGTTGTATTTCAATTTTTAGAAAATATTCAAAATGAAAAAGATGAATTAAAAGATAAAATTATTAGTATGAAGTTGCAATTAAAAGAAGTAATAAAAAATACAGATTTTAATAAATTATTTGATAACAAAAATAATCTGTTTTCAGTAGGATTTGATGTAGAAGAAAACAAATTAGTAGATTCATATTATGATTTACTTGCTTCAGAAGCAAGACAAGCAAGCTTAGTTGCTATTGCAAAAAAAGATATAGATGTCAAAAATTGGTATAATTTAAGTAGAACATTAACGGTATTAAATAAATACAAAGGTTTGGTTTCTTGGTCAGGAACAGCATTTGAGTATTTGATGCCAAATATAAATATTCCAAAGTATCCAGGAAGTTTATTAGATGAATCTTGTAAATTTATGATAATGAGCCAAAAAGAATATGCAAAAAAATTAGGAATTCCTTGGGGAATTTCTGAATCGGCATTTAATTTAAAAGATTTAAATAATAATTATCAATATAAGGCTTTTGGAATTCCATGGCTTGGTTTAAAAAGAGGTTTAGCAGATGAAATGGTTGTATCTTCATATGGCTCAGTTTTGGCAATAACAGAAGATCCAAAAACAGTAATAAATAATTTGAAAGTTTTAGAAAGTCAAGGAATGTATAGCAAATATGGATTTTATGAGGCTAATGATTATACTCCAAACAGAATATCAAAAAACAAAAAATATGAAAATGTAAAAACTTTTATGGCACATCATCAAGCACTTATATTGCTTGCAATTGATAATTTATTTAATGATAATATTTTACAAAAAAGATTTATGAAAAATCCGGAAATGCAGGCTGTAAATATATTATTAGAAGAAAGAATGCCAGAAAATGTGATTATTACAAAAGAGAAAAAAGAAAAAGTAGAGAAAATTAAATATAATAATTATGATTTTTATTCTGAAAAAAATATTTCTAAAATAGGAAATGAACCAGAGAAATATAACTTAATTTCAAATAAAGATTATACAATTGTTGTTGATGAAAAAGGTAATGGATATAGCAAATATAAAGATATTTTAATAAATAGGTATAAGTCAACATCTGACATAGAGCAAGGAATAGGTTTTTATATTAAGAATATAAAAAATAAAAAAATATGGAAAAATAGTTATAGTCAAATAACTGAAAAACCAGATAAATACAGTGTTACATTTGCACCAGACAAAACAAAAATAACAAGAATTGATGGAAATATAGAAACAAAAACAAAAATAACAGTTAGTCCAAATGATTCGTTAGAAATTCGAAGATTAGAAATAAAAAATTTGGGAAATACAGATGAAACATTAGAAGTTAGTTCTTTTATAGAACCTGTATTATCAAACCAAGACCAAGAATATGCTCATCCAGCATTTAATAATTTATTTTTAAATTATGAATATATACCAGAGACAAATACAATTTTAGTAAAAAGAAAAAAACGTTCACAAAATCAAAAAGAAGTTTTTATGGCAATTAATTTTTACTCTCAAGAAAAACAAATAGGAGATTTAGAATATGAAATAAGTAAAGAAAGATTTATAGGAAGAAATAATTATGAAGTTCCAAAATTGATTGAAAACTCAAAACCTTTTAGCAAAAAAATAGAATTAACAACAGATCCTATTGTAGCAATAAGAAAAACAATTAATGTAAAAGCAAAAGAAAGTGTCAATTTAGATTTAATAATATGTGTTTCTGAAGATAAAGATTATGTTTTAAATACAATAAAAAAATATATGAATAGTGATAACAATAAAAGAACCTTTGAGTTGTCAAGAGCTAGAATTGAAGCAGAAAACAGATATTTAGATATAACAGGAAACGATATTTCAATTTATCAAAAATTATTAACTTATGTTTTAGGAAATAATATAAAGAAAAGTGTAGATGTTAATAATGAAATATATCCAATTACAGAGTTATGGAAATTTGGAATATCAGGGGACTTACCAATTATTTTTGCAAAAATAAAAAGTGTAAGTGATATTGACCTTATTACAGAACTAATAAAGGCATATGATTATTTTAAAAATAAAAACTTAAAAATTGATTTGGTAATATTAAACGAGGAAAAAGAAAAATATGATAGTTATGTTAAAGATGCAATTTTAGATTGTATATTAAATAGACATTTAGAGTATATGTTAAATTGTAAAGGCGGAATATATATTCTAAATAATATTAAAGATGAAGACAAAAAAATGTTAACAGTGTATTCAAAACTAGTATTGGATGCTAAAAATGGAAGTCTAAATTTACAATTAAATGACATTGAAGAAGATACCTTAAAATTAAATGTAAATGATTCAATAGAGAATATAGAATTTATTGAAGAAAATAAAAAAGAAAATCAGTTATTAAATTATAATTTAAAATATTACAATGAATATGGTGGTTTTTCTCAAGATGGAAAAGAATATTTGATTAAAGTTAATAAAAATGAAAATACTCCAATGCCGTGGAGTCATATTATGGCAAATGAAAATTTTGGTACTCTTGTAACAGATTCAATGGCAGGCTATACTTGGTATAAAAATAGTAGACTAAATAGAATTACAGCTTGGTCAAATAATCCAATTTTAGATATCCCATCAGAAGTAATATATTTAAAAGATGATGAAACTAAAAAAGCTTGGTCTTTTGGATTAAACCCTATGCCAGATAATAATGATTATTATATAAAATATGGTTTTGGATATGCTAAATACTCTCATGAAAGTTTGGGAATTAAACAAGAAGCGGAAATATTTGTTCCAAAAGAAGATAGTGCTAAAATACAGATAATAAAATTAAAGAATGAAACGCCTAGAAGAAGAAAGTTAAAATTAGTTTATTATATAAAACCTGTAATTGGTGAAGATGAACTTAAAACTAATGGATTTATTAATTTTGAGTTTGATAGAAACAGTAATTCTATAATTGCAAAAAATATAGTAAATTCAGAGTTCAAAAATTTAGTTTTTGTATCAAGTAGTGAAAAAATAAAATCATATACAGGATTAAAAAAAGAATTTTTAGGTAATGGTGGACTAAACAATCCATCTGGTTTGAAATTAGATAATTTTAGTAATAAGTTTTTGAACAAAATAAGTGATATAATTGCAGTAGAATTTGAAATAGAATTAGAATCACTTGAAAACAAGGAAATATCAATAGTTTTAGGAGCAGGCAATAGCATAATTGAATGTAAAGACTTAGCATATAAATATAATAATGTTAATAATTGTATTCAAGAAAATGAGGTAGTACGAAAATATTGGAGTGATTTGTTGGGAGTAATTCAAGTGAACACTCCAGTTGAATCATTAAATATACTATTAAATGGTTGGGCAATGTATCAAACTTTGGCAAGCAGAATGTGGGGAAGAACAGGATTTTATCAGTCTGGTGGAGCTTTTGGTTTTAGAGATCAACTCCAAGATAGTTTAAGTTGCAAATATTTAAATCCTGAAATTACGAAAAATCAGATAATAAGGCATAGTATGCACCAATTTAAAGAAGGAGATGTTGAACATTGGTGGCATGAAAAAACTGGAAGAGGAATTAGAACAAGATTTTCAGATGATTTATTATGGTTGCCATATGTTGTTGCAGATTATATCGAATTTACAGATGATTACAGTATTTTAGACATAGAAACAAATTATTTGAAGGGGGAAATTTTAAAAGAAGGAATAGATGAAAGATATGATTTATATCTACCTACTGAAGAATCTGAAAGCATTTATAAACATTGCATTAAATCTATTGAAAAATCTTTAAACTTAGGTGAACATGGATTACCTAAAATAGGTTCAGGAGATTGGAATGATGGTTTTAGTACAGTTGGAAATAAAGGAAAAGGTGAGAGTGTATGGCTTGCATTTTTCTTGTGTAGTGTGCTAGATAAGTTTAGTAAGATATGTGAATATGTTGAAAAAAGAGATGAAGAAAATTTAAATAAACAAAAAACAGAGAAAAAGTCTGAAAAATATAGAAAAATTATTGAAGAATTAAGAAAAAATGTAAATACAAAAGCCTGGGATGGTCGCTGGTTTAATAGAGCTTTTACAGATGATGGAAATGTTCTGGGGAGTTTACAAAATGATGAATGCAAAATAGATAGTATTGCACAAAGTTGGTCTGTAATATCTGGAATTGGAGATAATGATAAAAAATATATTTCGATGGAAAGTTTGGAAAACCATTTAGTAGATACTGAAAATGGAATAATAAAATTGTTAGATCCACCATTTGAACATGGAATTTTAGAACCAGGATATATAAAAGCGTATTTACCAGGAACAAGGGAAAACCGGACGGACAATATACACATTCGGCAATTTGGGTAATTATTGCTGAAGCAATGCTTGGCTTCGGAGATAAAGCAGTAGAATATTTTAGAATGATTAATCCGATAGAACATAGCAAAACAAAAGATTCAGTAATGAAATATAAAGTTGAGCCATATGTTATTCCAGCTGACATTTATGGACAAGGAAATTTAGCAGGACGAGGTGGTTGGACATGGTATACTGGATCTAGTAGTTGGATGTATATTGCAGGTATAAAATATATTTTAGGATTAAATATTGAAAAGGGACATATGAGTTTTAAACCAGCTATTTCAAACGAATGGAAGGAGTATAGTCTACGATATAGATATTATGAAACTATATATAATATAAAAGTTTTAAACAAAAAAATAGATAATCAAAAAATAAATATAAAATTAAATGGAGAAATAGTTTTAGATGGAAAAGTGATGTTAGTAAATGATGGAAGTGTAAATGAAATTGAGGTAATATTAGAATAAAAAAACTTGACCAATTGTGTAATTGGTCAAGTTTTTTTCGTTCAATCATCTGTTGGAAAGTTAAAGTCATAAACTTTAAGGTTTCTGCCGATTTCAGCCAGAGGAAGCATTGTACATAAGTTGGATGAATGTTCGCCAGATTCCCAATATCTGAGATATACTTGTGCGACTCTTAAATAGTTTGCAAGAACAGATGCATATTTAAGATCACTATCATCTTTACTGTATTCCGGATAATAATGTTCCAGTTTTTCAGAAGCATAAGCTAACTGAGGTGGCTTAAAGAAAGGAAAAGTATCTTTTATCTGAACAACTACAATCATGAGAGGTTGTGGAGTTGAACAGTCTTTAAGCGACGAATCTGAAGATTCGAAATACGAAAGCTGAAAAAGTGAGTCTCTAGAATTAAGCTTGGTTACCTGAATTTGTGAAAAATCTTTTTCAGACCAGTATGTGCGTATACAGCTAGGTCCGGGACTTGTATAGTCATATCTTGAATTATAGAGTGGAAAACGACTGTCCTGGCTCTTGGAACCTAAAGCTTTCTGCTTGATTCTTTCTACTTCAGGAAAATTTTCGTAGTAGATTTGAATGAAAGTTCTAGGGTCATTTGCAAGCATATTGCACTTGGTTGAAAATTCTGGCTTTACAAGATTAACCACATATCTTCCATCCAATACAATACTTGGCGGTATGATAGAACGATTTATCTGAAGTTGATTGTTTCGGAATGCGTTTATAATTGCATTCTTCCGTCTAGAGAGCCCCATAAAAAAATCCTCCTTTGGGCGTAAATAAATAAATGCTAATGCGTAAAATATTATACATCAGATACAAGTTTTTGTCAAATTATGTAAAACGGTTAAGTATGGTAGTAAAAATAGTAAATAAAAAAATAAAAAAATATTGTTTATTTTTTTACGAAGTGATATAAATATAAATATACTGTATGAGTAAATAGCAGTAATAATATACGAAAAGGAGAAATTGGAATGGAAATTAATGAACAAAAAAGACAAAAATTTATGGAAAACGCTAGCAAAAGGGTAAATAATGTAATGCATAACATTCAAATTTTGGAACCTATGGCAAGAAGTAATACTTATGATTTTACAAGAAATGATGTTGAAGAAATGTTTGCAGCTATGCAAGAAACTTTAGATAATACTAAAGCTGAATTTATTAGAAAATTAGAAGGAAGTGCTAGAACAGAAAGAAAGGCTTTTTCATTTGGACAATCTAGTGTTGTTAATACAATGGAAAATAAAGATATTAATAATGTAGAAGAAATTTCTGAAAATATTAGTAGTTCAGAAGAAGTTGTAGGTGAAGTAGGTAATATTACTGAATAAGATAAATGATGCAAATCTTGATTAAATAAGGTTATGAAATTATTACGATTTTATAATCTTATTTTTTATTTAAAATTAAATTATATGAATTAGCATCTATTTTGTTTTTTAGGTATTTTTCAAGGTTTTTATTTTTTATCAAAGATTCTTTATTTTGCTTATTCAAATGTTTTATATGGTATTCAAGTTTTGAAGCTAGAGATTTATTTTCACTTGTCCAAGCAATTTCTAATTTAATAGCTGTGTGAGAATGAGTATATTTTGCAGCTTTTTCGTGTTTGGTAAAATGTTCGTTCATTCTTCTGTTTAAGTCTGTTGTAATTCCGGTGTAGATTGAGTTATCTGCACAGCGTAGCATGTAAGTGTAGTACATTTTGTTTCTCCTTTATGGTTTCTTTTTTTAGTATTGTATCATATGTGGGAGGTGGTGTCTATTTTTTTCTTTTGCGGTGGGTCGCTCCAAAAAATTACAAATGCCGAGAATTATATAGTTTTATGAGTTCCGCCCCAACTGCGAAACAAGAGTAAGAATCTTTCGGACAAGACTTACTTGGTTCATATGGGTTTTAGTGTAGTTTGTCCGAAATCTTCTAACTCTTGCTAGCTTGTCGGTCCCCACCTTAACTTCACTTCATAAAACTATATAATTCTCGCATTTGTAATTTTTTGGAGCTACTCTATAGTTTGAGAAATAAATAGTAAATTTGAGGGGGTTTTATGTTTAATTAATTATTGTAATTTTTGAAGGTTTTTTATATAATTAGGTTAGGAAAAATTAGATGGGAAAAGTGATAGTATGAAAGAACAAAAATTAGTTGTAAAGAATGTTAAATCATTTAACTTGGAACATATTTTTGAGTGTGGTCAGTGTTTTAGGTGGAATAAAAATGATGATGGCGGATATACAGGTGTTGTTAAGGAAAATGTTATAGATATAAAAATGATTGGGAACGATGTTTATGTTAAAAGTTATGGGAATGATGATTTAAAGAGTCTTTTTAATGATTATTTTGATATGAACAGAGATTATGAAAATATAAAAATAAAACTAAGAAAAATTGATGAACATATGGATAAAAGTATTTCATATGGTGATGGAATTCGTCTTCTAAATCAGGATTTGTGGGAAACAATTATTTCTTTTATTATTTCTGCTAATAACAATATTCCAAGAATAAAAGGAATTATTGAAAGAATTTCAAAAAGGTTTGGGAATAAGATACAATGGAATGGGAGAGAGTACTATACTTTTCCTACACCAGAACAGTTAAGTAAGGCTGAAGTAGAGGATTTAAGAAATTTAGGACTAGGGTTTAGAGATGTTAGAGTATATGAAACAACTCAAATGGTTGTGAATGGTGAAATTGATTTTGGTAAGTTACATGCTGAAAAAGATACTCAAATTGTAAGAGATGATTTATTAAAACTTCCAGGGGTTGGTCCTAAAGTAGCAGATTGTATTTTACTTTTTTCAACTTTGAAAAGATTAGATGTTTTCCCAATAGATGTATGGGTTAGAAGAGTTATGAATGACTTATATATTCATAATAAAGATGAAAATAAAGTTGATAAAAAAATGGTTTTAAATATTGCAAATGAAAAGTTTGGAAATCTTTGTGGAATAGCTCAACAATATTTATTTTACTGGAAAAGAGGATAAAATTAATTATTTAGGAGATGTTATGAACGAAAGAAAATTTTTGAAACAAATTAATGAAAAAAATAATGAATATGGAGAGTTTACAATTGCAACAGTAGAGAACTTGATGTTTGAACAATTAGAAGCAGAGCAACAAAAAGAATTAGTAACAAGGAAAACAGGATTTTTTTCTAAATTATTTAACAAAAATAAAAAATATAAGTCTGGATACCAAATTATTGAAGATAATTTTGAATTAATATTATCAAAAGTTCCTAAAACTCAAATAAATACTTTCCTTTATACAATATTACAATATGATAAATTGAATGATGTAATAAAAAATAAATTTCCAGAGTTATTGAAAAAAATAAATAAAGATGATGGTGAACTAGGGTCTTTTTTATTTGATTTTGTAAGAGATAATTCAGAAAATCATGAGTTTATACAAGATAATACTGATTTAATTTTAGAAAATACTAAAATTAATCAATTGTTTAGAACAGTTGGATTTTTGAATAAAGAAACTAATGCTAATAAAGAAAAACTAAATAATAAATTAGAAGAAAATAAATTACAAATTTCAGGAGAATTATTAATTGCTAGTATATGGAGAAGATTTTATGGAGATAAGTTTTATAGTGAAAATGATAGGAAAGAAGAATCTGAATTAATAAAAGAACAGTATGCCCCTACAGTTATGATTATGATAGAAGAATTATTAAAAGAACAAAATAAAAAGTGGATAGATATTAAAGAAGTAGGTACAGGTGCATATTCTAATGTTTATGAAATTGGTGATAAAATATTAAAAATTGGAAATCCAAGAAAAAAGTTTGAAGTACCTAACCATAAAAGGATATTACAACCACTAACAAGAATAAATCTTCAAGAAGATAAGGATGATAAATTAGCATGTATAGAAATTTGTGAAAAAGTAGGTACAGATTATAGAGAAGATTTTAATGAAGTTATTTATGAAATATATAGAGATTTACGTGATGATGGAATTATTTGGACAGATACACGTTGGAAAAATGTAGGAAAATTATTAAAAGATAATGTTGTAACATTAAATGGAGAGAAAATTAATGTCGCTCCTAATTCAATTGGATTTGATAAATCAAATAAGGATAAATATCTAAAAGCAGGTGAATTTGTTATATTAGATACTGATTATATTTTCAAAGAAGGAGATCCTGAATTAGAAAATATAAATAAAACAGAAATGGAACCTTTTGAAAAAAGATATTTGCAAGAAAAAACAAATAATATCCTGAAAAAGGAAAATCAAAAACAAATGGAAGTTATAAAAGATTATGAAAGGTAATTTTTAAATAGCAAAAAGAAAGGAAACAAAAATGTCAATTAGGTTAATTTATGGTAAGTCAGGCTCTGGAAAGAGTGAATTTATCTTTAATGAAATAAAAAAGTTAATAAATTGTGGAAAGAAGATATATATTATTACTCCGGAGCAATTTTCATTTACAGCTGAAAAAAAATTACTTGAAACGCTTGATAATTCAGCTGTTTTAAATGCTGAAGTTTTAACTTTTAATAGAATGGCATATAGGGTAGCAGCTGAAGTTGGTGGTACTGCAAAGGTTAATATTTCAAATTCAGGTAAAGCTATGCTAATTTATAATATTTTGTGTGGTAAGAAAAGTAAATTAAAGTTTCTTGGAAAATCTGATGAAAACATTGAACTTATTATTGATCAAATTACTGAATTTAAAAAACACGGTGTATTAGTAGATGATTTAAAGAAAATGATTGAAGAAACTACTGATAATTATTTGAAACTGAAAATTCAGGATATTTTGCAGGTATATAGTGAATTTGAAAATAAAATTGAAAATAGATATATTGATGAAAATGATAATTTGACTAATTTAGCAAATCAATTAGGAGATGTACATATTTTTGATAATACTTTAATTTATATTGATGAATTTGTTGGATTTACTAAACAAGAATATGAGATTATAAAACAATTAGCAAAAGTTGCAAGTCAAGTAAATATTGCAATTTGTACAGATTCAATAGAAGATAGTGTTTCTCCTGAAAGTGATGTTTTTTATTCAAATAAATTGACTATAACAAGGTTATTTGAAATTGCTAAAGATGGTGGAATTGCGATAGATGAACCAGTTGGTTTGAAAGATATATATAGATTCAAGAATAAGGAACTTCAACATTTAGAAAATAATTTATATGCAATACCATATAAAAAATATGATGAAAAAACAGAAAATATTAAACTTTTTTTAGCTAATAATCAATATTCAGAAATTGAAAATGTTGCAATTAATATTGTTAAATTAGTTCGTAATAACAGTTATAGATATAAAGATATAGCAGTCATCACAAAGGGATTAGATGTTTATTCAAATTTGGTAAAAGTAGTTTTTAATAAATATCAAATACCAGTATTTATTGATGAAAAAAAGGATTTAAGTCAGAATATTATTGTAAAATATATCTTAGCAATTTTAGAAATTTTTGCAAGAAACTGGTCATATGAATCAGTTCTTAATTATGTAAAAACTGGTTTTTTAGATTTTAGCAAACATGAAATTTTTATGTTAGAAAATTATTGTCAAAAATGGGGAATAAAAAATAATAAATGGTATAAATCTGAATGGAATTTTAAAGATGAAGATGATACAAATAAGGAACAAATAGAGAGAATTCGTGAAATGAGAAGAATGATAGTTAACCCATTATTAGAGTTTAAAGAAAATTTATCTGGGACTAATGATGTAAAAACTATTACGCAGAATTTATATGATTTCTTAATTAAAAATGAAATTGATAAAAAGTTTGAAGAAAAAATTGAAGAACTAAAACTAGCTGGTCAGACTGAATTTGCAGCACAATATGAAACAAGTTGGAAAATAATAATGAATGTTTTAGATGAAATTGTTCTTGTGTTTGGAGATGAAAAAGTTTCATTTGACAAATATATGCAAATTTTAAAAACAGGCTTAGCAAGCAGTGATTTAGGTAAAATTCCAGGAACTCAAGATCAAGTTATAATAGGTGATATTGATAGATCAAGAAGTCATAAAGTAAAAGCAATTTTTATAATTGGTTTAAATGATGGAATGTTTCCATCTGTTCATAAAAATGAAGGATTTTTTAATGATAATGATAGACAATTTTTAAAAGAGAATGGGGTAGAGCTTGCTCGTAATACAATAGAAAGTTTATATGAAGACAATTTTAACATTTACAAGGCGTTTACTACTGCAGAAGAAAAATTGTTTTTATCTTATTCATCTTCAAATTCGGAAGGAAAGACATTAAGAGGTTCAATATTAATTTCAAAAATGAAAAAAATCTTTCCAAAATTAGAAGAACAAAGTGATATAATTGAAAGAACATCTGAAATTTTAATTGAGAATACAACTTTTGATGAATTACTAAATAAATTAGGAGAGTATAGAGATACAGGTGAAATAGAGGACAAGTGGGTAGAAGTTTATAATTATTACAGAAATAATAAAGTATGGAAATATAAGCTTGAAAAAGCAATGGAAGCCCTTTTATATAATAATAAACCAGAAAAAATTAATGAAAAAAATATTTCGAAAATGTATGGAGATACATTAAGGACAAGTGTTTCAAGATTGGAACAATATCAAGCATGTCATTTTGCTTATTATTTAAAATATGGATTAAAATTATCTGAAAAGGATAATTTTAAAATTAATCCAGTTGATACAGGTACATTTATGCATGATGTAATAGATACATTTTTTAATAATATTAAGGAAAAGTCATACAATATTAAAGATTTAGAAGATGAGCAAATTAAAGATTTAGTTGAAGAAATTATTGAAGAAAAATTAGGATTAAACAAAAATTATATTTTTACAAGTTCTCCAAAATATAAGTCTTTAAGCATGCGCTTGAAAAAAGTTATTTTTAGGTCTATGAAATATATTGTTGAAAGCTTAAAATATAGTAAATTCGAAGTTTTAGGAAATGAAGTAGAATTTAAAGAAGGCAAAGAATATGCACCAATTGTAATGGAATTAGATAGTGGAAAAAAAGTTGAAATAACTGGAAAAATAGATAGAATTGATATTGCTAAATTAGATGGAGATAAATATGTTCGTATTATAGATTATAAATCTTCTGCAAAAAATATAGATTTAAATCAGGTTTATGCTGGACTTCAATTACAGCTTATTACGTATTTAGATGCTGTTTGTGAGAAAGAAGATTTAATGCCAGCAGGTGTACTTTATTTTAATCTTATTGATCCTGTGGTTAAGTCAAAAAAGAGTTTATCTGAAGAAGAAATCGAAGAGAAAATTCGAAAACAATTTAAAATGCAAGGCTTGATTTTAGCTGATGTTGATGTAGTCAAAATGATGGATACAAATTTAGATTCGGGAGCTTCTGATGTAGTACCTGCGTATATTGGTAAAGATGGAACTTTGAGTAGTACACGTTCTAGTTCTGTTAGTAGAAAACAGTTTGAATATTTGCAGAAATATACTAATAAAATTATCAGGCAGATTTCGGATGAAATATTAAGTGGAAATATTGATATTAATCCATATTATAATACTAAAAATAAAAAGACACCATGTGATTATTGCTCTTATAAAGCTGTTTGCAATTTTAATGGAGCTGATTGTACAAATGGTTATAATTATATTACAAATGCAGAAAAAGAAGCGGTATTAGAAATGATGCAGGATGAGTAATTTTAAATATGTTTTTAGTGAGTTGCTGAAAAAAATATTAAAAAGGTGGGATTTGATTTGAGAGATTTGAGTAATGAAAACGTTATTCATATAAAAAAAGATGATTGTGAATATTTACAATTTAGAAGGCTATTAGAATATAATGATGTTATAAAACATGCATATGGACTAAAACCTGCAAATTTTAACCTTGATATAGATAATGATAATTATACAACAATAGAAACATATAAGAAATTGTGTGATTGTATAGGTGCTGATTATAATAAATTAATAAGACCAAATCAAACCCATACAAATGTTGTAAAAAATGTGGATATTATTGAAAAAAATATATCAATTGAAGAATTAAAATATAAGGAAACAGATGGATTAATTACAAATAAATCTGGAGTTACTTTGGCTAGTACAAATGCTGATTGTATTTTATTGTTGTTTTTTGATCCTGTAAAAAAAGTTATAGCGAATGTTCATTCTGGTTGGAAAGGTACATTTCAAAAGATTGCAATTAACACAGTTAAAGAAATGATTAAAAAGTATGAATCAAATCCAAAAGATATAATTTGTTGTATTTGTCCTAGCATAAGAAAATGTCATTTTGAGGTTGAAAAAGAAGTTAAAGAAATGTGTGAAAACATTTTTTCATATACAAATAAGACAGAAAAATTTATTGAGTATATAGGAAAAAAAGATGGTAAAGATAAATGGGTAATAGATACTGTTTATATTAATAAATTGATGCTGGAAGAAGCTGGATTATTATCTGAAAATATAGTAGATAGTGGTATTTGTAGTGTATGTAATTCAGATAAAATTCATTCATATAGAGTAGAAGGGAAAGGTTTTGGACGTGGTTCAGCTGTTATATCATTAAAATAAAAAAGTAGAAAAATCGATAAGTTATGTTTTCGATTTTTCTATTTTTATGTATTAAATTGCAAATAAATTGGGGTTGAAAATAAATTAAGCATTTTGTATAATAAAATCAAATTTGTTAAATGGAGAAATAAATATGGATAATATAAAAGAAAAAGCTAACTATTGTTTAAATTGTAAAATTAAACCATGTCAAAGTGGATGCCCATTAGGTAATGATATACCGGAATTTATAAAAAATGTTAAAGAAGAAAATTATGAGCAAGCATATAAAATTTTGAGTAGAACAACTGTATTAGAGTCAGTTTGTGGAAGAATATGCCCTCATATGAGTCAGTGCATGGGAAAATGTGTTAGAGGAATAAAATCTGCACCAGTTAATATAGGCGATTTAGAAGCCTTTGTTGGTGATACAGCCATTAAAAATGGATATAGTATGAACGAATTAGAAGATGGACAATTAAAAAAAGTTCAATCTAAAAAAGTAGCAGTAATAGGTAGTGGACCTGCTGGATTAACATGTGCAGCATTTTTAGCCAGAGAAGAAGGTGTTCAAGTAACAATTTTTGAGAAAAAAGATGTACTTGGAGGATTACTAAGGCATGGAATTCCAGAGTTTAGGTTGCCAAAAGAGATTTTAGATAATACTATTAATAAAATAATTAGTTTAGGAATAAATGTTGAATTAAAAAAAGAATTAGGTGTTAATTTAAATTTAGAAGAATTAAAAAAACAATATGATGCAATTTTTATTTCAATTGGAGCAAATGTACCATGGAAAATGGGGATTGAAGGAGAAGAATTAAAAGGAGTATATGGAGGAAACTCATTGTTAGAATATAATACACATCCAGACTACAAAGGAAAAAAAGTTGCAGTAATTGGTGGTGGAAATGTGGCAATGGATTGTGCTAGAACAATAAATAAAAAAGGTGCTGAAAAAGTATATGTTATTTATAGAAGAGCAGAAGAACAAATGCCAGCAGAAAAAAAAGAAATAGCAGATGCTAAAAAAGAAGGAATTGAATTTTTGTTCAAAACTAATGTAGTAAAAGTCATAGGGAATAATAATTTAGTAAATAAAATAGAATGTATAAAAACAGAATTAATTCAAAAAGAGGGAGAAAAGCGATTGTCACCTGTTAATATAGAAGGTAGTAATTTTCAACTAGATATGGATTATGTTGTAATGGCAATAGGCTCAATGCCAGAAGAAAAAATTGTCAATCAACTAGGATTAGAATGTGATAAAAATGGTTATATTAAGGTAAATGAAAATTACGAAACATCTATAAAAAATGTATTTGCAGGTGGAGATGTTGTTGGAACAAAAGCTACTGTTGCATGGGCAGCAAGAACAGGAAGAGAAGTAGCTGAGTATATTTTGAAATGAAACAATCCGGGACGGTCTTCTTTTGTTTCAAAAATGAAACAAAAAAAGACCGTCCCGAAATGTTTCAAAAAGGGGGAAAACTGATGGCAGTTCTATGGAAAAATACGAAATTATTTATAAAAAATTTAAATAATCATCATATTAGTGAATACACAGCTCAATGTGCATATTATACAGTGTTATCATTTATACCTTTTATTATGCTTATTGTGACTTTAATTCAATATACTACAATTTCAAAAGAAATACTTTTTTCAATTATTCAAAATGTAATGCCTAATACTATGACTGATATTACAATGGGGATAATTCAAGAAGTATATTCAAAATCAGTTGGAACTGTTTCAATTTCTGCTATATTTGTTTTATGGTCAGCTAAAAGAGGCTTTTATGCTTTATCTAAGGGGTTGCATAATATATATGAAACAGATAAAGAAAATAGTTTTATAAAAATGCAAATAAAGTCATTAATATTAACAGTATTTTTCGTATTAGCAATTGTGTCAGTTCTTGTACTTTCTGTTTTTGGGAATAGTATTGCAGATGTTTTAAAAGATAAATATAATATTTCAGATAGTATTTTAAATATTGTTCATTTTTCAAAAATTGCCATTTATTTTTTATTATTTATTATATTATTGTTGATATATAAATTTGTACCAGGACATAAGTTAAAACTAAAAAGACAAATACCAGGAGCAGTTGTTTCGACTATTGGGTGGTATTTTATATCATTTATCTTTTCAATTTATTTAAATACTTTTAAAGGCTTTTCTGTTATGTATGGTAGTTTAACTACAATAGTTTTAGCTATGATGTGGGTATATTTTTGCATGTATATTATTTTGATAGGAGCAGAGGTTAATAATTATAAAATAAAGAAATAAAAATTTTATATTTAAAGTATTGTTGAAAAAAAGTCAAAAATATGCTAAAATTCATTTATTATAATTGAATACCAAAACCTTAATAAATTAAATAATCATAAGGAAGGATGATTTGTTATGACCATTTTTGAAGTAGTTCTTCTTCTAATCCTTATCTTTGGCATGAATGCTATAAAAAAAGCAATAATCAGATTCCACAAAACACACGCATTAGATGTAACAATAAAAGAGTTTATAGAAACATACTATAAATATCAAGATGTTTGGAGTACTGATTGGAATGCTGAAAAAATTATGCATATATGTAATACTGAAAGCAATATGATTGAAATAGGAGCTCTTAATCCTAAACTGTTTAAAAATGCTATGGAATTACGGCAATATATGCTAAAAGTTGGTGAATTTATTATACAATACTCTGAAATTCTACAAGAAGAATACGGTTATGTATGGGATGAAGAGGAATTTGATAGATCACTTGAGATTTTAACGGAAATAAGAAGAATTTGTATTCAGAAATCAGAGCCATCAACCGCAACCATTGGAATTAAAAAATGAAATAGCTGCATTTATGCAGCTATTTTATTTTTATTTAACAACAATATTTGTTTTAATTTTCCATTTATTTGAACTGGAATATTTATTTTATCATCAATTGTTTTTGTTTCATCATAATCAAGCCATTTTTGATATGTTACAGTTGTTGCTTGCTTTGAAAATGCCAATACTAATATAAAAAAACTCGAAATATGTAAATGAAAACTTGTTGACAAAAAGAGTTAATAATATATAATAAGTAAAGTAAAACACAAAAAAAGGAGGAAGTTAAATATGGCACAAGAAATTAGCGAAGAAGAAAAAATGCGTATTAAATCTATGGTTGATGATTTAGTAGCAAAAGCAAAAAAGGCATCAGAGGAATACTTAAAATTAGACCAAGACCAAGTAAACAATATTATAAAAGCAATGTCTATGGCTGGTTTAGAAAGACACATGGAACTTGCTAAAATGGCTGTTGAAGAAACTGGTCGTGGAATATATGAGGACAAGATTACTAAAAATATGTTTGCAACAGAATATATTTATCATAGTATAAAATATGACAAAACTGTCGGAGTAATAGATGAAAATGAAGAGGAAGGATATGTTAGCATAGCTGAACCAGTTGGAATAATTGCGGGGGTAACACCAGTTACAAACCCAACTGCAACAACAATGTTTAAATCAATAATAGCAGCAAAAACAAGAAATGTTATTATTTTTGGATTCCATCCATCAGCACAAAAATGTAGTGTTGAAGCAGCTAAAACAGTTAGAGATGCAGCAATTAAAGCAGGTGCTCCTGAAAACTGTATATTATGGATTGAAGAACCATCAATAACAGCAACAAATTATTTAATGAATCATCCAGACGTAAACTTAATTTTAGCAACAGGTGGAACAGGAATGGTTAAAGCTGCATATTCATGCGGAAAACCAGCACTTGGTGTTGGACCTGGAAATGTACCTTGTTATATTGATAAAACAGCCAAATTAGAGACATCTGTAAATGATTTAGTTTTATCAAAATCATTTGATAATGGTATGATTTGTGCATCTGAACAATCTGTTATTGTTGATAGAGAAATTAAGGATGAATTTGAAAGATTAATGAAACAAGCTGGATGTTATTTTATGACTCCAGAGCAAACAGAACAATTAAAATGCAGTATGTTTATTGAAGAAAAAGGGTGTGCTTTAAATGCAGATATAGTAGGAAAAAGTCCATATAATATTGCAAAAAAAGCAGGCTTCGAAGTTCCAAAAGAAACTAAAGTTTTAGTTTTACAAGAAAATGGGGTAGGAGTAGAATATCCATTTTCAAAAGAAAAACTAAGCCCAGTTCTTGCATATTATATTGTTGACAGCGCAGATGAAGGTATTAATTTAGCAGAAAAACTACTAGAATTTGGAGGATTAGGACATTCAGCAGTTATTCACTCAGAAGATGATGAAACAATTTTAAAATTCTCAGAAACAGTTAAAGCTGGAAGAATTATAGTTAATTCACCATCAACACATGGTGCAATTGGTGATATTTATAACACAAATATGCCATCACTTACACTAGGATGTGGAACATTTGGTGGAAACTCAACAACTGCAAATGTATCAAGTGTTAATTTAATAAACGTAAAAAGAGTTGCTAAGAGGAGGGTTAATATGCAATGGTTTAAGATTCCAGATAAAATTTATTTTGAAGCAGGTTCAATTCAATATTTAGAAAAAATGCCTGAAATTACAAGAGCTTTCATAGTTACAGACCCAGGTATGGTTAAATTAGGTTATGTAGATAAAATATTATATCATTTAAGAAAAAGAGCTGATTATGTGCATTCTGAAATATTCTCAGATGTAGAATCAGACCCATCATTTGAAACAGTAAATAGAGGTGTTCAAATGATGAATGAATTTAAGCCAGATGTTATTATAGCTCTAGGTGGAGGAAGTGCAATAGATGCTGCAAAAGGAATGTGGTTATTCTATGAACATCCAGATGCAGATCCAGAAGGAATGAAACTTAAATTTATGGATATTCGTAAACGTACATACAAATTCCCTAAATTAGGTGTAAAAGCCCAAATGGTTGCAATTCCAACAACATCAGGAACAGGTTCAGAAGTTACATCATTTGCTGTTATTTCAGATAAAAAGATTAACAAAAAATATCCATTAGCTGATTATGAATTAACACCAGATGTTGCAATTGTGGATCCAGACTTAGTAATGAGTTTACCTCAATCTATTACAGCAGATACAGGTATGGATGTTTTAACACATGCGTTAGAAGCATATGTTTCAAACATGGCTTCTGATTATACAGATGGATTATCTGAAAAAGCTGTTGAATTAGTTTTCAAAAATTTAAGAGAAGCGTATAATAATGGTACAAATAAAGTTGCAAGAGAAAAAATGCATAATGCAAGTACAATAGCAGGTATGGCATTTACAAATGCATTTTTAGGAGTTTGCCATTCATTAGCACATAAATTAGGTGCAGAGTTCCACTTACCACATGGAAGATTAAATGCAATCTTATTACCTTATGTTATAAAATATAATGCAAGCAAACCTACAAAGTTTGTTTCATTCCCTAAATATGAATATTTTATAGCAGACCAAAAATACGCAGAAATCTCAAGAAAAATGGGATTTGATGCTTCAACAGTTGAAGAAGGAGTTTCATCTTTAATAAAAGAAATTCAAAAATTAAATAAAGATTTAAATATTCCAGCATCATTTAAAGAAGCAGGAATTTCAGAAGAAGAGTATTTAGCAAAGGTAGATATGCTTGCAGATAGAGCTTTCGAAGATCAATGTACTACTGCAAATCCACGTTTACCATTAGTTGCTGAATTAAAAGAAATTTTACTAGATGCTTATTATGGAAAAGAGATTTAAATTAAAAGTAATATAATAAAAAGATTCCCCAGAATTATCTGGGGAATCTTTTTTAGATGCTTTTAGTGATCTCATCGAGATCACTATGCAACTGCTTCTCCCATCCATCCTTTTTGTTAACCAACGCAGAATATGCGTTAGAAAGTGAACATTGCAGGTTTCCGAGTAAAACCGAATGAGAGGAATGCCAAATCTTAGCATCGGCAACTTCACCTAAAAGACGACATATTTCTTTCTGATCCGTCTTTTCGTTGAATTTCCGAGCTTTCTTAATAAAAGGCATAATTAAAGCTTTTGCAGACATTTTGTGTACCTCCATTTTAAGATAAATATTATTATATCATATTTTATGCATTTTGTCTAGAAAAAATGCATAAAACATTCAAAATTAATTTTTTTACTATAGTTTTAGTAAAAATAATTTAAAGTATATATTGTAGAAGTTTACAAAATGTGATATAACTATTAGAAAGTCAAAAATATAAGGAGTGAAAATTAATGCAAAATGATAAAATAATTAGCTGTTTAGCACATAACGGAAAAGTAAATGTTAGATGTATTAAATCAACAAATATGGTAGAAGAAGCACGTAAATTACATGATTTAAGTCCAACTGCAACAGCAGCTTTAGGAAGATTGCTTACAATAACAAGTTTACTTGGAAAAGAAATGAAAGGTGAAAAGGGAACAATAACAACACAAGTAAAAGGAAATGGACCAATTGGAAGTATGACAGTAGTAGCTGATAACAATGGAAATGTTAAGGGATATGTATCTAATCCACAAGTAGATATTCCTTTAAATCCAGAAAATGGAAAATTAAATGTTGGTGAAGCTGTTGGAAAAAGCGGAATGATATATATTATAAAAGATATTGGAATGAAAGAACCATATGTTGGAATGACACCAATAGTTTCAGGTGAAATAGCAGAAGATTTTACAAATTATTTTGCTAAATCTGAACAAACTCCAACAGTTGTTGCATTAGGAGTATTAGTAGACAAAAATGGTGTAAGAGCAGCAGGAGGTTATTTGATTACTTTAATGCCAGATGCAACTGAAGAAGAAATTGTTAAAATTGAAAAGGCATTAAAAAATGCTGATAGCATTAGTAAAATGTTAGATGATGGAAAAGAATTAATCGAAATTGCAGAAATAGTTACTGGTGATCAAAATTTAATGTATTTTGAAGATGATTTGATTCCACATTATGAGTGTAATTGTTCAAAAGAAAAAATGGAAAGAAATCTTATTACTATTGGTAAAGATGAGATTAAAGATATAATTGAAAAAGATGGTAAAGCTGAATTAGTTTGTCATTTTTGCAATAAAAAGTATATACTTAGTGAAAATGATTTAAGAAAAATGTTAGAAGAATAAATAAGTATATATAAAAACATTGACAAATGCTAAAAAAAATGTTAACATAATAAAATCTTAACATGAAAGGAGTTCCATAATTATGGACTACAAAATTTTAACAAAAGATGAAATTATTGAGGACATCCCTGAAGAGGAGTTCATACTCGTAAGTAAGTCACCAGAGGATGATGAATGCCTTATCTTACAGGAAGTAAAACAAGGGGAACTTGTTGGAGAACCTTTAGGAGAAGGCGGAGAGTTCTGTGATGGAGACATCGAGAACACCATAAGTAAGTATGTTGAAGGCAAAAATGTGTATGTATCTGAGGATGCTGAAGAATCATTCGAAACTCAGATGGCCAGATCCGAAATATATGAAGAATGTGATGAAAATATTTCGAAAATGGCAGAATACTTTGACGAAATGGAAGAAAAAGCTGAGCTTGAAGCTGAGCTTAATGAGTTTTATGGTATATCGGATGAAGATTCGTCAAATGATTAATAATAAAAGGTCCAGAAGTTCTGGGCCTTTTATTATTTTGGTTGCATTTAAAATAAAAAAGATATAAAATAAATAAAATTGTTTTGTGGAGGATAAAATATGAGATTTGTTATACAAAGAGTCAATAATGCAAATGTAAAAGTGGATAATAAAATAACTGGAAAAATAGAAAAAGGATTTTTAGTTTTAATAGGGATAACACACAATGACACAAATGAGATTGCTGATACCATGGTAAAGAAATTATTAAATTTAAGAGTTTTTAGTGATGAAAATGATAAAATGAATCTAGCGTTAAGAGATGTAAATGGAAAACTATTATTAGTTTCACAGTTTACTTTATATGCGAACTGTAAAAGAGGGAATAGACCTGATTTTTTGAATGCAGCTAAGCCAAATTATGCTAATGAATTATATGAATATATTAAAGAAAAATGTGAAAAAGAAGGTTATGAAGTAGAAACAGGTGTATTTGGAGCTGATATGAAAGTGGAGTTAGTTAATGATGGACCTGTTACTATAATTTTAGATAGTGAAGAACTTTAATAATGCTATTTTACAGACAAATAAATAGTTTGACAAAAATCGACATAAATGTTACGATTAGCATGTCATTTGCAAAATCAGGAAAGGAATTCATTATTTATGGAGGACAACGGAAAAAAAATAATCCCGGAAATTCCAGGATTAAAAGAAAGGATGGAGTTTGTAAGAGCTTTAGTTAATCCTAGTTTTTTGTTTGGAGATGATATAGCTGAAAGCGATGCAGATTTCAATCCGAATCATGACGATGAGGAATGGTTTGAGTGACAAAAAACTTCTCTGGTATAAATATCAGAGAAGTTTTTATTATATATGTATAAATTTATTAAAATGCTTGTTTTTTAGGCGAAAAAGGTATATAATAAGACACAAATTGTGATAAAAAAGGAGATGAATTTAATGCAAGTAAGTAGAGAAGAACTTTTACATATTGCAAAATTATCAGATTTAAAAATTAATGAAGAAGAAATTGATAATTATAGATTAAATTTGGAAGATATTTTGAATTTTGCTGAAATAGTTAAAAATGCTAATGTTGAGGGATTAGATGAAACTATTGGAGCTAATGATAATTTTAATGTTTTTAGAGAAGATGAGATAAAAGAATTTGAAGATAGAGATGCGTTGCTTGCAAATGCACCTGAAAAAGAAAGGGATATGTTTAAGGTCCCTAAGGTTATTCAGTAGGAGTTTGCAGGGAGCCGTCAAATATTAAAATTATGTAATCACAGAAAATATAATTAACACTCCGTACGCTTACTGGCCGGTTTTAGCATAAGGTAAAAGAAAATTTGAGATTGTAAATGTTTTAGTTTGGTTATTTCTTTTACCAATTATGCTAAAACGTGCCAAACTGCGCGCTTTGTACTTCGTTGTTAATATATTTTCTGTTCTTACATAATTTTAACATTTGACTTCTCTACGAATTGTTAATAGATGGCAAAAATAAAAATGTTTAAGGAGGAGTTAGAATGGAGATTACAGAACTTACGGTTCATGAGCTTCAAGAAAAGTTGAAAAGCAAAGAGCTTACGGTTAGTGAGATAACTAAGGCTTATGCCAATAGAATTAATGAGAAAGAAAAAGATGTTAATGCATTTATTACTTTGCTTACTGAAGAAGCAATAGCTAAATCAAAAGAAATAGAAGAAAAAATTAATAACGGCGAATTAAATTCAGAATTAGCTGGTATTCCAATTGGTATAAAAGATAATATTTGTACTAAAGGAATTAAAACAACTTGTGCATCTAAAATGCTTGAAAACTTTGTTTCGCCTTATGATGCAACAGTTATGAACAAAATAAATGCCGAAGGTATGATCAATTTAGGTAAATTGAATATGGACGAGTTTGCTATGGGTTCTTCAACAGAACATTCAGCTTTAGCAAAAACAAGAAATCCATGGAATTTAAATACAGTTCCAGGTGGTTCATCAGGAGGTTCTGCAGCAGCAGTTGCAGCTAACATGGTACCTTGGGCTTTAGGAAGTGATACAGGTGGATCAATTCGTCAACCAGCCTCATTATGTGGTGTTGTAGGATTAAAACCGACTTATGGATTAGTTTCTAGATACGGATTAGTTGCATTTGCATCATCACTTGATCAAATAGGTCCTATAACTAAAGACGTTAAAGATAGCGCTATTTTACTAAATTTATTAGTTGGACATGATGAAAAAGATACAACATCACTAGATATGCCAAAAGTAGATTATGTAGCAAGTCTAAAAAATGAAGTAAAAGGATTAAAAATAGGAGTTCCAAAAGAATTCTTTGCAGAAGGTTTAAATGAAGAAGTAAGAAATTCTTTAGAAAAAGCAATCGAAAAGTACAAAGAATTAGGAGCAGAAGTTGAAGAATTTTCACTAGATATAGCTAAATATTCATTGGCAGCTTACTACATAATAGCATGTGCTGAAGCAAGTTCAAACTTAGGAAGATTTGATGGAATTCGTTATGGATATAGAACTCCAAATTATGAAAGTTTAGAAGATATATTTGTAAAATCAAGAAGTGAAGGATTTGGCGCA
>JAFVGB010000023.1 GCA_017475185.1 Clostridia bacterium
TAATGCTAAATCAAATTCTCTGTCTAGTCTTTCTTGTATTATCTCTAAATGTAGTAATCCTAAAAATCCACATCTAAAACCAAATCCTAATGCTGCTGATGTTTCTTGTTCATATTCTAATGCTGCGTCATTTAGCTTTAATTTTTCCAATGCTATTTTTAAGTTTTCATATTCACTACCATCCATTGGATATAATCCACAATAAACCATTGGATTTACCTTTTTGTATCCTGGTAGTGGTTCAGCTGCTGGTTTCTCTTTCAATGTAATAGTGTCACCAACTCTGATATCTGATAGTGTTTTGATACTTGCAGCAATATATCCAACTTCTCCTGCTTCCAGTTTTTCTGTTGGAACATAACTTCCTGGTTCGAAATATCCGTACTTCTGTTACTGTAAATACTTTGTTTGATGCCATTAGTAGAATTTCATCTCCAACTTTTACAGTTCCATCTTTAACTCTTACATAAGCAAGCGCACCTTTGTAGTTATCATAGATTGAATCAAAAATTAAACATTTTAAATCTGCATTTTCATCCCCTGTTGGAGCTGGTATATCTGTAACTATTCTCTCTAAAACTTCCTCAACATTTAAACCAGTTTTTGCTGATATGCATGGTGCATCCTGTGCTGGAATTCCAATTATATCTTCGATTTCATCTTTTATTTCTTGAGGTCTTGCGCTAGGTAAATCGATTTTATTTAGAACCGGTAATATTTCAAGATTATTGTCTAATGCTAAATACACATTTGCAAGTGTTTGAGCTTCAACACCTTGGCTACTATCCACAACCAAAATAGCACCATCACATGCAGCCAAACTTCTTGATACTTCATAATTAAAGTCAACATGTCCTGGTGTATCTATCAAATTAAATTCATATTCTTTCCCATCTTTAGCTTTATACAACATACGAACTGCTTGAGATTTAATTGTAATTCCTCTTTCACGCTCTATATCCATGTTGTCTAATACTTGACTTTCCATTTCTCTTTTAGAAAGTACTCCTGTCATTTCTATTAACCTATCTGCCAATGTTGATTTTCCGTGATCTATGTGTGCTATAATGCTAAAATTTCTGATGTATTGCTTTCTATCTTCCATTTATTTCCTCCTAATTCATATGGCTATATTTTAGCATATCTTTTAGGTTTTAGCAATGTTTTTTAAATTGGGGACGGAGAAAATTTTAAAAAAATAAAATTTTCTCCGTCCCCAATTTAAAATTTGCATTTTCTCCTTTACAAACCTACTTATTTAATATAAAATAAAGTAAGAAATTTATGACAAAAAAGGTGGAATTATGAACAAATTTGTATCAAAAAGCGAAAACGACACAATTGAATTTGCAAATAATCTAGCTTCACTGTTGAAAAATGGAGATATTATTGTTTTATCAGGTGATTTAGGTTCTGGAAAAACAAAATTCACACAAGGTATTTTAAAACATTTCGGACTAGAAGATGAGATTTCAAGTCCAACATTTACAATTGTAAACGAATATCATAAAGATGAAACAAATATCTATCATTTCGATGTGTATAGATTAACTGATAGCGATGAATTCTATGCAATTGGTGGAGATGAGTATTTAAATAACGGTATTTGCATTATCGAATGGGGCGAAATTATCGAAGACATTTTGCCTAATGATTATATAAAAATCAATTTTACAAAAGATGTGGAAAATGAGAATTATAGAACTCTAGAATTAATAGGAACTGGCGAGAATTCTCAAAATATTTTAAACAAATTAAATTAATTATCTCAAGGAGGAAATAAATTGAAAATATTAGCAATAGACACATCTTCTAAAATATGTTCAGTATCAATCTTAGAAGACAATAACGTAATAATTGAAAAACATAATGATGATGAAAAAACACATTCACAAAAATTAATGCCTTTAATTGATGAATTACTAAAAGAAGCAAATTTAACTTTAGACAATATTGATTTACTAGCATGTTCACAAGGTCCTGGTTCTTTTACAGGAATTAGAATTGGAATATCTACAGTAAAGGCATTTGCAGATGTTAAAAACATTCCAATAATTGGAGTTACATCACTTGAATCTTTAGCGTATAACATAAATACAGAAGGATTAATTGCTACTTTAATTGATGCAAAACATGATAATGTATATTTTGCTTTATATGAACTAAAAGATAATAAATATACAACAGTCATAGATCCTATTTCTGATACTATTACAAATGTTATTCAATCTTTAAAAAATTATAATGATAAAATAACATTTGTTGGAGATGGTTCTGAAGTTCACAAAGATTTATTATCAAATGAATTTTCAAATTGTACTTTTGCATCGTCCGAGCAAAATGTTCAAACAAGTATTAGTATTGGAAAATGTGCATATAATAAATATAATTTTTATAACTATACAAAAACTTACAGTGTATCTCCAATTTATTTAAAAAAATCACAAGCAGAAATAAATTTAGAAAATTCAAAAAAATAAGAGGTCTGTCCCCTATTTCAATTTTTTGAAAAAAGGACCGTCCCTATAAAAAAGGAAGACAAAAATGAATAATATAAAAATCTCAAAAATGATGTTAGATGATTTTAATCAAATAAAAGATATACTTATTTCAGATTTCGATGATTTTTGGAATGTTAATACTTTAGAACAAGAGTTGAACAATGAAAATTCCTATTATCTAGTTGCAAAAATCGAAAATGAAATTGTTGGATTTGCTGGAATGAAATCTGTTTTAGATGAGGCAGATATCATGAATATAGTAACAAAAAAAGATAAAAGAAATTCTGGTATAGGCACTGCATTATTGGAAAATCTTCTTAATACTGCGAAAAAGAAAAAAATAAAAAAGATAACGCTTGAAGTAAATGAAAGCAATAGTTCTGCTATTCATTTATATAAGAATTTTGGCTTTAAAGAAATTTGTATCAGAGAAAAATATTATAATAAGACTGATAATGCATTAATAATGCAACTTTCTTTAATTTAAATTTGGAAGACCGTCCCCTAAATGTTTCAAATTTGAAACAAAAAAAGACCGTCCCCAAATGTTTCAAAGTTTATTATTTATAAGGAGGAACAAATGAAAAAACGTAATGAATTATCATACAAAGAATTAAAAATGATATGTAACCCAGACTTGTTTGATTTTGAAACAACTGCTGATTTGGCACCTATGGTTTCTGGCATTGGACAAGATAGAGGAATTAAGGCATTAGAATTTGGTGTTAATGTAGATATTAAAGGATATAACCTTTATTTAGAAGGTCCTACTGGTGTTGGAAAGACTAGTTATGCCAAAAACTATTTAAAAAAGGTTTCTAAAAAGAAGAAAACTCCTTGTGACTGGTGTTATGTTTATAACTTTGAGGATCCTAATGAACCTGTTGCAATTTCACTAGCAGCAGGTCAAGGTAAAGAATTTAGAGATACAATGGATTCTTTCATTAAAGATATTCAAATAGATATAAAGAATACTTTTAATAATGAAGACTTTGAAAAAGAAAAAGCTCTTATTAAAGGTGAATATGAAGAAAAAAGAAATATTTTAATGGCTAAATTAAATGAAAGTTCTGAAAAATATGGTTTTCAAGTAAAATCAGCTCAAAACGGTATTTATATGATGCCTATTTTAGATGGAAAAACTATTGAGCAAGAAGATTTTGAAAAACTTGATAGCAGCATAAAACAACAATATGAAGAAAAATCTGTTATAGTTCAAGAACAAATTATTCAAGCTATTGGTGAAATTAAAGAAATAGAAAAACAAACTGCTAAAAAACTTGAAGAATGGCAATCAAATATTGCTTTATTAACAGTTAATCAACATATTAATTATATAAAATCTAAATTTAAAAGAAATAAAAAAATCACTGTATTTTTAGATAGTATTAAAAAAGATATTCTAAAAAATATTGACTATTTCTTAGTAGAACAACCACAAGAACAAGCTGGACCTCAAATGCCTGGTCCAAGACCTGAAATGCCTAAACCATGGCTAAATTATAGAGTTAATTTATTCGTTGATAATAGTGAACAAGAAGGTGCTCCTGTTATAATGGAATCTGATTATTCTTATCACAACATTTTTGGAAAACTAGAATACGAAAATTATTATGGTTCTCTAAAAACTGATTATACAATGTTAAAACCTGGATTACTTCATAAAGCTAATGGTGGTTATATCATGTTCCAAGCAAAAGATTTAATTGCAAATGGAATTTGTTATGAAGCTTTGAAAAAGGCTTTACGTATGGAAGAACTATTAATTGAAAATACTGCTGATCAACGTACAAGTATGGTTATGATCTCATTAAAACCAGAACCTATTCCTCTAGACTTGAAAGTAATTTTACTTGGTAGTGAACAAATCTATCAAACTTTACTTGCTTTAGATGAAGACTTTAGAAAATTATTCAAAATTAAAGTTGAATTTGAAGATACATCTGATAACAATTTAGAAAATATGAATAAAATAGCTAGTTTCATTCACGGATTCTGTGAACAAGAAGATTTACTACCTCTTGACAGAACAGCAGTTGCAAAAGTTATGCAGTTCTCTTCAAGATTAGCTGATGACCAAGAAAAGCTTTCTACAAGATTTAATGATTTATCTCAAATTATTGGTGAAGCAGCAACTTGGGCTAAAATGGATAAAGCTAAAGTTGTTAGTGGTGAATATATTGATAAAGCTTTGAAAGAACGTGTTGAAAGAATTAAAAAATATGATTCTCGTTATTTAGAAATGATAAAAGATAATACACTTTTAATTAATACTTCAGGATCTAAAGTTGGACAAATTAATGGTTTAACTATTATGAGTATTGGTGATTATGCTTTTGGTAAACCTGCTAAGATTACAGCTAACACTTATACTGGAAAATCTGGAATTATAAACATTGAACGTGAAGTTGATCTATCTGGTTCTTCTCACTCTAAAGGTGTGTATATCTTAAGTGGATATTTAGGTGAAATGTTTGCACAAGATATTCCTCTTTCATTAACAGCTAGTATTTGTTTTGAACAATTATATAACGGTGTTGATGGTGATAGTGCTTCAAGTACTGAACTTTACGCTATACTATCAAGCTTATCTGGTGTTCCGATTAATCAATCTTTAGCTGTTACTGGTTCTGTAAATCAAAAAGGCGAAATCCAACCTATTGGTGGTGTTAATGAAAAGATTGAAGGATTCTTCCAAATTTGTCAAACACGTGGATTAGACGGATCACATGGTGTTATTATTCCTATTCAAAATGTTAAGAATTTGAATTTGGCTGATAATGTTTTAGAGGCTGTTAAGGCTAAGAAGTTTCATATTTATGCTATTTCAAGTATTGATGAAGGAATTGAATTGTTAACTGGAGTTCCTGCTGGTAAGAAAGATAGTAATGGTAGATTCCCTGCTGGTTCAGTTAATTATTTGGCTTATGAGAAACTTAAGAAATATGCAGAAATTAGTAAAAATCATAAATAGAAAAAAAATAAAAACCTTTTATATAAGGTTTTTATTTTTTATTTTTAATTATTCAGCGTCTGTTGTTTCTTCAGCTTTTTCTTCTTTAACTTCTTCAGCTACTGGAGCTTCTGCTTCAACTGCTGGAGCAGCTTCTTCTGTTGCTGGAGCTTCTGCTACTGGAACAGCAACTTCTTCTACTGGAGTTTCAACTGTTTCTACAGCTGCTACTTCTTCGTTTGCAACTTCTTCAGCTACTGGAGCTTCTACTATATCTTCTTTAATAGTAATTTCTTTATCTTCAATTCTTGCACCGATAGCTTCTTTAGTTTTAGCAGATTTACCTAATCTATCTCTTAAGTAATATAATTTAGCTCTTCTTGCTTTACCTACTCTAACTAATTCAACTTTTTCTACCATTGGTGAGTGAACTAAGAATGTTTTTTCAACACCAACACCATAAGCTACTCTTCTTACTGTAAATGTTGCGTTAACTCCTCCACCTTGTTTTTTAATAATTATTCCTTCGAATACTTGGATTCTTTCTCTATTTCCTTCCTTAATTCTTTGGTGAACTTTAACAGTATCTCCAACTTTTAAGGCAGGAATTTTATTTTTCATTTGCTCGTGTTCAATAGATTTTATGATATCCATCGATATTCTCCTCCTTATTTTTTTTATATTTTTTTGTAGGACTTTTTTGTTTCTTAAGGGTATCCTTCTCCCTCGATTTTTTTGAGCTTGTTTTATTTAAAATACCTAACTTAATAATTCAGGTCTTTTTTTCTTCGTAATTTCTAAAGCTTTTTCCTCTCTCCATTTGCGGATATTTTCATGATGTCCTGATAATAGAACCTCTGGAACCTTAACTCCATTAAATACCTCTGGTCTTGTATATTGAGGATATTCCAATAAATTATTTGAGAAAGATTCTTCTGAAGTTGAATCTTCGCTAATAACTCCTTCAACATATCTACTTACAGAATCTATAAGTACCATTGCTGGTATCTCTCCTCCTGTTAATACATAGTCTCCAATTGAAATTTCTTCATCAACAATTTCATCTAATACTCTTTGGTCAATTCCTTCATAATGTCCGCATAAAAGAATTAAATGCTTTTCTTTACTTAATTCAACAACCTTTTTTTGATTTAATACTTTTCCTTGTGGAGACATATATATTACCTTTGCCCCTTCTGTTTTAACAGATTGGAAGCTATCGAATACAACATCTGGTCTTATAACCATTCCAGCTCCTCCACCGTATGGAGTGTCATCAACATTTTTGTGTTTATCTTTTGAAAAATCTCTAATGTTTACTAAATTGATATTTATTAAATCTTTTTCAATTGCTCTTCCAATAATGCTTTGTTTTAAAACATCAAACATTTCTGGAAAAAGTGTTAAAACATCAAATTTCATTTTTGGCATTCCTTTCTTATATTAAACCTTCTAATAAATGAACTGTAACTACTTGTTTTTCAATGTCAACATTTAAAATAACTTCTTTAATGCCTGGTAATAATATTTGTTTACCTAATTCATCTTTTACAACATAAATATCATTACTTCCTGTGTTATAGATGTCATCTACTTTTCCAAGAGATTTACCATCATCTGTTATAACTTCAGAACCTATAATATCAGCTATAAAATACTTTCCTTTTGGAAGTTTACGTGCATCTTTTCTGTGTATTTTTATGTAGCATCCTTTAAGTTTTTCTGCAGAATTCATATCTTCAACATTTTTTAACTTAAGAATTACCAAATGTTTTTGATATCTTACATTTTCAATTTCCATTTCTACTAGTTGTTTGTTCTTAACAACTAATATTGATTTCAATCTTTCAAATTGTTCTATATCATCTGTAAAAGGATTTACTTTAACTTCACCCTTAATTCCAAATGTATTAACAATTTGACCAATTTCAAAATATTCTTGCATTTTCTACCTCTTATTCTTCTACAAATTCAACATTTACTTTTTTGCCTTCTTTTCCAGCAACTGATTTCATAACAGTTCTAATTGATTTTGCTACTCTTCCTTGTTTTCCAATAATTTTTCCCATATCGCTTGAAGCTACTTTAACTTTGAAATCTACTGATTTTTCGTTATTAGCAATTTCTTCAATTGATACTTCTTCTTTATTATCAACTAGGCTAGTAATAATTAATTCTAATACATCTTTCATAATTATACCTCCAATTTTCGTGGTTCAATTATTTAGCAGCTTTTTCGATTAAAGCTTTAACTGTATCAGTTGGTTTTGCACCATTTTTAATCCATTGAGCAACTTTTTCGTTATCTAAAACGATTGTAGCTGGATTTGTCATTGGATCATAAGTACCAATTTTTTCAACGATTTTACCATCTCTTGGACTTCTAGAGTCAGCAACTACTATATGATAAAATGGAGCTTTTTTAGCACCTTGTCTTTGTAATCTGATTTTTACCATTGTTTTCACCTCCTGCAAATTTGCGATAATTTATATTAAAAATTAATAACTATTTTATTGGAACTACATTTTGTCTAATCCTTCAGGCATAAATCCTTTCATGCTTTTCATCATATTCTTCATGCCTTTTTCAGTTTTCATCTTTTTCATCATTGTCTGAGTCATTTCAAAAGACTTCATAAACTGATTGATTTGTTGTACTGTTGTTCCACTTCCATTTGCTATACGTATTCTTCTGCTTCCATTTAATATTTTAGGATTACGTCTTTCTTTATCTGTCATTGAAGATATTATAGCTTCTATTCTTACAAATTCTTTATCATCAACTTTTAAATCTTTAATTTTACTCATTCCTGGTATCATTTTTAATATTGATGAGAAAGAACCCATTTTCTTAATTTGCTTTAACTGTGCTAAATAATCATTTAAATCAAATTCACCTTTACGTAGTTGTTTTTCTAATTTTTCTGCTTCTTCTATATCAAATGATTCTTCAGCTTTTTCTATTATTGAAAGAACATCACCCATTCCTAAAATTCTTGATGCCATTCTATCTGGATGGAATTCTTCAATATCACTTAATTTCTCACCTGTTGCAGCAAATTTGATTGGTCTTCCTGTAACTTTCTTTACTGATAATGCGGCACCACCACGTGTGTCACCATCTAATTTTGTAAGTACAACACCATCAATTCCAACATTTTCGTTGAAAGTTGTTGCAACATTTACAGCATCTTGACCTGTCATTGAATCTACTACTAATAGGATTTCATGTGGTTTTGCACTAGCTTTTAAGTTTTTCAATTCTTGCATTAATTCTTCATCTATATGAAGACGTCCTGCAGTATCTAGAATTATTACGTCATTTAATTTACTAATTGCTGTGTTGTAAGCTTCTTTAGCAATTCTAACAACATCCTTTGTATTTTCATTACTATATACAGGAATGTTTAATTGGCTTCCAACAACTTGTAATTGTTTTATAGCAGCAGGTCTGTAAACATCACATGCAACTAATAATGGCTTTTTACCTTGTTTTCTAAATAGGTTTGCCAATTTACCAGCTGTTGTTGTTTTACCAGAACCTTGAAGACCTACTAACATTATTACTGTTGGTGGATTTGGTGTAAAATTAACCTTACTATCTGTTCCACCAAGTAATTCTACTAATTCGTCTTTAACTATTTTTATTACTTGTTGTCCAGGTGTTAATGATTTTAAAACATCTTGACCTAAAGCTTTTTCTTGTATTGTTGCTGTAAATTCTTTTACAATTTTATAGTTAACATCAGCCTCAAGTAATGCAAGTTTAACTTCTCTTAACATTTCTTTTAAGTCTGATTCTGTAATTCTTGATTTTCCTTTTAATTTTCTTGTAAAATCTTGTAGTTTTGAAGATAATCCCTCAAATGCCATTTGGATTCCTCCTTTTTAAATTTGGGACGGTCCCCGATTTAAAATTTTCTCAATTCTTTTTCAATGTTATCTATTCTTTTGGCTACTTCCTTATTTGAATTAGCTAGCTTTCTAATTTCATTTAATTCTGATATAATTTTGGTAACTATTTTTTCTTCTTCTAAAACTTTTTTCATTAATAAAATATTTTCTTCTAATTCATATAATTTATTTTCGCCTTTTTTTATAATATCTCTGACTGCTTGCCTTGTAATATTATTGTTTTCTGCAATTTCTGAAAGTGATAAGTCATTGTTGTAATAGTCTGTTAAGACTTCATATTGCTTTTCAGTTAGCGCCTTTCCATAAAGTTGGCATAGCACACTTATTTCAACATTTTTCTCCATATTTTTACCCTTTCAATTTGTAATGCTATTATACTTTACACTATTTTCACTTAAATGTCAAGTGTTTTGCCTAAGTTTTGTAGATTTTTTGTATTTATTTACATTTTATACGGAACAAAAAATAGAACACTCACTTATGAGCATTCTATTTCTATAAATATCCTATTAGCTATAAACAACTACATTATTCCCATCTTTTTATATAAAGAAGGTAGCATAACAATTACTAATATTATATCTATTACACCTACTATAATACCAATTATTGCCATCCATTTGTTGTTTTTCTCTTTTTCTGGATTAAATTTTACTAATCCTAATATTCCTGTTACAAATGCAGCTATTCCACATGGAATTCCTGCTACTAACAATCCTACTAATGATAATATAAAACTAGCTAAAGCATAATTATTAAATCTCTTTTCTACTGGAATTTGTTCATTATTTTCTTCCATTTTATATTCTCCTTTCAAATTATATATTTTATTTTAACATTTATTTTGTTTTATATCAATATTTTTCTTTATTATTTTTCAGTTTACATTTCAAATTTTAGCAGCTGTTTCATCTTCAACATAATACTGCGTTCCTAACATCTTATCTGGCAAATATTGTTGTTCAACCCAGTGTCCTGGAAAATCATGTGGATATTTATATCCTACTCCATAACCATCTTTTTCCATTCCTTCAGCTGGAGCATTTCTAATATGCATAGGTATTTCTCCTGTATCTGAATTTTTTACATCTGATAAAGCTCTATCAATTCCTAAATATGCAGCATTAGATTTTGGAGATTTTGCATTATATACTGCCGCTTCTGCTAAAATTATTCTTGCTTCTGGCATTCCAACCATGTGAACAGCTTGCATTGCACTGTTGGCAACTACTAATGCATTTGGATTTGCCATACCTACATCTTCAGCAGCTGCAATTACAATTCTTCTAGCTAAAAACATCGGGTCTTCTCCTCCATTTAAAGCTCTTGCTAAATAAAATAGAGCTGCATCTGCATCACTACCACGCATTGATTTTATAAATGCACTTATATTATCATAATGACTGTCTCCATTTTTATCAAATATTGCTTTTCGATTTTGTACACTATCTGCCGCAATTTCATTTGTAATATGTATATATCCATCTGAATCCATTTCTGTTGTTAAAACCGCAACTTCCAAACCATTTAAAGCTGTTCTAACATCTCCATTAGAAACCTCGGCAATTTTCATTAAAGTATCATCTTCTATTTTTATATCATAATCTCCAAGACCTCTTTTGTCTGTCAAAGATTTTTTTAATACTTTAAAAATATCTTGCTTTGTTAGTGGATTTAATTTAAACACCATTGATCTTGATATCAAAGCTTTGTTTACCTCAAAATAAGGGTTTTCTGTAGTTGCTCCAATTAAAATAACTGTACCATTTTCAACATATGGTAATAAAGCATCTTGTTGAAGCTTATTAAATCTATGAATCTCATCGATAAATAAAATGCATTTTCCACTTGGATTAAGCATTACATTTTGTGCTTCTTCTATTGCTGATTTTATATCTGATACTCCAGAAGTAACTGCATTTATTTTTTTAAATTTATATTTGGTAGTGTTACTAATTACTTTAGCCAAAGAAGTTTTCCCACATCCAGGAGGTCCCCATAAAATTATGCTTGATAATCTATCAGCTTTAATTGTTCTATACAGTATTTTATCTTTTGCAAGTATATGTTCTTGTCCAACATAATCTTCTAAACATTCAGGTTTCATCCTAAATGCTAATGGTTCATTATTATTCATTTTATTATTCTCCTTTCTGTTCAATTAAGGACGTATCCCAATTTATGTATCTTACACATTTGGAACGCGTCCTTTATTAAACTACTTAGATAAAAACAATAATCCTTTTTTTATGATATCTTCAACACTAAGTTCATCTTTATCAAATTTTTCAAAAGCTTTTTCAATTTCTTTTCTATTATATCCCAATACCTGCAAAGCTGAAACTGCTTCTGAAACCTTTTCATTATTTGCCTCTTTCTTAGAAAGTAGTTCTTCTAACTCATCTTTTTCTGTATCTTCGATGACTTTAAGTTTGTCTTTTAATTCTAATATTATTCTTTGTGCTGTTTTTGGCCCTATTCCCGGTATTTTTTTTAATTTTGCAACATCGTCTGTTATAACAGCCAAAGCAAAACTTGATGGTGTTATATTTGATAAAATAACAATTGCTGATTTTGCACCTACACCACTTACTGATAATAATAATTCAAACATACGTAATTCTTCGTTTGTATTAAATCCATATAAACTCATGTCATCTTCTCTAACTCTTAAATATGTATGAATTTTAACTAAACTTCCAATTTCTCCTAATTTATCTATTGCAGTTTCAGACATAAAAATCTTATATCCAATTCCGCTAGTTTCTACAACAACATATTCTGTTGTTTTTATCTCTAAAGTACCTTTTATATATGCGTACATAATTTCCTCCTATCTATTTGTTATTGCCTTTATATTTATATACGTATTTACTTGTATCTACATATCTATATAGAGCTGCTGCAATAACAGAAGTTAGCGGAATTGTTGTTAAAATACCAATACTTCCTGCTAAAGCTTGTAAAATTTCAACTGCAATCATTTCTAAGTTAAATAAATATGCAATTGAATGGCTGCTTGCTGTTAATAATAAAACTGTTGATAAAGAACTTCCTATGTATGCAAGTATAAGAGTATTTGTCATTGTTCCCATAATGTCTTTTCCTATGTTAAATCCTGATTTTACAATTTCCTTAAAATCTGGTTTTTCCATTTTGCTTGCAACTTCATTTAGTGATGATGCTATATCAATTGATACATCCATAATAGCTCCAACAGCACCAATTAGAATTCCACCAAATATTATAGCTTTTAAATCAATACTTGAATTTAATTGTTCCAAATAAATGGCATTTTCATCAACAAATCCAGTTAATCTTAATACTCCATTCATTATCAAGGTAAGAATACCTGCTACCAAAACTCCTGCTATACATCCTAATGCGGTTGCAAAAGTCTTTCTGCTATATCCATATACTAATATAACTGTACTTATAGTTATAAAAGCACATGTTACAATTGTCCATGCATATATATTTTGTCCTCCTAAAATGGCTGGTATATATACTATAAAAATTGATAACACTGTAAATACTAATGATACTAATGTTTTTAGTCCTTTTGTTCTACCAAAAACTACTATTAATGCTAAGAATACTATTGTTAATATTAGTAAAGCTGATGTTCTAGAATATTCCATAAAGTACCATACTGATTTTCCTTCATAATTTGTTTCATTATATAATAAAACTTTGTCTCCATTTTCAACTTCTTTAACAGTTCCAGTTATATATGTAGATATACTTTGAGTTGCAATTACTAGTTCATCTTTATGATTTCCAGATTTTACTTGTGCTTCAAATGTAATATCTGTATTATATTGATTTTCTAATCCATCTACTTGAAATGGTGTTTCTTTTCTTTCTATAATTCTTGTTACTTCTGCTTTTGGATAATTAATTTTTGTAACCTGTTCCAAAAGATTATTATCTTTCATTGCTATTTTGTTTCCTACGATAATATAAATTATTGATAATATTAACACTACTATAAATACTATTTTTTCTTTCATTTTTCTACCTCTTCTCTTATTTTTTTGTAACTCGCTTTTATAATAACACATATTTTATTTTTTTTGTATAAATTTTCTAAAAAAAGTTACAATAATATTAAATTTAATTTAAAAATGTTTTGAAGTAAACAAAACATTTAAGAAAGGACAATTTTTTATGGATATGAAAAAACATTTACTAGTTACAGGAAGTTCTGAAACATCATGGAAAGATGCAATTACAAGTGCAATTGCAGAAGCATCTAAAACAATTGACTATTTATCTGAAATTAAAGTATTAAATCAATATGCCAAAATTAGTGGAAACAAAATTTCAGAATACAACGTAGATTTGGATATTTCTTTTGTTATTGATAGAGAAAGAAAAGATTAAATTGAAAGGAATGAATTTTTAAATGAAACCCATTGAAACAAAACAAGAATATAGTAAATATGTAGATGCTAAATCACCTAATTCGCCTATAATAAAGAACTGTTTTAATGCCTTTTGGGTAGGAGGTTTAATTTGTTCAATTGGACAAATTATAATGGATTTTTGCATGTATAAAGGTTTAGATCAAGCATCATCTTCAACTGTTGTATCCATTGTATTAATAGGTGTTTCGGCTTTATTAACTGGATTAAATATATTTAATAAAATTGGAAAATTTGCAGGTGCAGGATCATTAATTCCTATAACTGGTTTTGCAAATTCAATTGTTTCTCCAGCAATTGAGTATAAATCAGAAGGCTATGTTATGGGTGTTGGTGGAAAAATGTTTACAGTTGCCGGTCCTGTACTTGTATTTGGTATATGTTCTTCTGTAATAATTGGTATTATTGCAACTTTATTTTCTTAAAATTAATAAAAGGTTAGTACTTTTTTGCACTAACCTTTTTTCTTTTATAATTCACATATAAGCGAAAAATCTTATTCTACAACAAGTAATTTTTCTAAATAAACAGAATAGATCCAACATTTATCAACATTTCTTCCTAATGCTTGTGATAAAGCTTTTTTATATATTTCTAATTGTTTTCTATATTTTTCAACAAGTTCATTTTCTTTGCCTTTTTCAACATAATCTGTTTTATAATCTACCAAAACTACTTCTCCTGCTTGATTTATGTAATATAAATCTATTATACCCTGAACTAGAATATTGTCATCTAAGCCATTACCATATACTTCATCTGCTTTTAAACTAATATAGAAAGGTTGCTCTTTATATACTCTTTTTGCACTTTTTAGTTGTTTAAATAAATCAGATTTAGTATATGAATATAGTTTGTACATATTGATTGATTTTCCTTCTAAAGGTGTAATTATTTTTCTGCGAACTAAATCATCAACAAGTTCTTGCAACATTTCTTTTGTGTATTCTTTATTTTCATCTAATTTTTGGAAACATAAATGCATTAAAGTTCCTTTTTGTGCATTTGTTATTTGAATATCTTCATTTAAAAATTGTGGTCTTGCAACAGCAAATTTAGATTCTTGATTTTGTTCTTCTATTTCTTCAATCGAAATAATTTTCTCATTTTCTGCCTCTTTTAATTTGGTAACAGAAGTTTTCGTTGGAATAAGAGATGAATCTAAATAAAAATATTTCCATTTTAGTACTTTTTCTAATTCTTTAAATTCATTTTTTTCTAAATTATTAGCTCTATCATTTAATTTTTTTATAATATTTTCTTCATCCTCTGTATCTCCATCTTCATTTATCTCTTTCAAAAAATCATCTTTTTTTATTGTGTTCAATCTCATAATATTTTCTATGTTATCACGATTATTAAAATATACCAATTCTATCCAATCTAAATATGATTTGTATTTTTTTAATAATACATGATTAATTTCTTTTTTGCCATTTTTATACATTTGTATTAAGCTTTCTTTTTCTTTAAAGCTTTTTTCTAAATCTTTAGAAACACCTGTTATTATAAGTTTTTCCTTTGCTCTTGTTAATGCAACATATAATACTCTCATTTCCTCTGACAATGTTTCTACTTTTGATTGCATCCTTATTGCTTCTTTTGCTAAAGTTGTATATTCTATTTTTTTATCAGCATTAATATATTTTGGTCCAAATCCTAAATCTTGATGTAATATAATATTATCATTTAAATCTTGTAAATTAAATTGTTTTCCAGTACATGATAAGAAAACTACTGGAAATTCTAATCCTTTGCTTTTATGAATACTCATAATTCTAACTACATTTTCATTTTCTCCTATTAATTTTGCAGATGATAAATCTCCACTACTTGAATGTAATTTATCTATAAAATTAATAAAATTAAACAAACCTTTAAAACTAGCTGATTCATATTGTTTTGCTCTTTCAAATAAAATTTTTAAGTTTGCCTGTCTTAGTCCACCATTTGGTAATAATGTAACATAATTGTAAAAATTTGTGTCGCTATATATTTGCCATATTAACTCATCTAATGACATATATTTTTCTTCACTTTGCCATTTTTTTAAATTATGTAAGAAATTTTCTAATTTATTTTCTAAATCTTCTTTTTCTATTTCTTTATCAATATTTTCAAATTTAGTTTTTTTCTCTTTTAATTCTTCAAATTTATTTTTTACAGATTCATAAAATGATATATTTTTATCATTTCCCCTAATTTCAACTAATTCATTATCTGTGAAACCTCCAATACTTGATCTTAAAACTGTTACTAATGGTATATCTTGCATTGGATTATCTATTATTTTTAGTAATGACATTATAGTTTGAATCTCCATTGTCTCCAAGTATTCTGATGATACATCACTAAATACAGGCATATTCAAATTTGAAATTTCTTTTTCAAAAATAGGAGCTGAAATTTTTGTTGAGCGAAGTAATACAACTATATCTTTATATGTAATTTTTCTATATCCTTTTTTTCTGTCATAAACCATATACTCACTATCTATTAATTCTTTAATTTTTTTAGCAACATATTTAGCTTCTAAAACCACATCTTCGATTCTTTCTTGTGATTCATTTACATCTTCTACTAAATCAGTTTCACTCGATTTTTCATCAGAGTTTTCCACATTTTCTTCACTATTATCTTTATATATATCTACTTCTTTTGGTTTTAAATCAATAATATTTAATTCAGCAATCCCTGCATAATTTTCTTTATTATCTTCAAGTTCTGGATAATTGGCACCTAAATTTAAAAATTCATTTTCATCATAACAAATATCTCCTAATTTATTACTCATAATATTTTCGAAAACAAGGTTTGTTAAATCTAAGACATTTGCTCTACTTCTAAAATTCTTGAATAACTGAATTTTCATACCAGTAGAAATTTGTTCTCCTTTAAGCTTATATGTGGCATATTTTTCTAGAAATAATTCAGGTCTTGCCTGTCTAAATTTATAAATACTTTGCTTAACATCTCCAACCATGAAAATGTTATTTCCCCTTGATACGCTTTTCAAAATGTATTCTTGAACTAAGTTACTATCTTGATACTCATCTATTGCAATTTCTTCAAATTTTTCTTTATATTTTTTTGCTACATCTGTTTCACGAATTACTCCATTTTCATCTTCTTTCAATAAAATGTTTAATGCAAAATGCTCTATATCATTAAAATCAACTATATTCTTTTCTTTTTTTCTAGCTGCAAACTTTTCAGTAAATTCTAATACTAGTTGTTTAATTCCATTTAAAATATCATACATTTCATAAATATCTTTATTTGCTTGATTAGAATTGTATATTAAATATTTTTCAACTGTTGCAGATACTTTTTTCTTTACACTATCTCTTATCTCTTTTGCTTCATCTTTGATTTCCATTGTAATTTTTCTATCAGATGGCCATTTTGCCCATGCAAGTGTAAGTGCACTATTATATGCAGTTTCCCACGAATCTGCACTATTCCTAAATTTTTCTAAGTTTTCTATATCATTGCTAATTACTACTTGAAATTTTGCTAGTTCTTCGAATTTAGATAAATTATTTTCGACCTGTTTTAATTTCAAAATTGAATCTGTTAATTCTTCTTTAAAATTTTCCAATAATATTTGTCCCCAAACTGTTTCAGAAAAATCATTTTCCAATTTATCTTTCAAGTTGAATTTTTCAACCTGTTCTTCTAACCATTTCTTTGGAAACGGACTACTTTGTATAAATCTATATACATTTAAAACTAATTGTCTTAAGTTTTCATCTCCTCTATAATTTGTGTATGTATTTAGAAGTTTTTCAAAATACTCTTCTTCATTTAAATATTTTTCTTCAAACAAATCGTCAATAATTTCTTGTTTTAATAACTCAATTTCAGCAGAATCTGCTACTCTAAAATTTGCCGAAGCATCTATCTCATAAAAATTATTTCTTATTACATCTAAACAAAATGAGTGAATTGTACTAATATTTGATTTATTAAGTAAAATAATTTGTCTTTGCAAATCAATATTTTCTGGGTTTTCTTCAATTTTTTTATAAATTGCTTCTAGAATTCTTTCCCTCATTTCGCTTGCTGCTGCACTTGTAAATGTTACAATCAATATTTTATCTATATCAACTTTATCATTAATAACTTTATTAATAATTCTTTCAACTAAAACCGCTGTTTTACCACTTCCGAGCAGCTGCTGCTACTAAAATATTATTACCTTTTTCATTAATAGCCAATGATTGCTCTTTTGTCCATTTTACTTCTGCCACCTAAGTACCTCCTGTTTTTTTGAAACATTTTAAGACCGTCCCCAAATGTTTCAACTTTTTAATTCAGTATATAACATCTAACATTTTTTTTCAATAAAAAAAATAGATTGCATAAGCAATCTATTTTATATACATTTCTGGATCAACAGCTACACCATCTTTTAAAATTTCAAAATGTAAATGTGGATCATCTAAAACTTCGAATGTAGCTGAATTTCCAACTGTTCCCAAAGTTTGCCCTGATTTAACATTTTCTCCTGTTACAACAAATTCTGCTGTTAATAAATTTGAATATACGGAAGAAAAACCGTTTCCATGTTCAACTACAACAGTTAATCCATATCTTGGATCATTTTTTATTGACTTAACAATACCATCTGAGGATGATTTTACAATAGTTGTTTTATCTGCTTTTATATCTATTCCTAAGTGCGTAGTCCACTCCTTTAATGTATCTGAATAGATTAATTTTTCTTTTCCATAATGTTTTACTATTTCTCCATCAACTGGCATAGTAAAAGTTGGGTCTTTAGGTGTTTCTTCTTTTTCGACCTGTTCAATTGTGCCATTATTAGTATCACTTGAAGAATTTACTTTACTTGTTAAATCTTCCTCAATCGTTGAATTTTCTTGCTCTGCAAGTTCAATGCTTAATTCTTCCTGCTGTGTTTGAGTATCATCTGATATTTGAACTTGAACTGATTCATTTTCATCTTCCTCGGTTGAATTTTTAGCTTCTTCAATAGATTTTCCAACAGATGAATTTGCTTCTTCTATAACAATATCTTTTTGATCATTTTCACCTATTTGCATATTATTCTCTTTATTACTAAAAATATTAAATAGTACTATAAATAGAATAATAGCAACTACAACACCTCCTAATGAAATGTAAATAATTTTATTTATTTTATCATTTCTTAAAGTTTTCGCCATAGCATATTCCTCCTTGTTTTTTCTTTAGTTGAATTATTTCCAATATAGCAAAATTTATACATTTGCTATAAACATTTTTTCTGTATATAATTCACATAGACACAATTTCTACACCTGTATAAAAATGTTTCACAATTTCTTCACAATTATATCCTTGTTTTGCCAGACTATCTGCACCTGTTTGACTCATTCCTACTCCATGTCCATATCCTATAACATTAAATTTTACATTTTCTCCAACTTCAATAATAAAATTAGCTGATTTTAGTGAAAAAATTGTTCTTACTTCCACACCAGATAAATTATGATTACCTATTTTTATTGTCTTAATTCTTTTTCCTGAAGTATATTCTAATATTTTTATACAATCATTTTCATTAAAATCTATGTAAAAATCTGAATATCTTGCTTTCATTTTTGCTATGAACTCTTCTTTTGATAATTCAATTTCTGAACTATATTGGGTATAGCCATCTTCTCCTGATGTTTCTACTGTTTGAAGATAAGGATAATCATTTCCACCCCATACATTTACAGGCATTTCAGTTGCTCCTCCACTATTTGAGTGAAAAAAAGCATTAATTGGTTTATTATTATATGTTATTATTTTTCCTTTTGTTTCATTAACTGCTAAAATAATTTTGTTCCAATTTTCGTTTCTTTTATCTTCATCCCATCTTGACATTCTATCTTCTTTTGAAATCCATGCTTGACAACACGCTGAATCATCACATATACACGCATCTCCATGTTTATGTTCATTTTCTAATATTTTATAAATTGTATATGTCCTTGCAACAATTGACTGTGCTTTTAAAGCCTCTATATCAAAATCAGCTGGCATCTCGGCTGAAACCACTCCATACAAATATTCATCTAAAGGAATCTCTTCAATTTCATTTGTTTTTGCATGTAATAATTTTACTGTATTATAATTTTTGTAGTTATATGGAGTTGTATCTATATTTTCTTTTTTTTCTGAGTTATCAGAATTATCTAACTCAATTTTTTCCAAAGTTTTACTTTCAACTGAAACTTTAGTAAAAAAAATAGGTATTATAAAAGTTAAAATAACTAAAATTAGAACATATAAAACTATTTTTTTCATATATTAATACTCCTATATTTTTATACTGCTAACATTTCTTTCATATTGGAAAGAACTCTTTTTTCAATTCTTGAAACCTGTACCTGACTTATTCCTAAAACTTTAGCTACTTGTGATTGCGTACTGCCCCTAAAATATCTTAATAAAATTATCTTTTTTTCTCTTTCATTAAGCCTACTGATAGCATCTTTCAGAATAATATTATCAATCAAATGTTTCTCGATATCTTCATTTGTTGAAATTTTATCTAGCATATTTCCTTCGCCATCATCTTTATAATTAAGGTCATATATTGAATCAACACAATTTATTGAATCTAAAGCAGCAGCAATTTCTTCTTTTGAAATATTTAAAATCTTTGCAATTTCTTCAACTTTTATTTCTACTCCATTTTTATTTATATATTCTTTCTGAATTTCTCTAATTTTTATACACAATTCTTTTGTGCTTCTACTCACTTTAATTGGTCCATCATCTCTTATAAATCTTTTTATTTCTCCTAATATATATGGTACTGCATATGTTGATAATTGTACTTCAAAATTAGTATCAAATCTTCTTATTGATTTTATAAAGCCTAAAGAACCTATTTGATATAAGTCATCAACCTCATATCCCCTATCTTTGAATCTCCTAACAATACTCCAAATTAGTCCTGAATTGTTTTCAACTAATTTTGTCATTGCGTCTTCATTTCCTTCTTTGGCTTTAATAATATCTTCAACATTGTTTTCATACATATTATTATATACAAGCCTTCCTTTCTATCTTTTGTAAAATTCTATTTCACACCACATAATGAATCATTTTTTATCTGTAATTCTTCATCTTCATTAGAAGATATTTTCTCTATTGTCTTTTTCATTGTAACTTTTGTACCAAGTCCTAAAACAGATTCAATATGTACTTCATCCATAAAACTTTCCATTATTGTAAATCCCATTCCTGATCTTTCTAAATTAGGTTTAGATGTATATAATGGTTTTCTTGCTACTTCCACATTTTCAATTCCCTTTCCTGAATCAGAGATTTCTATTTCTATTGTATTTGCAAAGATTTTTGCTAAAATTTTTATCTTTCCATCCATATTTTCATATCCATGAATTATGCTATTAGTAACAGCTTCAGAAACTGCTGTTTTAATATCTGCAAGTTCTTCAATTGTTGGATCTAACTGAGCAGCAAATGCAGCAACAGTTATACGAGCAAATGCCTCATTATTTGATTTACTCAAAAATTCCAACTTCATCTCATTTTCATATAAACCTTTCATTTATTCCATCCTTTGTAAAATATATTTAGGTTTTTTACTGGTTATACCTATAAACCAATATTTAAATTATGCACTTTTACTAGCAACAACAGGAATAATTTTTAAAATTCCACTCATTTCAAATATTTTCTTTACAGCTGGATTTACATTAGTAAGTTCAACCGTTCCTCCAAGCATATTTGCAGTTTTATATCTTCCAATTATCATTCCTATTCCACTACTGTCCATAAAAGACACCTTATCAAGATCAAATAAAACTTTTCTAGGCATATATCTTGTAATTTCATTATCCGCTAACCTCCTTATTTTTTCTGTACTGTGGTGATCAATTTCATCCGTAATTTTTATTAGTAATAACTTGTCCTCTTTCAAAAATTCACTTTCCAAAATACAATCCTCCTTACTATTTAATTTATAAATTTGATTATAGTTCTATTTCCATTTTTTTCCAAGAGCGAAAAATAAGAAGTTTTGTCGAACCCCAAAAAAGTTTTCGACAAAAAAAATAGCGTAAGTTTGAAGTAAACCAATTTTGTTCACTTAAAACTCATGCTATTTTTTAATTCTCTTTTTATTACTTTTTTGAATTATCTTTTTTTCCAATTTTTCTACTTGCAGTCATCTTATCTAAATTTGGATATGCAGCTACAATTAAATCTTTTATAACTGCTAATTCTTCTTCATTACATCTATCAATAATATTTTTTAATATTTCTTTATTGCTAAATTCATCTTTTTTATATTTATACACTTCACTATCCTCATAAAGCAAGCTATCACTTGAAACTTTTAGGGCTTGAGAAATTTGATATAAAGTATGAACACTACAACTACTATTTCCTTTTTCTAATTCAGAAACATAATTTTCTGAACGATTTATCATACCAGCAAATTTTTCTTTTGTTAAACCTATTGAAACTCTATATTTTTTTGTTCTCTCTCCAAACCCATTCCAATCTTGATATTCGTATCTATCTGTTCTACTCATACTTTTTAATTCCTCCAATACTAGCAAATTTAATTATTCTTCTTTGCTAGTATTATCGCACGAATTCAAAAAATTGATTATCAACTACCATTAATTTATTTTTAATATTCGTACTTTACGTTGAGGTCAAATAAAAAACGAATGTTGCTTCGTTACCTTTCTTTATTATTTTATTAATTTTAATTGATCAACTATCAAACTATAATCCTTAATTGGTTTGTTTATATATCCATCCATAATTTCTGTATCAATTACTTTATTATCACATGCTGTTACAACCAGAAATTTAGGTGATTTTTCTCTATTTTTATATTTCCTAATCACCTCCAAACCTGTTAATTTATTGTTTCTGCATAAATCTGTTATAACTATTTCTGGATACAAACTATCAATCATCATAATTTCTTCTTTATCAGAAACACATGTACCTAAAATATCAATTTCTTCATATTTTTCAAGATTTGCTTTCATTACTTTACTTACATCTTCATTATCATCTGCAATTATTATTTTTATTTTCTCCATATATTTCTCCTTTTATTTATTATTTCCTACTTATTTTTTTGGTAATTGGTACTTTATATATTTTACATCTTCTGAAATGAAAAAAATGTAGAAATTTGTCGAAAAATAAAAATATTTTAATATATTAATTAAATTTAACATTTCATATCTAACAAATAAAACATTTTGAGACGGTCTTTTTGAAGATTAGCTTTGAAAAGACCGTCTCGAAATGTATTATTTTTAAACTCTAGAACTCATTAAATTGCTTGATGAATAACTTTTCAGTCCCTTATTAAATGCAAGAAATGCTAAAATTACACTTATAATTGTAACTCCTAGAATAATAAGTAAACTTACTAAGTCAAATTTTATAATTATATGTAATGGCATATAATTTGTTAACCCAACCGGGATTATTGTATAAAAAATAAGTTTTACAGTGTTTTTAAAAATTGTATCTGGATACGTTGCAAAATTTATTATTGCACCAGACAATGTATCAACTAATACATCTCCTTTTACAAATTTAAAACAAATACAACTTAAAATAATCGTAAAAGCTGTAACTATAATACTTCCAGTAATACTGAACAATACAAATAATCCTAATTGTGCTAAATCCAAATGACAAAATAATACTACAATAAATCCATACAAAATATCACCTATTGCTGAAATACTAGTATCTGAGGTTATTACACTTAAAAGTACATTTTTAGGTTGAACTAAAAATGAGTCAAGCTTACCATTAATTATTAAATCTGGTAATTCGAATGCTTTATAGAAAAGCAAACGTGAAAAGCCAAAAACTGTCGCTGATAACCCCCATAATACTAAGACATTATTTAGCTGATATCCACCAAAATCTTCTTTAATTCCAAATAAGATTACCCATTGTATTATAAATGTGGCATCATTTAAAATCATGAAAATAATGTTGGTTATAAATGTTACTTTGTTAGTCATTTGCTTCATTATATTATATTTTAAAGATAGCATTATTACTTTTAGTTGATTCATTTTCTAACCTCCATTCACATTTAATTTTTTTGTTCCAATTTTGTATAATACTAATAAAATAGAACTACTTATTACCAAGTAAATGGTTTGAACAGCAATAATTTGCCAAAACATCCCAAAACTAAAATCTATTATTAACTTTGCTGGTCCATATGTAACTGCTAAAACCGGAGTACACTTAATTATAGGTTGTAACCATTTTGGAAACATTTCAACTGGAAATATAGTACCTAGTACCAAAATTAATTTATCATAAATCCAATGAAATGGTGTTGAATCCTCTATCCAAAAAGAAATTACACTAATTGTAATTCTTATTACTGAATTTATAAGAATTCCTAGAATTATTGATATTAATATTAAAGGTATATAAGCAAAATTAAACTCTGGAATTTTACCAACCATTACTGTTCCCAATAATATTCCAAAAACTATAAATAAAATTAATTTTATTGTTATTTCTCCTAGATGCCTTGCTATCATATATAACACATAATTGTATGGTTTATTAATATTGTAAGCAATATTACCTGTTTTTATATCAAAGCTTATCTGTTTTGTTAATGTCTTATTTCTAGTTCCAAACCATAACACCTCTGTAATTAATACATACCAAATCATTTGATTCATTGAATATCCATTAATAAGTTGGCTCTCATCTTGATATACATATTGCCACAAATTGATGAAAACGAACATTATTATGAAAAATGAAATAAAGCTAATTAATACACTTGAAATGTATTGAACACTTTCGTTCAAGGTTGCTTTATATATGTGAAAATACTTCTTCATTATTCATCAACTCCTTTGTAAATTTTTGTTACAATTTCCTCCAAAGGAACGTTAGAAATATTAATATCATTGATCTTTTCAGTGTCAAGCAGTTTTATTACATCAGCAATACTTTTCTTACTATTATCAATTTCAAGTTTTATATTAAAATCTTTTGCTTTTAAAACCTTTATTCCATCCTCATCATGAACATTAACTTTTTCCTTCATTTTAACTTCAACAATTTTTTTGTTTAGATAATGATATTTAAGATTTTCCATTGAATCATCAAGAATAATTTTCCCATGGTTTACTATAATTACTCTTTTACACAGTTTTTCAATGTCTCCAATATCATGACTAGTTAAGAAAATTGTTGTTTTATATTCTTTATTCATTCTTTTAATTAATGTTCTAATATTTTCCTTAACAACTGGGTCTAAGCCTATTGTAGGTTCATCTAAGAAAAGAATATCTGGCTTATGTATTAAAGATGCTGCTATCTCACATCTAATTCTTTGACCTAATGATAAGTTTCTAACTGGCCTATTTAAAATTTCATCTAACTCAAACATAACCCTTAATTCTTCAATTCTTTTTTCAATAACCGCATCTGGTAAATCATAAATTGCACCAAAGAATTTAAAGTTATCATATGGTGTTAGATGAGTCCATAATTGTTCCTTTTGCCCAAAAACAGTACCAATCTTGTGAGCCAATTGTTTTCTATTTTTGCTTGGATCAATATCCAAAACACTTATCTCACCTGATGTTGGATATAAGATACCTGTTAGCATCTTAATTGTGGTAGATTTACCAGCACCATTTGGTCCAATAAATGCTAGGATTTCGCCTTTTTCAACATTAAAACTAATGTCTTTAACTGCCTCTACAGTTTTAAACTTTGGCTTTACAATAGACTTAATACTCCCCTTTAATCCCTTCTCCTTTTCTTTAATTTTAAATTTCTTTCTAAGATTTTTTACTTCAATTGCATTCATTTGTTATCATCTCCCTTTTATAGTTTCAATTTTGTAGAGTAGTCAAATTTCAAATTATTTTGAAATTCGACGGTCCCCGCACAAGTAAATAAAAAAAAGCCTCGCAAAGAAATCATTTAAGACTCCTCTGCAAGGCTTATATTTTAAAATATAATCTCATGCTTTCTGTGTAAATAGCGACTATTTTTGCTACCCTTTACCGCTCTGATTAAACCATAGGTAAACTCTTAATATGATATTATGGTAACATATATTTTTTCATTTGTCAAATTTTTCTAATCTTACATATTATTCAATCTATCAATAGTATTCTTAAGCATCTCCTCATACTTAGCCAATTTTTCTTTTTCTTCATTTATCTTAGCTTCTGGAGCCTTGTTTACAAATCCAGGATTTGATAACATTTTCTTAGCTCTTGCAACTTCTGCTTCAAGTTTAGTTTTTTCATTTTGTAATCTTTCTTTTTCAGCTGCTATATCGACTAAATCCTCAAATGGAATATATAATTCTAATTCTGGTTGCATTATTGAAATCGCATTTGATGGAATGTTGTCTTTGTTAGCTTGAACTATAATTTCATCACCGAAAGCTAGTTTTTGTAAGAATGCTGCACTTTGGTTAATCAAATCATTGTATTTTTCTGTTACAAATATTAGTTTAGCTTTTTTAGCTGGATGAACATTCATATTGTTTCTAATATTTCTAACTTCACCAATAATTGATTTTAACATTTCAATTTCATTTTCTTCAGCTTCGAAATTGAAATCATCTCTGAATTTAGGCCATGCTGAAGTCATTATTGTTTCATCATTGTTGTATAATTTTGTATAAATTTCTTCAGTTACAAATGGCATAATTGGGTGTAACATTTTTAAACTGTATTCTAAAACTGTGTTTAATGTGAATTGTGCTTCTTTTCTTGTAGCGCAATCTTTATCATATAAACGAGGTTTTACAATTTCGATATACCAATCACAAAATTCGTTCCAGATGAAATCGTAGATTTTTTGAGCTGCTACTCCTAAGTCATAGTTATCTATATTTGTAGCTAATTCATCAGCTAATCTATTTGCTTTTGATAAAATCCATTTGTCTTCTTTGCATAATTTTGATAAATCATATTTTTCATCATAATCTTCTAAATTCATTAAGACGAATTTTGATGCATTCCATAATTTATTAGCAAAGTTTGCTCCTTGCTCAACTTTTGCTGGAATATATCTAATATCATTTCCAAATGAAATTCCTAAGATTAATGAGAATCTTAATGCGTCTGCACCATATTCAGCTATAACATCTAATGGATCAACACCATTACCTAGTGTCTTACTCATTTTTCTTCCTTGGTCATCTCTAACCATTCCATGGATTATAATGTCTGAGAATGGCTTTTTGCCGAGATATTCTAATCCAGAGAATATCATTCTTGAAATCCATAGTGAAATAATTTCATATCCTGTAACTATTGTGTTTGTTGGATAGAATGTTTTTAAATCCTCTGTTTCTTCTGGCCAACCTAATGTTGAGAATGGCCATAAAGCTGAACTGAACCATGTATCTAATGTATCTGGATCTGCTGTAAATTCTGTGCATCCACATTCATCACATACTTCTGGAATTGTTCTTGATACATGGATTTTTCCACAGTTATTACAATAATATGCTGGTATTCTGTGTCCCCAATATAATTGTCTTGAAATACACCAATCTTGTAGGTTTTCCATCCAGTTGAAATATGTTTTATCATATTTGTTTGGAATAAATCTTATATCTCCGCTTCTAACAGCCTCAATTGCTGGTTTTGCAAGTTCACCCATTTTAACAAACCATTGGTCTGATATTGTTGGCTCAATTGTTGTTTTACATCTTTCACATTTTGCAACATTGTGTGTGTAATCTTCAATTTTAACCATATATCCTTGGTCTTCTAGCATTTTTACTATAATTGGTCTTGCATCATAAGCATTCATTCCAGCAACTTCTGGAAGTAAATCATTCATTACTAAATTACTATCGAAAACTTCAACGAATTCTAGGTTATTTTTTAATCCTGCTTGATAATCATTTGGATCATGGCATGGTGTTAATTTTACACAACCTGTTCCAAATTCCATATCAACAAATGGATCTGCTATAATTGGAATTTCTTTATTCATTAATGGTAATATACATGTTTTTCCAATTAAGTGTTTATATCTTTCATCTTTTGGATTTACTGCAACACCAGTATCACCTAGCATTGTTTCTGGCCTTGTTGTTGCAACAACTAAGTAATCAGCTTTTCCAGGTTCAGCATCTTTTATTGGATATTTAATATGCCAAATGTGTGAAGCTTCCTCTTTATATTCAACCTCGGCATCTGATATTGATGTTTTACAATTTGGACACCAGTTAATCATTCTCTTACCTTTGTAAATATATCCTTTTTCATATAATCTAAAGAATACTTCCTCAACAGCATTTGATAAACCTTCATCCATTGTAAAACGGCTTCTTGACCAGTCACAAGAACATCCCATTTTACGTTGTTGTTTTTGAATTGTTCCACCGTACTCATGTGTCCATTCCCATGCTTTTTCTAAGAATTGTTCTCTTGTTAAATCAGATTTCTTGATACCTTTTTCACGTAGGCTTTGAACAACTTTCATTTCTGTTGAAATTGCGGCATGGTCTGTACCTGGTAGCCATAGTGTATTAAATCCTTGCATTCTTTTATATCTGATTAAAAAGTCTTGTATTGAAGCATCTAATGCATGCCCCATATGTAGTTTTCCTGTTACATTTGGAGGTGGCATCATTATACAGTAGCTTTCTGCATTTTTATCCATACTTGGTTTAAAATAACCATTTTCCTCCCATTTTTCATATAATTCGTCTTCAAAATCCTTTGGATTATACTTGTCATTTAATTTGTGTTCCATTTTTTATTCCTCCCTTTTATTAATCATTCCATTCAAATGAATCTACCATTTTTAAAGCAACTTCATCAACTTTATTTTCATCATCTTTGTTAAATATTGTTTCATGTATTAAAATATACTCTTTTTCCCCAACAATGTAGTATTGTTTAACAATTGAATCATTACCATTTATAACAAAAGTATATAGTATTTCTCCATTTTCTGTATTAGAACCTGAAGCATTTATTACTGCATTTTTTGGAATTTGTCTAGCAAGTTGAGCATATATTGCATTTTTAAATTCCATATGTTCTTCTTTTTTATATTTATTTGTTCCTTGATTAATTGAAATATTGTTAGGTCTTTTTTCTTCATCTTCTCCATTTTTCACATAAAAGAATTTAGTTTTGCTTGAATGGGTTTTACTTTCCTCCCAACCACTACTTACTATATATGAACCAAATTCTTTGGTGTAAACTATGTCACCATTCTCTTTTGTTGAAAAACTATTCTTTTCTTTTTTATCTAATTTTAAATCACATCCAGAAAGGCAGACTATTAAAACCTGTGTAATAATAATATATATTAAAAATTTACATGTTCTTTTCATATAAAACCTCCTTACCAATAATAATTAAGATTTTTCCATACAAAAAAGCTCATCCTACAATAAGGACGAGCTTCAAATTCGTGGTACCACCTTAATTAATACGATTGATCATCATATTATCTCTAATGCTTTTAACGCTGCAACGCGAATACTCTTACTCTAAATATAATTTCAGAATATCAACTCCAAAGCTACCTTCAGTATAACACATTATAAGAAGCTTCCAGCTAACAACTTCTATTCTCTCGATAATCTATTATACTTACTCCTCTTTTTCTTTGTTTTTATTATATATTTACTATATTAACATAATTTAAAAATAATTTCAACATTTTTTTAAATAATTATTAAAGCACTACCAATAATTGCAACTATAAATCCAACAATTTTAAATGTTCTTGTTGCACCATTAGTGTCACTTGTGCTAAAAAATCTTTTAGTTAATTTTCTAGCATCATATATGCAAATTATTCCAATGGCTATTACAATAACACCTATTAACTTTAATACAATTTCCATTTTTAAAACATCCTTCCCAAAATGTTTTATTCAAAAAACTCTACTGTATATTTGCAATCAAATTCTTCATTAGGTTTCAATAATACAATTGAAGTTTTTTCTGTAAATATTCCACTACTTTTTATAGAATCTGACATTCCATGCCATGGTTCAATACAAATAAATGGAGCACCTGGTTTTGACCAAATTGCTAAATATGGAAATTCAGAAAAATCCATTGTCAAATCTGGTTTTCCAGTTGACTTTCTCATCAATGAAACTTTTGATGATGTCATTCCTTTCATTATTATTGCATCATTATTAAATGTATCTTTATTTAGTAAAATCTTTCTTTTATCAACTATTTTACTTTGTGCATAATCAGTTCCAATTAAACCATCTACTAAATATAAGAAATGAATTTTATCTTCATCTTCTTCAAACTCTAAATAATAATCACCATTTTTTAAAGCTTCATAATCTATTTTGAACGCAGGATGACCACCTATACAAAATGGCATATTTGATTTTCCTGTATTAATAACTTTATAAATTGTTGTCAATTTATTTTCATCCATTCTATATGTTGTATATAATTCAAAATCAAATGGGTATCTTGTTAATGTATTTTTGTTACTTTTTAACATATATGAATGAAAATTATCCAATTTTGTAATTGGCTCAAATTCTAAATCTCTAGCAAAACCATGTTGAAACATTTCATATGTTCTTGCATTTATTATAGTTTGATTTCTCTTTAGTTTACCTACTATTGGGAATAAAACTGGTGAATGGCGTTTCCAATAAACCTTTCCATTTTCATCCAAACAATCTTCCCCTTGATGGATTCTTTCTACACCGTTTAACTTAAAGCTTAATAGTTCTCCACCATATTTAGAAGTTAAAATTTGAGTATGCATACACGTAGTCTCCTTTTCTTTTTTTCCTTTTTCACTATTATAATATGTTCTTTTGGCAAAAAAGTCAAGGGTTTTAGGCAAAATTAACTCTCCATATCTAACTCAAAGAAAAATTCTATTCCATTTTCTTTATTTATTGCTCCATATTGATTTTTATAATTTGTCATAATTGCTTTAACAAACGCTAATCCTATTCCTGTTCCACCTTTTTCTCTGTTTCTAGATGAATCAATTTTATAAAATCTTCCCCAAATACGTTGTAATTCACTTTCATCAATATTATCTCCTGTATTAAAGACACTAATTCTAATTTTATTTCTATTTGAATCTAAAACAATATTAACTTCTATTTTACGTTCTCCATTTATTTCTTTAGAGTATTTAATTGCATTTGTTAAATAATTAGTTAGAATTTGTTCTATATAAAATGGATCTGCATTTGCTACAATTTTGTTATTGTTATTAAAGTATATTTTTACATTATTTTCTTCTAACATAACATGACATTTTCTTATTACTTCTCTTATTAACTCTACAATATCAAAATTGTCATTATTAAATTCACGTTTTCCGTATTCAAGTTTCATCAACTCTAGTAACTGTTTTACTAATCTATCCATTTTATTTGCTTCATCTAATATAACATTTGCATAATATTCTCTTGATTCCTCATCAGAATTTACATTTTCAACTAATCCTTCTGCATATCCTTGAATTAATGCTATTGGAGTTTTTAATTCGTGAGAAACATCTGAAATAAATTGTTTTCTCATTTCATCTATTTTTGATTTTCTTTCTATGTCTTTTTCTAATTCATTATTATTTGCTGTTAATTGCTTAATGGTATTTTCTAATTTGTCTGACATGGTATTTATGCTTTTTCCAAGATTATTTATTTCATCATCTGTATCGTTCATTTCATATTTCTGAGAGAAATCTAAATTTGACATTTTTTGTGCTATACTATTTAACTCTAATATTGGAGCTGTAAATTTCCTAGATATAAATGAAGCAATAATCCCAGAAATTATTATAACTGCACTACCTATTGCAATCAAAACATTGTTTGAAATTCTTGCACTTTCTTGTAAATCTGCTGTTGGTGTTCTCATATATAATTCATATCCATTATCTAAATTTGCAGATACAATAATAAAATTCACCTTGGTATCATTTTCTTTTATAAGATTGATATTAATTGATTTTTCTTTATACAAAGACTGAATATCCTCACCTTTATCTTTTATATTATTGAAAAAGTCCATTTGTGCTTCGTAATTCATTTTATAATTATCGGTCGCCATCATAACAACATCATCATTTGTTTTAATGATAATGTCTAAATTATATTTTATTGATAATGTTTCTAAATTGTTTTCTATTTGTTCATACGGCATTTTATTATTATATGATACATTGATCTGTTCATATATTTGTTTAATTACTCTAGTTTTATTATATAAATAGTATTTTTCCAAAACAACATTGTTTACAACTACCAGTAACATAATAATTAGAGTAATAACTATACATATTGTTAAAAAAAGCTTTATTCTCACTGATTTTATAGATTTTTTTATTTTATTCATTTCTTTATTTAACTTCAAATTTATAACCTACCCCTCTGATAGTTTGTATATATTTTCCTTTTTTTCCTAATTTGTGTCTTATTTTTTTAACATGACTATCTATTGTTCTTGAATCTCCATAATAATCATAATTCCATACATTATTTAATATTTTATCTCTTGATAAAGCTATTCCTTTGTTATCTATTAAATATTTTAAAAGCTCATACTCTCTTAAGCTAAGTTCTATAATTTTGGAATCAACTTTTACTGTTCTACCATCTGTATCAATTTCTATTCCTCCGATTTCATTGATACTACTTGATTGTTTTGTAGTTCTTTTCAATAAAGCCTCCACTCTTGCTACTAATATTTTAGGACTGAATGGTTTAGCTATATATTCATCAACACCTAATTCGAACCCAAAAAGCTCGTCCTGTTCTTCACCTCTTGCTGTAAGCATAATAATTGGTATATTAGAAGTTTGTCTAATTTGCCTTAAAACAGACCAGCCATCAAGTTTTGGCATCATTACATCTAGTAAAATCAGATTAATTTTTCCTTCATTTTCTTCAAAGATTTTTATTGCTTCTTCTCCATCCACTGCCTCAATAATTTTGTATTCTTTTTTAACTAAAAAGTCTTTAATCAATTTTCTCATTCTTGATTCATCATCAACCACTAAAATAGTTATATCTGCCATAAATACCATCCTTTTCTGTGTATTATTATATATTATAATACCTAATTATGTCCATATTGTGAATTATTTTTGTATTTTAAAACAAATTTGACTTGTAAAATATAATTTTATATTTTATTATATATTATAAAAGGAGTTGATTATTTTGGCAAATAAAAAAAGAAAAACTAAAAATAATTATAAAATATTATTTTTATTAGGAATAATAATAATAGGATTTTTTATTATTATAAATCAGAGCAAAAATAAATCAAATAAACAATTAGAAAAGACAGAAATAAATAATTTAGATAATGAAACAATCTCTGTTGATATTAAAAATAGTGAAGAAAATAAGCCTTCTGTTGTGCAAAGTTTATCAGCTGAAGAAATAAAGCAATCAAAAGAGCGAGGTTTACCTGTTCTAATGTATCATTTTTTCTATGATGAAACAGCTGGTGAAACTGGTCGTGATAATAATTTTATAGAAATTCACGATTTCGAAGAACAAATAAAATACTTAGCTGAAAATAATTATTATGTTCCAACTTGGGATGAGGTTTTAGGTTATATTAATAATGAAAATGGTCTTCCTTTAAAAAGTATTGTAATTACAGTTGATGATGGCGATGAATCTTTTTTTAGATTAGCAAAACCAATTTTAGAAAAATATAATTTTAAAGCAACTTCTTTTGTAATAACATCATGGTACGGAAGTTCAGTTGCAGAAAATCAGTCTCCATCAATAGATTTTCAATCACACTCAGATAATATGCATATATCCGGTTCAGATGGAAAAGGTGCATTTTTAACAATATCTTATGAAGATGCTTGTGCAGATTTAGAAACTTCTCGTTCAATTCTTGGTGGGCAAAATTGTAAAGTTTTCTGCTATCCTTTCGGTCACTTCAATGATAGATGCAAAAAAATATTAAAAGACTGCAACTACACATTAGCATTTACTACTCAAGGTGGACGTGTTTTCCCTGGCGATGATCAATATGAACTTCCAAGAGTTCGTATGTCAAAAGGTGATTCTTTAAATTCTTTTATTAACAAAGTTAAATAATAAAAAGATGTTATATATTAAAAATATATAACATCTTTTTATTACCTATAATCCTACAACAACATATCCTTTTTCACTCATCGTTAAATTTTGTGATGCATATTTTGTAATAAGCACTGTATCTTCTATTCTAACTCCAAATCTACTTGGTATATATATACCTGGCTCATCTGTAACAATCATATTTTCTTTTAAAAGAAAATCATATTTAGTATTCATAAAAGGATATTCGTGAATATCTAATCCTACTCCATGTCCCAAACTATGAACCATATTAGCTCCATTAAGTTTAAAATCACTTTCAACACCTTTTGCAATTAGCTTAATATTTGCTCCTTCTTTTAGTTCTTCTAAAACTCTTAATTGATTTTTTAACACTAAATCATATACTGGTTTCATATATTGTGGTACATGTCCTGCAAAAACTGTTCTTGTCATATCTGAACAATATCCTTTATATTTACATCCCATATCAATAGTGATAGGATCTCCATCTTCAATTTTTTTATCTGTTGGAACAGCATGTGGCATAGATGAATTCGCACCTGATGCAACTATCGTATCAAATGCTAATCCATCAGCTCCATTCATCAAGAAAAACTTTTCTATTTCAAAAGCAATTTCTTTTTCAGTCATACCAATTTTTATAAATTTTTTTATATATTCAAAACAATTATCTGTTATTAAACAAGCTTTTTTAATGCAATCTATTTCTTCCTCTTTTTTTACTATTCTCATTTTTTCAAGAAGACCTTCAGTTTCTTCAAAATTGTTTATCTTATATTTATGCATATACTCTTTATATTTAGCATATGTTAAATCCCCTTCTTCAAAACCAACATTTTCGCAAAAAGTAAAGAAATTCTCGTAATCTTCTCTTGTTAATTCTTTGAAATCATATACTATAATTTCATCATCAATTGTTAAAGCTTTATTTACAACTTCCATATATCTTCCATCTGTAATATACACATTTTCACGTCTTGTTAAAAGCAGTACTCCTTCTGCATTTATATTTGTTAAATACCTAATATTTATAGGATTTGTAATTATCATTCCTTGTAAATCTAAATTCTTTAACTTTTCTCGTAAAGCTTCTATTTTTTCATTCATAAAATCACCCACTTTTATAATTAATGATATTAATAATATTATAATTTGTATTTTCCTAATGTAAATATAAAGAAAATCAATTTTATCCATATATTTAATGGTACAAACATAACTATTAATGCAGCTAAAACAATAAATGGTCCAAATGGTATGAACTCACTTGTTTCTCGTTTTTGTATTTTATTTTTTATTATTAATCCTATGCTAAAAATAGCTGCTATCAAAAATGCCAAAACAGTTATAGCTATTATATTTCTCCAACCAAAAAACAAGCCTATTGTTCCCATTAATTTAACATCTCCGAAACCCATTGTTTCTTTTCTAAATATTAAATTGCCTACATATGTTAATAATAAAAATATTGCTGCACCTAATATCATTCCAATCCACATTTCAACTGCAACATTTAAGTTATTTACACCTCTAAAAAAGCTAAATGCTAAGCCAACTTCTAACATAGTTAATGTTAATCTGTTTGGAATAATTTGTAATTTATAATCTATGCAAAAAGCAGAAATCAGCATTGGGGTAAGTATTAAAAATTGCAATAATTCAATTTTATCTTCCATTCCTATTATTCGTAACAAAGCAATATATAGCACAGAAGTTAAAATCATTATTGTATAATTTGCATCCGAATTTTTTATGTATTCCTTAATTACCTGAGAGTCAAATATTTTTTTGTGTTCTGGTAAATTTTGATTGGCTAATCCTATTATTCTTCCGACTATCAATCCTAATATTCCAATTCCAACATACCAAAATATATGTATATTTTCAATAAACATTTTATACCTTCTCTTTCTCTACTTTTTTTAAATAATTACTTATAATTTTTTCTTCAATTGGTCTTTTAATTTTTGTGACAAATATATCTTTTTCATTTATTGGCTTTACCAATATTGAAAACATTTTACATCTATTTGCTCCTATAACATCTGTCATAATTTGGTCCCCAATTGCTGCAATATTTTCAGCTTCTAATCCCATAATTTTTTTCGCTTTTAAAAATCCAGATTTAAATGGTTTTTTAGCAAAATGAAAATAAGGAATGTCTAATGTTTTTGCAACATAAATTACTTTATCAACTTTGTTAGTATTTGATACTATACAAAATTTTATTCCAGCATTTTTCAAATTTTGAACCCATTCAATTGTGCCATCTTCGAATTTTCTATAAAAATCAATTAAAGTGTTATCAACATCTAATATAATTCCTTTGATATTATTTTTTTGTAAAAAATCCAGTTTTACATCTCTTACATTATCACAATAAAAATTTGGATAGACTAGCATAATTTTCCTCCTTATTTTACACATTTATATTATCAGTGAAGAGACTTTTTGTCAAGTATTGAGACATTTCCAATGGTGCTAAAAATATAGAAATGTGAATACATACAACTCAAATAAAAATTGTAAATATCCACATTTAAAAAATTCTTTAAAAGTCTTATTTGCAAAATCTATGTTTTCCAATTGTAATTACATATGGCCTCGACCATATCCATTTACTTGTTGCAGTATTCGGGTTAAAATAATATATACACCCATAAGTTGGATCCCAACCATTTAAAGCATCTCTTGCAGCATTTATTGCTGTTGTGTTAGGTGAATAATTAATTTGCCCGTCACTTACAACATCAAATGCTCCTGGCTGATAAATAACTCCTGCTACACTATTTGGAAAACTACTACTTTTTACTCTATTTAAAACAACCGCACCAACAGCAACCTGACCTGTATATGGTTCTCCTCTGGATTCTGCATAGATTAGATGTGCTAACAGATTTAAGTCACTGTTACTTGCTGTTCCACCAGTATTTGAAGACGTATATATTCCCATTGCTGCTAATGTTCTAGTTCCTGCAATACCATCAACCGTTAGTCCATTCTTAGATTGAAATGACCTTACAGCTGCAACAGTTCTGCTTCCATATATTCCATCAATGCTTCCATTATAATATCCCCATCTTTTTAGTTTAGTTTGAATTTGAATTACTTCATTTCCACTAGAACCATACTTTGATAATGCAAACGATTCATTAGTTCTAAAAGATAAATTATAAAAAAGAAATATTGTAAAAACTGATATTATACTAACTAATGCACAATACTTTTGTCTTTTTCCATAATTTTTCATAAAAAAATCACCTCATTTTAAGAATATCTTTTCCAAAACGAGGTAATTTATTCAATTTATATAAAACATTTAAAATATTTACAAAAATTTTTCAAATTAGAAAATTCCAACTATGTTACCATTATCATCAATATCAATACATTCAGCTGCTGGAACTCTTGGTAATCCTGGCATTGTCATTATTTTTCCTGTAAGAACAACTATAAATCCTGCTCCTGTACGTAGAATAACATCTTCAACATGAATATCAAAAGGTTCTTCACATTCCAAATTTTTAGGATCATCTGAAAATGAATATTGTGTTTTTGCTATACACACAGGTAAATTTCCATATCCAAACTTTTTAATTAAATCTATACTTTGCAGTGCTTTTTCAGTAAATATTACACCTTTAGCTCCATAAATATTTTTACTAACTTTCTCAATTTTTGTTTCAATAGAATCTTCTAAATCATATATAAATTTAAAATCAGAATCTTTTTTGCACAAATCTACAACTTTTTCTGCTAAGTCTATTATTCCATTACTTCCTTTTTCCCAGTTTTCACACAAACTTAATTCAACACCATTTTCTTCTAATATTGTGCTTAATGCTTTTATTTCATTTTCAGTGTCAGAATTGTATTTATTTATAGCAACTACAACATTTAACCCATATTTTTCTTTTAAATTTTCAATATGCTTTAAGATATTTTTTGAACCCCTGATTAAAGCATCTACATTTTCATTTTGTATTTCTTCTTTTGGCATTCCTCCGTGATATTTTAAAGCTTTTATCGTTGCAACACACACTACACAATCTGGTTTCAAATTAGCTTTTCTACATTTTATATCTAAGAATTTTTCGGCACCTAAATCTGCCCCAAATCCAGCTTCAGTCACAACATAATCTCCTAGCTTTAATGCCATTTTTGTTGCAATTATACTGTTGCATCCATGTGCTATGTTAGCAAAAGGACCACCATGTAATAAACATGGATTATTTTCAATTGTTTGTACTAAATTTGGTTTTATTGCATCCTTAAGTAATACAGTTAAAGCTCCTTGTGCATTTAAGTCTTTAACCTTTATTGGTTCTTTATTTGTATTATATCCAACAATAATATTTGATATTTTTTCTTTTAAATCAAATACATCCTCTGATAAACACAATACAGCCATTATTTCTGATGCAACTGAAATGTCAAATCCATCTTCTCTAGGTACTATATTCTTTTCTCCTGATAGTCCTGTATTAACAACTCTTAATTGTCTATCATTTAAATCTACACATCTTTTCCATGTTACTTTTTCAAATTGTAAGTTATTTCCAAAATAAATGTGATTATCTATTATTGCTGATAATAAGTTATTAGCAGCTGTTATAGCATGAATATCTCCTGTAAAATGTAAATTTATTTCTTCCATTGGTGCAACTTGCGAATATCCACCACCGGTTGCCCCTCCCTTTATTCCAAATACTGGTCCTAAAGAAGGTTCTCTTAATGCTGCTATTGCATTTTTACCTATTTTATTTAATCCATCTACTAGTCCTATTGAAACTGTTGTTTTTCCTTCACCTAATGGTGTTGGATTTATAGAAGTTACTAAAATAAGTTTACCATTTTTCTTATCTTTTAATTTATCCAAAATCTTTAAATCTACTTTAGCTTTATACTTTCCATATTGTTCTAAATATTCGTCCTCTATTTTTACCTTTTCCGCAATCTTACCAATTTTTTCTAATTTTGCATTTTGTGCTATTTCAATATCACTCATATCACGCTACCTCCTAGATTTTTATTATTATATTAATATTTTCAGTTATTAAAAAATTAATCCTGCAACAATTCCTATGGCAGCCCCAACAATAACTTGTGTTGGTGTATGTCCTAATGCTTCAACCAATTTTTCTGACACTTCAACTTTTGATAAACCTGGAGTTTGTACAATTTTATTTAATAATTTAGCTTGTTTTCCTGCTGCTCTTCTTACACCAGCTGCATCGTACATTACTACACACGCAAATATTAATGAAACTGCAAATTGAGATGTTTCTATTCCTTCATTTTTTGCTATTAATGTAGCAAGAGATGTTACAACTGCACTATGAGAACTAGGCATTCCTCCGGCTCCTAAAATTCTTTTAAAATTAACCTTTCTAGTTTTTATCAAATCATATATAAATTTAAATAATTGAATAAAAAACCATGTTGAAATTGGCACTATAATATATTTATATTCTTCAAAAAAATTCATAATCTCTCCCCTATTTATTCAAAGTCTTCTTCTTTAACTCCGTCTTCTGTTTCTATTAAAATGCTTATTTTCTTTTCAGCATCTTCTAACATTTTACTACATTGTTTAGATAATTTCATTCCTTCTTCAAATTTTGAAACAGAAGAATCTAAATCTAAATCGTTTTTTTCAAGTTCTGTTGCTATTTCTTCCAACTTTTTCATTGCATCTTCAAAATTCAAACTTTCTTTTTCACTCATTTTAACCCATATCCCTTCTGTAAGATTTATTTATTAATTACCAGATTTTACACTTCCGCTTCTAACATCTACTTTATACCATGCATACTCAGCAGTAGTTTGATTATCTCTAACAGATACTTCATATACACCGTTTCCTAAATTGTATTCAATTCTAAAATATACACCATCAGAAGTTCCATATTCTTTTTGTGCTAATTCTTTTGCTTTATCTTCATCACTTAAATTATTTTCTTCATTATTTTCCTGTTTTTTCTCTTCTTCTTTTTGTTCTTCTTTGGCTTTCTCTTGAGAATCATTTGGTTGTTCCTCAGTATTTTCTTTATTATTTTCATCTGTTTTATTATCTTCTGTTTTATTTTGATTTGTATTTACACTATTACTTTGATTTTGTGTGTTAGCTTCTGTTTGCTTTTTATCATCTAAATAATATTTACCTGCAAATGCAAGTACTCCTATAATAGCAATAATTACAATTGCCAATAATATTTTTAAAAAATCTCTCATTTCTTTTGCTCCTTTCAAAAACAAATTTATCTACTGTAATTATATTCTAAATAACTTTTACATTTGTATTTCCATCTTGAAATCTTATAATTAATTCATCATCTTTATTTAATTCTTTAACAGATTTTACTATTTTACCATCTGTATTTGTTGCTAAACTGTATCCTCTTGCTAAAGTTTTTAAAGGACTTAGTGTATCAAGCTTTGTAATTAATTCTACCATTTTAGTTTTATTATCTTTTATTTTATTTGTTATACTATTTTGCATTTGCTTAATTTTCATGTCAATTGTTATATAGTTCTCATTGATTTTTAATAATGGTTCTTTAAAAACTCTTCTTGTCATACATTTTTCATAGCGCAATCTCATTAATTCTATTTTTTTTCTCAATGAATTTTTATATCTATTATTATATTTTTCTAAATCTAGTAAAATTTCATTTATGTTTGGTACAGCAAGTTCTGCAGCTGCTGATGGTGTTGGTGCTCTTAAATCTGCGACAAAATCTGCAATTGTAAAATCAGTTTCATGACCTACCGCAGAAATAACTGGAAGCTCTGATTCAAATATTGCATGTGCGACAACTTCTTCATTAAATGGCCACAAATCTTCTAATGAACCTCCACCTCTAGCTAAAATAATTACATCTGCAAGTTTATATTTATTCATTATTTTTATTGCTTCGGCAATTTTCTCACCAGCACCTTTTCCTTGAACTGGTACTGGTAATAGCTTAATATAACAATTAGGATTTCTTCTTGTTGATACATTTATTATATCTCGAATAACTGATCCTGTACTTGCTGATAAAACCCCTATACTTTTTGGAAATTTTGGAATTGGTTTCTTATATTTATTATCAAATAATCCTTGCTTTTCAAGCTTATTTTTTAATTCTTCATATGCTGTATAAAGACTTCCCATTCCATCTTCTTGCATTGCTTTACAGTAAATTTGATAAACTCCATCTCTCTCAAATACTGAAACTGTACCAAGAATCATTACTTTCATTCCATCTTTAGGAACAAACTTTAAATTAGGAGTATATGTTTTAAACATTATGCATTTAATCAAAGAATTTTCATCTTTTAAAGTAAAATACATATGTCCTGTATAATGGTGCTTAAAATTTGAAATTTCACCTTTTACCAAAACATTATTTAAAAATTCGTCATTATCTACTTTATTTTTTATGTATTTATTTAAATCTGTAACTGTAATTGGATTGTATTCCACTTTGTAATCCCCTCTTTTCTTATGCTTATATATTCACTTATGATTTCGTACAAATACTATTGGAGATTATTCTCTTTTACAACAGTTGCTAAAACTCCATTTATAAAAGAGCTTGAAGTATCTTCACCATATTTTTTTGCAAGTTCAACAACTTCATTTATAACAACCTTATAAGGAACTTTTTTATAAAGCATTTCATATATAGCTAATTTTAGTAATGATATGTTTACTTTTGAAATTCTTTCTACATTCCAATCAGATTTAAGATTGCAAGAAATTTGTTTAACTAGTTCATCATTATCTTTTATTATTTCTTGAACCTCTTCCTTTATTTCATTTTTTGCTTGATTTGACTCTAACTCTATATCTTCAAAATATAGTTCTATATCTTCATCTTCATAACTTTTTTGAACTTCTAAGCTATATAACAATTTAAAAGTCAATTCTCTTATTGTAGATTTATTCATTTTTTTCACCTTTCTAATTTTATAATTTATCAATAAACTTTTTCATTTTTTCTTTTGCTTCTTCTTTGTTATATTGAAGATATTTTCCAATATAAGCTCCACCAAAAACAGCCATAACTACTATAACTACTCTATATAATCTTGTACATGCTAAAATTAAACCAATAATAATCCCAATTATAGCTCCAAGATTTTTAAATAAAAAATTATTATTCTCATTCATAAAATTACCACCTTCCTATTTAATAACACTTGTTTCATTACTGTTATCATTTGAATCTGTTGTTTGATTTGTTTCTTGAGTTTGCTGAATTTCCTCTTTATTTTCATTAGTTTGGTTTTTATTTATTTGAATATTATTAACTTTTATTTTAGTGTGATCATTGTTTTTTGTATTTTTACTATTATCTATATCTTTAATATTAATATTAACTTGATTTACATCCAAATCAGTATTTCTTTTTATTGTGTCTTTAATTCTTGTTTGCATACTTGCTGACATTTCTTTTATAATAGAATCATTTTTTACTAACAGACTTACAAAAACAGTTATATTGTTATTTGCATCTAAAATTACTTTTGTTTGAGTATCTACTGCTTCGTCAAAGCTTCTTACAACACTATTAACTAAATTTTCAATTGTATCTTTCGAAATCAATAATCTTCCATCTTTGTTTTCTAATAACACCCCTGTTTTAATTTCTTGTTTTTTCTTTGTTCTTGAAGGAAAAAACAAAGCTTTAATCGCAAGTATAATAGCAACAGCAGATGCTCCTAATATTATTCTTTTAGCTATATCATCTTTAAGAAGTTCTTCTATATATTTGTATATAGTACTCAATTCAACAACATTAAATATAACTAAACAACTTGTAATGGCTATTACTATCATTATTATTGAAAATAAAACTAGCGCTAATCTTTCTAAAATTTTCATATTTTTTGCCTCCTTTAAATTTTCAAAAATATAAGCACGGTGTATACTGAACTTCCGTGCTTTAGTTAAAAATTAAAGCATTTATTATTATATTAGCTTTAATTAATTTTCAATTTTTATTGTTCAATATTTTTTTCATTATTAGTAGTATTTATATTAACACCTTGAACATGAACATTAACTTCCACAACTTTCAATCCAGTCATTGTTTCAACAGCTTTTTTTACTTTAGTTTGAATTTCATATGCTACATCTGGAATTCTTGTTCCATATTCAACAATAATATTAACATCTATTTTTGTTTCTTTTTCTCCTACATCAACTTTAATACCTTTTGCTAAGTTCTTCTTTCCACTTAATACTTCTGTAATACCACCTGCGAAACCACCTGCCATATTGGCTACTCCTGGTATTTCAGAAACAGCAACTCCAGCAATTACAGCAACAACATCGTCAGCAATTTTTATTGCATTATTACCTAAGCTTATTTCATCTGAACTTGCAACTTCCATAGCTTGTCCAGCATCTAAAACTACATTTTCATTGTTTACTTCGTTATTTAAATTATTTTCTTCCATAATATACCTCCCTGTACATTATTTTACTTTAATTAGTATATCAATTTTTAGACAATTTTACAACCTTTTTAGTATAAAATATTAAGAATTTTAACCTATTACATATCTATATGCCATATTATCACATATAATTATAAATTCTCCTTGTTCATCTGGAATTGTTTCATAAAATAATATTGGCATTCTTATTTCTTCTTCAATATCTAGCAATTGGTCAAAGTTTTTAACTTCAATTACATTTAAATTATCAATTTCAACTGGACTTACAATTTCTGCCACTATGTCACCATAATTTTTTAATATTCTATTTAATGCAATAGCATAATCTGTTTTCTTACTAAATTTGATTGATTTTCTTATTGCGTCTAATATGATCATTACAGCAATAAATATCAAGATTATACCAATAACTAATAATGGTTTATTAATTTCTTTGTTAGATTCTGTTGTTGATACTACGGTTTTATTTTCAGCATTTTCAAACTGTTTTTCAACTGTAAAAACATCTTTTGCTAAATCCATTTTTACATTCATAATTGAACTTTCAACAACTGTATCATCTATTCCTTGTACATCTGAATCGCTTCTTACTATTAGCTTTATAGTTAAATCCGCAATAACTGGTAATCTTAATTGTTCCTTAAAGTTTTTTACTTCTGTATTATATGTTGCAAAATCCACATCAAAACTTTCTGATATATTAAAACTAGAGCCATCAATTTCAAACTCTTTTGGTTCAACTAATACATATCTTTTATTCCATATTGATTTTTCTTCATCACTATTTGTACTTGAATATTTAACATCTGTAACAGCAATAATTTGATAATTATATTTTGTTTTAGCTTTTTTGTTTCCTGAAAAAGAATAAGAAAAATCCATATTTATTTTATCAACAAGACTTGATATATAAGTTTTATTCATATCCATTGTTTGAGAATCAAAAAATTCATTTTCAAACAAATTAACCTTATATGTTAGATTTTTATTCATATTGTACGAATATAGTAAATCCTGTTTTCCTTGATTAATTTTAAAAGATTTAAATATAATTATTATACCTAAAAACAATATGATTGTACTTATACATATATTTCTTAAAACATTTTTAGTTCTATTCTTATTTACATCTTTATTCATTTTTCCACCTCTTCTTTAGTTATACAGTAATAAAAGATTTTGCACCTAATATTTTTTCACTAAACCATACAGAAGGATATCCTATGTATGGAATATATAATTTTACGCACCCTATAACTTGTTCTTCTTCTACCCATTTTGAATCTGGAGTATTATTGTTATCTCCTTTTGTTTGAAAAATAAGTTTTCCATTTTTGTCTTTTTTTATATCTATAATTCTATGTATTACTTCTCCATTTTCTGCTCTATAATGTAATATATCACCTATTTGTAATTTTTCTAATTTATCTTGATTTACCTTTACTGAAATAACAACCGCTCCTCTACTAAATGTTGGAACCATGCTATATGACATTACTGCTACTGGTTTTGCTGGTAAAAAACCGCCTATAAAAGCAACAACAAACAATAAAGCTAGTATTGCAGGTATTTGTTTTATCGGATTATTTTTTTTCTTTTCTTTTCTAGTCATTCTCGTTGTTTTAATTGTATGTTCATAATTATTATATAAAAATAAAATTAATGAAATCATAATATCAAAAATTGATTTCATAAACCAATCTAAATCTGGAAAAATAGGTGTTAATACTTGAAACAAAGCAACTGGTATGGAATATGCATATACAAGCCAAGTTCCACCTGATATTGCTAAATAACTACAAACACATCCTTTTGCAATTTCAGGAACTATTACTGATGCAATATATTCAAATATTTTTTCTCCTGAAGAAAAAACTGCTATTCCTTCTGAATAATCTAATCTTAGTAATACAAAAATCATTGTGAATACTACATAATTAATTTTTTTTCTTTGATTATTCATAACTTTTGTTCTTACATAATCCTGCATTGCTATTAATCCTACAATATAGATTAAATTTTTTAAAATTATAAATATACTTCTTCCATATGGACTTTTTTTATATCCTAATATTAATCCCAAAAGAAAATACAAAATATAATATATAATAACAATAATTAAAGTTGTTTTTATTTTTTCTTTTTTTCCTTTAAACCTTGTATGATCATTTTCTATTGGTATTGATATTAATGCAAGAGCTATCCAAATTATAAAATTAACTATTCTTGTAGATTCTTGAAAAAAGCTAGGTACAATAAAAACAGTTAGTACTAAGCAGCCCATCAGAATTAGACATAACATTGCTACATACAATATTATTGTTTTATTTTCTTTATTCATTTTGGACTAAACTCCTTTTCATTTGTATTTATTGATTATATGTTGCTAATTTTCCATTTAAAGTCAAATTATTTATTTCTAATCTATCATTTAATACTGCCAATTTAATTTCTATTTCTAAAATACTTCCATTAGCTAAATATGTATTAGAATTATTTAAAGCTTTTATCTTAACTCTATTATCTTCTATTTTTTTAGAAAATTTACTTTCTATATCTGATTTTGAATCAACATATCCATTTGGAATATCAAATCCAACCTCCCATTCTGAGATATCTGAATCTTTATTTATTACTCTAAGTTTAACATTATATATTTTTGCATTTTCTTGTTCATATGTATCAACTACATTCCATGAAAATATACTATTTCCATTTATATATTTTCCGTCATTTTGAACTGTTATGGTTGATTTTCCATATATATTTAATTTTTGCTGTAAATATGAATATCCAACACTTATAGTTAAAAAGAATATAGCCACTAATACTATTGAAATTGCTTTTAACTTTATTGTTTTTACTTTCTTTCTTCTCATAATATCCCTCAACATATTTATAAATTTAAAAAACTTCGATATGAATCACAAATCAAGACTGTCCCAAAATGTGTCATAAATCGAAGTTCATGCATTATTCTGCTTGTTCATAATTTAATGTAATTGTTGCAGTTTTTGATTTTGTTTCAGGTATTACTGTTGAATCTGCATTCCAAGTTACTGTTACTGTATATTCTTTAGTTTCTCCTGCTGATAAAGAATCATCTTTTTTAGCACTTATAGAATATGTTATATCTGATGGAGTTGCTTTATTTGCAGTTTCTATACCATCTACGCTTGTCAATTTTGCATTAATGCTTCCTTGATTAGCAACAGTTATTGTATATTCAGCTGAAGCTCCTGGATAAAGTAAATTAACATCAAATGTTGCTGTTGTAGCAGAATATGAAGGTCTTGTATTTGTCTCTGCACCAACCATTTTTCCTTCTTTTATATCTGTAAAAGCTATTTTCCATTCTGTAACTATGTTGGCTGTACCATTAATAACTAATGCTTGTGATAAAGCAGCATAACCAACTGCCATTCCAACAACTACCAATAATAATATAACTAATATAATATTTTTATTACTTTTTCTAGTGCTCATATAATTCATCCTCCTGTATGATATTCTTATTAATATTTTACCATATTAATCCAAAATAACAATAGTTTAAAAAAAATGTAATATAGTTGTAATTTTTTTGTAATCGAATTGTAATATAATAAAAAACAAGTAACTATCTTATTCATAGTCACTTGTTTTTATCATTATATTTTTATTCAAAAACACTGCATGCATATAATTGGTTTCCTCTTAGAAAATCCTTAACATCCATTTTTCTTGCATTTTCTCCCTGAATCTCTAGCACTTTTATATTGCCCTCTATTGTTTTTATATATAAACCTGTTTTAGCGTCTGAAAATAAAATTGTACCAGGATATAACTCATTAAATTTTTGTTCATATTCTCTTAAATCTGGGAACTCTTCAAAAAGTTCTTCATCTGTTAAACATTGAACTTTCCAAAACTTAATTTTTTTACCTTCTAAAAAGCTATATGCCCCCATAATTGGATTAAGACCTCTAACTAGATTTTTTATTTCAATAGCTGTTTTGTTTTCCCAATCTATTTTTGCCATTTCTTTACTTAGCATTGGTGCTAACGTAAAATCACTTCCTTGCTTTTCTCTTGGAGCAGTTCCATTTTCTAATAATTCTAATGTTTTTACTAGAAGTTCTCCTCCTATCTTAGACAATCTATTCCATAATTCTCCAGTTGTTTCATCTTCTCCGATTTCAACTTCTTGTTTTAATATCATATCACCAGTATCCATTCCTTCACCCATAAACATAGTTGTAATTCCAGTAACTTTATCTCCATTTAAAACAGCCCATTGAATTGGAGCAGCACCTCTATATTTTGGTAGTAAAGAACCATGAACATTTATACATCCTAGACGAGGAATTTCAAGAATTTCGTTTGGCAATATTTTCCCATATGCAACAACACAAATAACATCTGGGTTAAGTGCCTTTATTTGTTCTATAAATTCAGTGTTCTTTCTTATTTTTTCTGGCTGATAAACCGGAATATTTTTTGAAACAGCAAATTCCTTTACAGGTGATGCCATCATTTTCATTCCTCTTCCTTTTGGTTTATCAACATTTGTTACTACACCAATAACATTATGTCCTGCATTACAAACAGCCTCTAACGATTCTCTTGCAAAATCTGGTGTCCCCATAAATAGTATATTTAGCATTACAATTCCTCCCTTTAAATTTGAAACATTTGGAGACGGTCTTTTTTTGTTTCATTTTTGAAACATTTTAAGACCGTCCCGGAATGTTTCAAATTAATTTTTTATTACTTCTAGTGTCCCTGGTATAATCTTATCGACAAACAATATTCCATTCAAATGGTCTACTTCATGAGATATTGCTTGTGCTAATAAATCTTTAGCTTTTAATTTGAATTCTTTACCATCTCTATCTAAGGCTTTTACTGTTACTTCTGCTGGTCTAATAATCTTAGCAAACTGATTAGGAAAACTTAAACATCCTTCTTCAACTTCTTGTTCTCCCTTTTCCTTGATTATTTCAGGATTTATAAAAACATATGGTCCGTTGTCATCGTCTATATCAATTACAACAACTCTTTTTAAAACTCCAACTTGTGGAGCAGCCAAACCTACTCCATTATATTTATACATAGTTTCAAACATATCATCTACTAATTGTTTTATTTTGTCATCTACTACATCAACTGTTCTGCATTTTTTTCTTAATATTTCGTCTCCATCTTCTCTTATATTTCTTATTGCCATTTTTTGCTCCTTTCTTCTTAAATCACTATTTTTATCACAACATATTATTAGGATTTACGTCCACAATCATACTAACAGAAGAGTTTCTCTTTTTAAAAACTTCTTCAATACATCTGTTAATAATATCAATAATATTATCCCCAAACTTACACTTAATAATTATTCTCCATCTAAATTTATTTTTTATCTTATCTATTGGTGCAGGAACTGGTTTATATAATATTATAGGAATATTTTCTTTTTCTATTTTTTCTTTTAAGTACCTGTGAACCTCTCCACTAACTTTTTTTATGTCATTTTCATTCTCCGAACTAAATCCGAGCATTATTATATCACAAAATGGTGGATATTTCAACTGTTTTCTTAGTTTAGATTCTAATCCATAAAATAATTTATAATCTTGTTTCTTAGAAAACTCTATACTAAAATTATCCGGATTATATGTTTGAATTATGACTCTTCCTTCATCTTTTTCTCTTCCTGCTCTTCCTGCAACTTGAGTTAAAATTTGAAATGTTTTTTCACTTGCTCTATAGTCATCTATGTTTAAATTACTATCAGCAGCTATTACTCCAACTAATGTAACATTAGGAAAATGATGTCCTTTTACAACCATTTGAGTTCCAATTAGAATATCTATGTTCTCATTTTTAAATTTATTTAAAATCTCCTCATGAGAGTTCTTTTTTGTAACAGTATCTACATCCATTCTAATTGTTGAAGCAGAAGGAAATAATTTATTTATCTCTGCTTCCAATTTTTGAGTTCCTGTACCAAAATATCTAATATTATTGCTTTTACAATCAGGGCAAATGGTTAATGCAGAGCATTCGTAACCACAATAATGACATTTTAATCTGTTTTGTTTTAAGTGATATGTCATAGTAATATTACAGTTCTTACATTTAGCTGTATATCCACAATCTCTGCACATTATAAAAGTAGAATACCCTCTTCTGTTTAAAAATAAAATTGTCTGTTTTTTATCCTGTAAATTCTTAGAAATTTCATCATATAATTTCATACTTATCATACTTCTATTTCCATTAGCCAATTCCTGTTTTAAATCCACTATCTCTACTTTTGGAAGTTTCGAATTATTTGCTCTTTTGGTTAATTCTAATAATTCAATATCACCATTCAAAGCTCTATAATATGTATCCATATCTGGAGTTGCACTTCCATAAACTATTGGAATATCATATTTTTTTCCTAAATATCTTGCAACATCTTTTACATTATATCTAGGAGACATTTCAGATTTATATGAACTATCATGTTCCTCATCAATTATTATTATCCCCAAATCATTAACAGGTGCAAACATTGCCGACCTAGCACCAATTATAATTTTAGCTCTTCCAGTTTTTATTTTGTACCATTGATCATATCTTTCACCAACTGATAATTTACTATGTAAAACTGCTATATTATCTTGTCCAAATCTAGCAATAAATCTATCTACTGTTTGAGGTGTTAACGATATTTCAGGAACTAACATTATACTTGATTTTCCTTCTTTTAGAACCTTTTGAATTAATTGTAGATAAACCTCCGTTTTTCCGTGAACCGTGTTACTCCATATAATAAAAATTCCGAATTCATATAATCATCAATAGCATTTTCTACCATATTATAAGCATATTGCTGTTCTTCTGTTAAATTTAAATTTACGTTTTTTTCAATAACTTTATGTAAAAAAGGATTTCTTTCAATCTGTTTTTCATAAATTTCAACATAGCCATTTTTTTCCAACGTTTTTATAATAGCTTTAGAAACTTCAGTAAAGTTTTCTAAATCAGAAATTAGTACATCATCATTATCCAATAAGAATTTCAATACTTTAATTTGTTTCTCTGATTTTAAAATTTTGCATTCAATATCTTCATTTATTTCTAACTCATTCTTAATCAATCTAACACTATTTAAAGATTTTTCTTTAACTCTTTTGGTCACATCCTTAGTTCCAGTTCCAGGAGGTAGCATAAGTTTAATACAATCAGAAACATTACAAAAATACCTGTGTGCCATCCATTTAGCTAACTCTATTTTAGGTTCATCAATAAAATCTTTTTCTTCGACAACATCAATATTTTTCAAATTATCCCAATCACTTTTCTCTTTAATATTAACAACAAAACCTTCTTCAAGCTTTTTAATATTTCCAAATTTGACAAGCACACGACTACCAATCTTAACCTTTGTTTCCATTTCATAAGGAATATTATAATCAAAAGTTTTATTTAAGTTTTTTACATTACTATTTATTATAACCTCTGCTATCATTGTTTCTCCTTAATTTTATTTGCTTTTGTTATTATAGCAATTTTAGTATCAATTTTCAAGTACACCTATTTAAATACTTATATTCTCCCTTGCATTTAATGCAAATTTTTGATATAATAATGTAACATATTTTATACACCAATTAGTGCATATATATAAAGGTCAGATGCACTTTGTTTCAAGCAAATAGGTCAGTAACTGCTTGAATAATTCAAAATTAATTATTTTGGAGGAAAACAAAATGGCTGCTAATTTGCACATAGAAATGGAATTTGATAAAAAATGGGAAGATAATTTTTCAATTATTGTGTATGAAAATGAAATTTGCAAAGAATATAATAGAGCAGGTTTTTCAAATTTATATGCAAGTAAAAAAGAACTTATACGGAAAATTTCACTTTTAGAAGACATTACACCTGAAATGATTTTTATACTTGAAAATATCACAGATATCACCGGGTTTGAAATTATTTTAGATACTCACGCATTAATAATATTAACAAATTCTTCAAAAATCACTACTGATATTTTAAAACCATTATATCGAATCTTTAGCAACTTACAATGACCTAAAAAATTCGGGCAGATTATCTCAAATAATCTGTCCGAATTCGTTATATGTAACAATTCTAAATATTACTAAAAATCATTTATCTCATCACTTGCTTCATGTCTAATTATATCCATAATAATATCTACTGTTTTTTCTAAATTATTATTTTTTAAAACATAATCATACATACTAATCTTAGATTCTTCATACTCTAATCTGTTTAATCTTAATGTAATATCTTTTTCAGATGGTTTATCAATTCTATTTTCTAATCTTTTACGTAATACCTCTTTTGGAACTCTTAGGAATATTGTAACTACTTTTGTATCCTGTCTTAAAATATCTATCAATCTTTCAGTTCCATTAACATCCATATCTTTAACTATTATCTTACCACTTTGAATTTTTTCGTTCATAAGTTTTCTAGAAGTTCCGTAATAATGTTCATGATGTACATCATATTCATATAATTCATTGTCTTTTATCATTCTTTCAAATTCTTCTGTTGATACAAAATTATAAATTACTCCTGGAATGTCTCCTGGTCTTTCTGGTCTATCTGTATAAGATGGTAAAGATTCTACATTTTCCATTCTTTTAATTAATTCTTTTTTTATTGTGTCTTTTCCTGCTCCTGAAACTCCTGATAATAATATTAACATACCTTCACCTTACCTTCTACAATTTCATCTGCTGCAAGTGATACAGTTGAAACATCATCTGAATTTGTTAATACCTCACTTCCCTCTGCAATTTGTCTTGCTCTTTTTGAAGTAGCAATAACTAATTTAAATCTGTTTTCTGTTTTTGTTAATAATTCAGTAACTGTTGGTTTTACTATCATTTTTAATACATCCCTTTCTTTTTTATTTTAATTTAACTTAACCTGTTTTCAGCTTTCCAATTCTTTAGTATGAAACAATAATTTACTCAATATTTTGTATTTGTTCTCTTATGTCTTCCATAGCAGTTTTGATTTCAATAGCTAAATTAGTTATTTCAAGCTTAACTGATTTAGATGCAATAGTATTTGTTTCTCTATTCATTTCCTGAATTAAGAAATCAATTTTCTTTCCTACTGGTTCTTTGGTTTCTAATAAATTTTTAAATTGTACTATGTGACTACGTAACCTTGTTAATTCTTCTTCTATTGAACATTTATCAGCATATATTACAATTTCTTGAGCTAATCTTGTTTCATCAACAACATCCGTCTGTAAAACTTCTTTAACTCTTTCTCTTAATTTTACTACATATTCTTCAATAAGTCCAGTAGTATAAGAAAAAATGCTGTTAACCAATTGTTCTACATTATCTATTCTTATTTTTAGGTCTTGTTTAATTCTTTCTCCTTCTGCCTCACGCATATCTACAAAATTGTAAACAGCTTCATTTACACATTTTTCAAGTTCTCTCCAAATAACATCACTCTCATCATCTTGAATTTTTAATTGAAGAACATCTGGCATTTTAGTTATTTCAGTAACGCGAATTTTATCATCTAATGAATTTTCAATAGCTAATTCTCTTAACTGATTAATATAGTTTCTTGCTAGCTCTTTATTAATAACAACATCTTTTCCTTCTTCACTATAGTTATTAAAAGTAACAAATACATCAACTTTTCCTCTGGAAATATTATTGGAAATAATTTTTTTAATCTTTTCTTCAAAACACATTATATTACGTGGTAGTTTAATTGAGATATCACTATATTTGTGGTTTACAGATTTAATTTCAACAATATATTCTCTTGAATTTTCTTCTACTTTACTTCTTCCAAATCCAGTCATACTTTTCATATTTTTATACCTCTACACTCATATTTTTATTCCTCAATATTTTTCTTCTTTTGCACAATTTCCTTAATATCATTATTATCATTTTTGTATTTTTTTATAGCCTTTATAGCTAAAATTATTGATTTCAATATGTAATAACATAATATTACTACTCCAATATACATCACGATTTTTATTAAACTATCAAAATATAATTTAACCACGTATATTAAGCATAAATTTGCAGCCCCAAACGACAAAATTTCTATTCCGTTCATTGCTATTTTTGAATTATCTTTTTTATATGAAACTTCTAAAATAAAAATTCCTAAAGCTAAAATTCCTAATGTGATAATTTTCATGTCTTTTTCTAAAATTTCAGTATCAATATTTTTACTTCCTAAAACTATAATTATTAAATATATAATCATGAATACTGAAATACCCATATTGATTAAAACTTCTTTTATAATATTTTTCTTTTGTTTTTTATCAACTTTATTTTCAATTGCTTCTCTTATTTCTTTTAAGCTTATAGTATCATATTTACTCTCGTCTTCTGATACTTTTTCTGCTTCTTCTGAATTTTCTATATTTTCTGTTTTTTCTTCTAACTCTATATTTTTTTCTATTTTGTCTTCATTTTCAGTTTTTATTTTGATATTAATTTTTTCTACTTTTTCTTCTTCTTTTTTGTTATCAATATTTGTCTTTTTTGAAGTATTATTTTTACTTTCTGATACCTTTTTTTCTATAACAGCTTCTTTTTTATTTGAATTCGTCTTTTTTCTTGATATAGTTGAAGTCTTAGAGGATGTAGTCTTGGTTGTTGAAGCCTTTGTTGTTGAGACCTTTGCTGTTTTTGGATTCTTTGTAGTCTTATTTTTATTAGCCGTTCCCGTTGTTTTTTTTGTGCTTGTACTTTTTTCTGTTTTCTTTTTAGCTGTATTTCCTGTACTTTTTTTATTAGCAGTTGATTTTGTACTTTTAGATTTTTGTGACTTATTTTCTTGTTCCATACTATCAGTTGTAGTTTTTTTTGCATTTTTTTTCTTTGTTGTAGTATTACTTTTATTTTCAGTTTCTTTTTCTGTACTATTTTTCTTTTCCTTAACTTCACTCATTTTATACTTCATTCCTTTCGAATTCATACATAATAATACTTAGGATAGCTAATGCTACTGTTTCAGTTCTTAGTATTCTATTTCCAAGACTTATCACTTTTGCACCACTTTTTTTCATTAATTCAACTTCCGATATATCTACTCCACCTTCTGGTCCTATTATTACTGCTATTTTGAATTCAGATAAGTTCTCACTATTCTTTTTCAATTCGTTTGATTTCAAAACTTCTTTTAATAAAACTTCTTTTTCATTTTCATAACACAACAATACTAAGTCATAATCTCCAAATTCACTGCCGATTTCCTTTATATTTTTTATATTGCAAATTTCAGGTATAATATCTCTTCCACTTTGTTTAGCAGCTACTTCTGCAATTTTCTGCCATCTTTCCCTCTTTTTTATTTTATCTTTTTCATCTAATTTTACTATACATCTTTTCATTTCAATTGGAGTAATTTTATCTACTCCTAATTCAACTGATTTTTGAATTATTAGTTCCATTTTATCTGCTTTTGGTAATCCTTGATAGATATGAACCTTCACATTGGACTCTGCTATATTTTCAATAGTTTCCACTATACCACACATAATTTCATCTTTACAAAAATCATTTATTTTAGCCTTATAATTCATTGAATCAGATTCGTTACATATATAAAGTTCATCTCCCACTTTCATCCTAAGCACATTTTTTATATGATTAACATCTTTACCAATAATACGAATCTTATTATTATCAACCTGTTCACTATTAACAAAAAATTTTGGCATAAAAACTCTCTCTTTCCTAAATTTATCATAATTATACCATATCAATGGTTCTTTGTCTAGGTTGAAAACATCAAAAAAAGTCGTACAATAAAGTACGACTTTTTTACAATTTATTAAAGTTTAGTTCCGCATTCTCCGCAGAATTTTGCTCCTTCATTTATTTTTGCTCCACAATTAGGGCAGAATTTTCCTTCTGGTTTCTTAGTTCCACATTCTCCACAGAATTTTCCTGTTACTGTGTTACCACATGTTGGGCAAACCCATCCATTAGATGCGTTTTCTGCAACAGGTGCAGTATTTGTATTATCAGCAGCTGGTGTTTCTGTTGAAACAGGTTCTTGTGCTGGTGTTGGTTCAACAGGTTGTGGTTCTGGTTGAACTGGTGCTGTTGGTGTATCTGGTTGTAATGGATTTCCTGTTGGTTGGCTAGCTGTTTGAGCAGGATTAAATGCATTTTGCATTACACTATTTCCCATACCTCCTGACATCATATTCATCATACCAATTCCCATAAATCCATTAGCTGCTCCTGCTGAATTGCTTGCAGCTTTTTCCATAACATCAAGTACACGACCTTGTTGCATTCTTGAATTTGAATTGTGTTCATATTCTTCAATTTTTCTTTCAGAATCTGCATCTGGAGTAACTGATTCAACAGCAAAAACTTCGATTTGTAAACCTCTTCTTCTTACTGGTTCATCAAAAACTTTTTCATCCATCATTTGCTTAATTTCATCTGTTTGACTTGGTAATTCTAATACTGGAACTTTATGAGCTGAATTTCCTAATTCATTTAATACATTTTGGAATACAGCAACAACCTCTGAACGAATTTGTTCTGTTAATTCTGATACTCTGTATTCATTAGCTGTTCCTGCTATATTATTCATAAATAATGCTGGATTTACTAATCTAAATGTATATGTACCAAAACATTTTACCTTTAATGCTAAAGGTGTAAATTGTCCTGTGATTTCATTTGCTATTGCATGTGACCAATCTTGATATGGCACAGGTGCTGGTGTTCCAAATTTATTTTTTATAATTTCTTTTATGTTAAAGAAGAATACACATTGTTCTTTAGCTGATGCACCATTATATGTAAATCTTTGCCACATTTCTTTAAATACTGCACCAAATTGTCCAGCAAAGAAAGATGGGCTTGATGATGTATCAAATGTATAATATCCATCTTCAGCAGTTGCGTCAATAACTCTACCATTATCATATATAACTGCGCATTGTCCGGGTGCAACTATAATAGTACTTTTATTTGTTATAACTCCTGTTGGTGTTGTTTTTTTCTTCATTAGAATATCATTTCCTAAATCTTCACATCTAATTGCTTCTTTCCATTGATCTTGCATTGTGCTTCCAATTGCACTTGCTGCTGCTTTAATTAATCCCATAATTTTTACCTCCTAAAATTATACTTAACTGAAATTATACTACAATTTTTTAATTTTAACAATACATTTTATTCATTTTCTACATTTATAAATATATTACTTATAATCTTCTGAATAAGAAACCATATACCATCCCTTTAAATTAATTGGTTTAATATATGTCCCACAATATTGACAATTTCCTTCACCTAATTTTCCAAGTGGTGCTCCACAATTTGGACAACTAATAGTGTGTGCCATTTGATTATATTTAAATTTTGTTTCATCATAAACATACACAAACTGTGTTGTATATCTCGTTTGTCTTTTTAAATCAGAAAATTTCTTGTTTTTAGCTTTATTGCTATCGTCGCTATAATAATATTCTAAAGTTGTTGATAAAGTAACTGTAGCTTTTCCAGCACTTTTCAAATAGTCTTTTATTGCGTGTCTATGAAAAACAACATCATCATATTTTATGTTAATATTATTGTTTTTTATATCTTGAACTTTATCTCTAATTGTTGAATACATATAAATTAAATCATTATCATTTCTTATAGCTTCAACTGATTTTTCCTCTATTGCATTAAATATTTTAAGTAAATTTTTCTCAACTTTGCTAAACAAAAAATCTTTATTAAAATCTTGAAAATCCCTTAGAATAGCTGGTTCCAATACTTTTGTCATTCCACTAACATTTTTTTCTCTCATATATTCTTGTCTTTCTATGTCTTTTACATTTTTTGCAGCATTGACAATTTCCTTCATTTTAACCGGACCTACAACTCCTCTTACTTTTATATATATTGCTCCAACTATTACTGCTATTCCTGCTATTATTCCTAAGCAAGCACCTAAAAATCCTAATATAAAACTCATATAAATTTAAGGATTTCCCTTATGCCTCCCTTCAAAAAAATATAACAATATATTATCCATTTTTTAGCAATTTGTCAAATAATATAATTTAAAAAAAAGATATAATTTATAAATAAATTATATCTTTTTTATGATTATTTTTCCATTTTATATTTAACAAAACTTCCTAATCCTATTATTGAAAATACAACTATTGCAACTATAATTCCTGTATCATTTGAACCAGTTTGTGGAATCTCTTCTTTAGCTAAATTTGGTGTTTCTATAACAACTTCTTTTTCTTTACTGCTTTGATTATTTGTATTTTTACTTGTTTCTTTTTTATTATCTTTTACATTTTGATTTGATGTTTTGCTATCATTATTTGTATTTTCTTTAACATCTTTTTTAGTATTTGTACTGCTTGATTTACTTGTATTACTTGTTTTTTCTGTTTTAGTTTTATTTGCATTATTATCTTTGTTTTCAGTACTTTCTTTCTTATTATCTGTACCTTTTTTATTATCTACTTCTTGTTTAGTAACAACATTATCTTTAACAACTGTTTTATTTTCTTCTTTATTTTTATTCGCATCATTTACTTTATTTTCATTTTTGTTAACTACAATTTCTTCATCATTTTTTTGAGTATCTTCGTTTTCTTTGTTTTTATTTATTTCTTTCAAATCTTGATATTCATCTTGATTATCTGCAAGATTTTCCTCTTTTTTATCTACATGAATAACTATTTCTTCTTCATCTTCTTTTTCAACATTATCTTTTTGTTTATTATCTTCACTGTTTGTAGAAGTTTTTTGTTCTTGATTTGATTCTTTTATATTCTCTTCTTTTGGTTCTTCTTCACTTTTTTGCTCTGTGTTATTATTTACTTCATCTTCTACTTTTTCGTTCAATGCTTCAATTAATTTTTCAGCTAATGTTTCATTTTCTTCTTTACTATCTGCTTTTGGATCTTCATTTTCAATGTTTTTATCAGTTTTCTCTTCTTTTTTACTTTCCTCTTTTTGCGTATTTTCTTGTTCCTTTTTCTCTGCTTCTTCTAGACTCTTTTCAAGTTCTTCTTCTTTAGCTTGTTCTTTTGAATCTTGATTTACAGTAAAAGTTTTTGTTGCATAATACATCATATATTTATTTCCATCTGTATTAGCTACACATAAGAAATTATATGTAACCTTTCCAGTAACATTTTTTTGTAGTTCATAAGTTGATTTGACTTCATTTGAAGCTACATCAATTGTTGTACTTTTTGAATGTTGTTCACTTGTAAACCATTCAATCATTTTATCAATATCTTCTTTTATATCTGATGGAATTTCACCTTCAGCCCAATATATACTATGGTTTATATACTCTGATGGTATAGAACCAGTAACAGTTAATGTGTTATTTTTACTATCATAAGTAATATCACTTAAAGAGACCGTATTACTTGTATTGGCAATTGATGTAAATGCAGGCATTATTAAGTTTGATAATAAAACAAAAACTATTGTCATTGAAATTATCGCAGTATATTTGTAAATTTTCTTATTGATTTCCATAAAAAAATTCCTCCTTTTCAAACATAATTTATTATATCATGTTTTTCCATATTTTTCAAGTGTTTTCGAGTTTTTTGTTTTTAAACAATAAAAAAGTAAGCTATTTTTAATAGCTTACTTCATTGGAGGCGACACCCGGATTCGAACCGGGGATCAGAGTTTTGCAGACTCGTGCCTTACCACTTGGCTATGTCGCCATATGAAACATATTTTATTATATGCTCTCTTATGTCATTTTAGTACCATCATAAAATAAAATGGAGCAGGTAACGGGAATCGGACCCGTAACTAAACCTTGGCAAGGTTTTGTTTTACCACTAAACTATACCTGCACATACTCAATTTTTACTATTGTTTTTTGGGTTACAGTAACAATACTTATAATAGCAAAAAACAAATAAAAAGTCAATAGCAATTTTTAAAAAAAAGTAGATATATTAAAATAATACATCTACTTTTTATTATATTAATTATTCTTCTGTTTTATTTAAGAATTTAAATACAACTGCTGCTAATGCTGAACCTACAAAAGGTGCTACTATAAATACCCAAACTTGTTTTAAAGCTTCTCCACCTAAGAAAATAGCTGGTGCTAAACTTCTAGCTGGATTTACAGATGTTCCTGTTAAAGGAATACCTATAATATGTACAAATGCTAATGTTAAACCAATTACAATTCCTGCAACTGAGCTTTTCTTTTCATCTGATGTTACACCTAATATAGTATAAATAAATACAAATGTAAGAATTATTTCAACTAATATTGCTCCACCCATATTTAATCCAACAAATGAAGCATCTCCAAATCCATTAGCTCCTAATGAATCAACTCCTAAATTTGACCATGATCCAATTGCATATAAAATTCCAATTCCTGCTATTGCACCAATAACTTGTGCTATTACATATCCTATAAAATCTTTTACATCCATTTTTTTATTAATTAACATTGCTAGTGATACTGCTGGATTTATATGACATCCTGAAATATTACCTATTACATATGCCATTGCAACAATTGATAAACCAAAAGCCATTGCAATTGTTAATACACCAAATGTTCCAGCTCCTACCCCTGCTGTTAAACCTCCTGTTACTACTGCTGTTCCACATCCAAATAAAACTAACACTGCTGTACCAATAAACTCACAAAGATATTTTTTCATAAAACTCCTCCTTTAAGTTTCTCCCTTATTTTTATATGATAAAGGGCTAACTTATTTATTTTTTAAGGACATTTTTCCTTATTAATTGTATTATATTTCTATTACTTTTATGTGTCAATAATCTTTTTATTAAAATTTTAATAATGCAATTCTTTACTTTTCAGCTTATCTATGTTATACTTTCAAGTACGTTTTTTTATTATAATAATATAATATTATTGTGTATATACTTAACTTTTTTCCATAAATTACAGGTTTATTTTTTACACAATATAATGTATAATGTTAATAGTAGTAATAACATTCTTTACGTTAGGAGGACTGCGATGAAATTTGAGAAACTTAATGAAAACAAAATTAGAATCACTTTAAACACTCAAGATTTAATTGATAAAAACATAGATTTTCATTCTTTTATGTCTAACTCAAAAGAATCTCAAACTTTGTTTTTAGATATGTTAGATGAGGCTGAAAAAAAAGTGGGATTTGTTACAAAAGACTATAAACTTCGAATTGAAGCTCTTGCAATGTCTGATGGGAATTTTATTTTGACTATTACAAGATTCGGTAAAAATATTGACACTACTAATAATAAATCTATTAATAAAAAGCTAAAAATAAAACGTAAAAATCTGGATATGAATTCAAAACAGATTATATACCGATTTGATAATTTTGAGGATTTTTGTAATTTTTCTAACTTTATCTCTAAATTAGATAATTTTTACAGTATTGCTAAAAATATGACTTTATATTTATATCAAAATTCTTATTATTTATGCTTTTCAAATATTAACACAGAACATCCTTGTATAAAACAGTTATATACACTAATCACAGAATTCGGTACATATATTGATAATCCAGAAGTATTTGGAAGAAAACTTACAGAATATGGTAAAATAATTATAAAAAATAATGCTATAAAAACATGTGTTAAATTTTTTAATCCAATTTCAAGATAAAAAAAAGAGTTCAAATTAAATATAGTTTGAACTCTTTTTCTTTAATATAAATAATTTTGTGGATTTTGTGCAGCTCCATTTACTCTTACTTCTAAATGTAAATGAGGTCCTGTTGAATTTCCTGTACTTCCAACAGCTCCGATAACTTGTCCTTGTGAAACCGTAGCTCCAACTGATACATACATTTTGCTGCAGTGTGCATAATAAGTTTGTACGCCATTAGCATGTGACACTATAATTAAATTTCCATAGCTATAATGATATGCTGCATTAACTACAGTCCCTGCTGCGGCAGCTCTAATAGGTGTTCCATTTGATGTTGCAATATCTAAACCTGTATGATAATATCCTCTTTGTTGTCCAAATCTACATGATATTTTTCCTCCAACAGGTTCTATTACTGATATACCTAAAGCAACTCTTTTTGATGAATTATTAACATTTTTTGAAGAACCAATAACTCCACTATTTGTATATGTTTTCTTTGCTACAACAACTGGTTTAGGTTTTTCTTCATATAAACCAGATACACAAGTTTCTACATTTGCAAATTCTACTAAACTTGTATTATATTTTTCAACTGTTGTTATTTTATCTATATTATTACTTTCTTTTTCTTTTAATTGATTAATAACGCTTTCCGCTTCTTCATAAGTAGGAACATTATATTTTTCTACACCATCTAAAATAATTGAATAATATCTATAATATGATACACCAGTATCTATTATTTTATTATAGATTTCTTCATCATTTGTTTCTACATCTCTTTTTAATAAACACATTTGATATTTTGGCATACTTTGAATTTGAACAAATGCGACATTAGTGTCACCATTTCCATTTGTTATGTACTCATTAATTTTTGATTGCAATTTTCCTTTATTATTTATATATCCTAAAAATTCCCCATTATAACTAACTTCATATGTTGGTTTGTAAAAAAACAATATTGAACCTATTACCAAAAAAATTGCTACACTAACTAGTACGATAATTTTCATCCAAAGTCGTAAATGTATTATTCCTTTTTTTATCTTACTAATCTGAAACACTCTCCTCTCCAATTTATTATATTTTACTCTATTTTTTTACATAAATCAACAATACTTTAACAAATTTATTATTTTATTATTAACATTATTCTTTACTTATCAAATAATAAATTGCATAAACTATGTATAAAAAGCACAAAATTGTAAATAATTATTATATAAATTTTTATGGAAAGGAATGGTTTTAATGGCTAATTTAACTCAAGTAGAGCTTCAAAATTTAAGACATTTAATTGGAGCACACGAAACATCTTACCAGAAATTAAACACATATGCATCACAAGCAGTTGATCCTCAAATAAAACAAGTATTTACTAAATCAGCTCAAGATGCTTTAAATACAAAACAAAAATTAATGTCTTTCTTAAATAACTAATTAAAAGGAGGTATCATCTATGGATGAGAAAACAATGGTAAATGATATATTAAGTGGAGTAAAATCAGAATTAACAACATACCAAGGTGTGATTTCTGAAACAGAAAACATGCAATTAAGACAAACTATTCAACAAATAAGAAATAGTGACGAAAGTTTTCAATTTGAATTATTTAAAATTGCTCAAACAAAAGGTTACTATAAATCAGCTCAACCCGCAACAGCTACTGAAATTCAAACAGTGAAAAATGAATTACAATAAAAAAATAGCACTTTGAAATTAATTTCAAAGTGTTATTTTTTAGCTATAAAATTTCCAAACCTGCATACTTAGCCATTAATCTCTTATTTCCAGATTTGTCAAAACATATTTCAACTTTCATATCATCACCTTCAGGCTCAACTTTTGTTATTGTTCCCTCACCAAATTTTTTGTGATATATTCTTTGTCCTGCTTGATATTGTGTTACATCAACATTCTTGTTTTTATTAAGTGATTGCAAAAAGCTTTCTGCAGTTCTGAAAGCAAACTTATTAATTTCTCCTGTTTTAGAATCATTTGAAAAATCATTATTTCCACCTTTAGCTGTCGCTCCTACTGGAATTTTATATGTATCAATACTATAAGTTTTTACACTTGATGCTGATGTATTTTTTTCAAATCCATACTCCCATTTATATCCACTATCCTCAAATTCATCTTTTTTAGGAGCAAAAGCTTCTTCATATCCTTCAAGTAAATCTTCTGGTATTTCTTTAATAAATCTTGAAATTGGATTATAACTTGTTGAACCAAAAATAGTTCTTCTTTTTGCACAAGTTAAAAACAAAAATCTTTTAGCTCTTGTAATTCCAACATAAAATAAACGTCTTTCTTCTTCTAATTCTTGTGGTTCTCCAATTGATTTAAATCCAGGAAATATACCTTCTTCCATTCCAACCAAGAATACTGTTTCAAATTCCAATCCTTTAGCACTATGTAATGTCATTAAAATTACACAATCTTCCTCATCTTGCATATTATCTAAGTCAGTTGTAAGTGTCATATTCTCTAAAAATTCTTGCAATGTATTATCAGCTGACTCTTCTTCAAACTCCATAGCTACTGTTAGGAATTCATCCAAGTTTTGAATTCTGCTTTCAGCCTCTATTGTATTTTCATCCTTTAAAGCTTTTGTGTAGCCTGTTTTATTTAAAGTTTCCTTTACCAATTCTGAAATCAATATTTTATCTTGCTTTGCTCTTAATTCTTCAATTACCTCAACAAATTCTCTAGAATTTGCATATACTCTATTTAATCCATATTGCTCAGCATTTTTTATAATTTCATACATTGAAACTCCTGATTTTTCTGACATTTCTTGTATATTATCTAAGCTAGTTTTTCCTATTCCACGTTTTGGTTCATTTATAATTCTTTTTAAAGCTAAATTATCTGAAGTATTAAAAATCAATCTTAAATAAGAAATTATATCTTTTATTTCTTTTCTTTCATAGAATTTTTGTCCACCAATAATCTTATATGGGATTTTTTCTCTTCTTAAAATATCCTCTATTGCTCTGGATTGAGAGTTCATTCTATATAACACTGCAAAATCAGAATAGTTATAAAAATACTCTCTTTTCAATCGGTTTATTTGACTAACAATGTAGTTACTTTCATTATATTCATCATCCCCAACATAAATCGCTGGCAAATTTCCTTCATCATTTTGAGTCCACAATTTTTTGTCATATTTAACTTGATTATTTTTTATTACAGCATTTGCTGCTTTTAAAATATTTCCGGTGCATCTATAATTTTGTTCTAATTTAATAATTGTTGTACCTGGAAAATCTTTTTCGAAATTCAAAATGTTTGTTATATCTGCTCCTCTAAATGAATATATACCTTGATCATTATCTCCAACAACTGTTATATTTCCGTGTCTTGATGCTAATATTGAAATAAGCATAAACTGCGCTTTATTTGTATCTTGATACTCATCTACTAAAACATACTGAAATTTGTCTGTATAATATTCATATACATCTATATTTTCAGTTAATATTTTTATTGTATAATTTATTATATCATCAAAATCAATAGCATTATTTTCTTTTAAACGTTTTTGATATAATTCATATATTTGTGCTATTATTTCTTTTCTATAATCTCCTGCATATTTTTCAGCATATGCTTTAGGCTCCAACATTTCGTTTTTTCCATTACTTATCTCAGATAATACTGCCCTATCTGAAAACAATTTATCATCTATTTTAAGTTCTTTTAAACATTCTTTAATTAAAGTTTTCTGATCTTGTGTATCAAATATTATAAACGAACTTTCAAATCCAATTCTATCAATATATTTTCTTAAAATTCTTACACAAATAGAGTGAAAAGTTCCAATCCACATATCATTAACAGCATCACCAACTAAAGATTCAACTCTTTGTTTCATTTCATTTGCAGCTTTATTAGTAAATGTAATTGCTAATATATTCCATGGTTTTACATATTTTTCTGCCATTAAATATGCAATTTTATGTGTTAAAACTTTAGTTTTTCCACTTCCCGCTCCTGCTATAATTAAACATGGGCCATCAGTTTGAAGCACTGCTTCTTGTTGTTTATCATTCAAATCTTGTATTAAATTTTGCATTTTTATGTTCTCCTTGTCGTTTTTTATAAACTATATGTAGTATAGCATATTTAATCACAAAATACTACCAATATTTTTTAAAAACAACAAAAATTTAATTTTCAAATTGTCGTTAAAATTTTTCTATTATTTAAACATTTCTAATGCAAATATTTTTATATAATCTAATATATCTTTCTTTTCAATTAAATTAATATTTTTAATTTCTATAACATCAATAACCTGGTTATCTAGCATGACTTTTAAAGTTCCTATTACAGTATTATCTTGAACAGGTGCCTCAAAATAAAACAAACAATTAATTTTAATGTCAATCTTATCTATATCACTCTTTTTTACAGGTATAATCTGGTTCTTTAAATCCGATGTTATTAACTCCATATTACTATTTTTAGATTTATTAATCTCAATTCTTTTTTTATTAATCTGACACCATTTATTGAATTTATCATCAACTATTTCTTTTATATTTAACAATTCATAATTTTCATAAACATAATTAATTAATTTTATACTATCAGAAGTTCTATATTTTTTTGTATCTGCTTGTAGAACAACCGTAATTATTTCAAACCCATTTCTATTTACAGAAGTTACTAAGCATCTACCTGCATTATTTGTAAATCCTGTTTTTACTCCATTAACTCCTTCTAAAAAACCAAGCAATTCATTAGTATTTGAAATTGACTTAGGATATCCATTAATTGTTACTGTGTAACTTTTTGTGTTTACCACCTTTGAAAAAATTTCATTTTTTAATGCATAATCTGCTAGTTTTGCTAATTCATAAGCAGTTGTATAATGTTCTGGATTATCCAATCCATGTGGTGTAACATAATGAGTATTACTTAAACCGATTTCCTTTGCTTTTTTATTCATCATATTTGCGAATTCCTCTACACTACCAGCAACACTTTCTGCAATTGCAACTGCTGCATCATTTCCAGATTTAAGCATTAACCCATAAAGTAAATCTTTCATTATTATTGTATCACCTTTTTTTAAACCAAGTCTTGATCCACCTGTTCCTGCTGCTTTAGCTGATATTGTAACAACTTGTTCTAAATCACAATTTTCTATTAAAATTGTTGCAGTCATAATTTTAGTTGTTGATGCCATTGCGCTTCTCTTATTCTCTTGTTTTCCATATATTATATTTCCAGATTTTCTATCATAAACAACAGCTATTCTAGAATTTAATATTGGTTCATCAACTGGTTTATTAGTAACCTCTATTAAATCTTCGTTTGTAACTTCTTCATTTTCATCATCTGCAATAGAAACATGTATATTCGAGAATATAAAAACAAATATAATGCTTGCATAAAGTACTTTTCTAAACATAAAAAATCACCTACATAAAATATATTTTATGTAGGTGATTTTTATGTATAATCTTTTTTTAAGTTAAACTGTTTACATTAGAAGATGCATTATATATTACATCTAATATTGTTGCAAATCCGAATAATAGAACAGCTCCAACTAAAAGCATAACCATATCTTTCTTAATACTTGCTTTTCCTTCTGGTGATACAGAAACATATTGTATACCTTTTACAATTACTCTTCCAATAAGTATTGCAGTACCAGCCCATTTAATAATTCCTAAAACAATTCTAGCTGGTGAATATAATTTATTCCCATTAATTGTATTTCCATACAATTCACCTGCAGTAAGAGCATATGTAGTATTTGTAAAAGTAGTTAAAACTATAAATATTATACTAATTAAATATATTATTATAATATACTTTTTTTTCATATTATTCCCCTTAATCTATTGTATACAATATTTTATTATACAATTGCGTTTTCTAATATACCAACGATAACTGTTGCTGCTAAGATAAATACTAATCCTAAGATATAGATTCCTAATTGTCCTTTTAAATTAGCTTTTCCTTCTGGTGATGATGTTACATATTTAATACCTAAGAATATCATCATTCCTATTGCTATTGCTACACCAGCCCATTTTAATGCACCTAAAACTGTATTTGCTAAATCAGTAGCTTGTTGGTTATTAAAATCTGTTCCTCCTAATCCATCTGATATATTAGCAAATGCCATACTTCCAAATGTCATTAGCATTACAGCTACTATTAAAACTATTCCTAAAATTTTTACACTTTTTTTCTTTAACATATTTATTTCCTCCTTTTGTGTTTCAACTCTCTTTATATCATACAACTTTTTACGAAAAAAGTCAATATTTTACGTATTTTCGCTTCATAATTTGAAAAAGCCACATAAAGTGACTTATTTATTTTTATTGAGGAATTGCATTTTCTAATATTCCAACAATAACTGTTGCTGCTAAGATAAATACTAAACCTAAAATATAGATTCCTAATTGTCCTTTTAAATTAGCTTTTCCTTCTGGTGATGATGTTACATATTTAATACCTAAGAATATCATCATTCCTATTGCTATTGCTACACCAGCCCATTTTAATGCACCTAGTATTGTGTTTGCTAAATCACTTGCTTTTGTACCACTAATTGCATTTGGATCTGGATTAAATTGTCCTGACATTCCTCCTGTACCACTTGTTGAGTTTCCAGCAGCAAAAGCAACATTTCCCATTGCCATAAATAATACTACTGCCAATAAAAGTACACTAATTATCTTCATGCTTTTTTTTGTTAACATATTTATTCCTCCTTTTATTATTCACTTATATGCTTACATTATAATAATACCAGTTTTTATAAAAAAAGTCAAATATTTTCAATATAATTATATTATTTTTTATTTAATAGTTTCATATATTTGAAAATATTCATCCTCATATAATTTAATAAATTTTTCCTGGTGTTTATTTAGATACTCTGAATATTTTTTTCCGTCTTTCTATTAACAAATGAGTAATTTGATATTTATTAACTATTTCATCAACACTCATTGTATAAAATAATTCGAAGTTTGCCATATCTTCTAATATTGTAACATTGTTAAATTCTCTACAATATATTTCACTTCTGCTATCTACAAATGATGGAATTCCTTTAAATTCTAAATATGAGCCATTATTAAAATTATTGTAAAATCTTGCGTTTTTGTAATCTATATTATTTATTATATATTCAGATGCATCAACTGGATACAAGCTTTTATCAATATATTGTTGTTTAGCAGTCTTTTTCAAATTAATAAAAATTATGAAAATACAAATTTCTAAAATAATAATCTTAGGCAATATTTTATCATTAAAATAATTTTCTACATTATCCATCTTATCAGTCATTTTATATGTATCTATTAATGTATTTAACAAATTTGCGATTGGATAAGCCAAAACTAAAATTGCTATATACATATTTCTTTCAGCTAGTTTAGATAATATTAAAAATATAACTATGTAAATCAAATCAGAACATTTTATTTTTGTTTTGGTTAATCCCAAAACAGCAATAATTATAAAACATAAAAAACCTATACTAAATGTTTCTTCTATATTAACTTTCTGTAGTTCCATAATTATTTTACTTGAAAATCCTAGCATCGTTTTTATACTATACGTATATGGTGATAAACCAAGCGGTGTGCAAAATCCTAATAACATACTTATAAGCATTGTAATTAATAACATTTTTGCCTTATTGTTATCAAATTTTCTAATTGTTACTTTTTCAGTTTTATTTACAAATTTATCTATCTTTAAAAGATTTATTATCCATTCTATAATATATGGCACAAATAATACAAAAAACATTAACCATACAGATGAATGAAAACATAGTATTAATTCACAAATTATTGCTAAATAAACTATATATTTCTTATTTTCTGTTTCTATCATTTTTTCTATAAAAAACATTTCTAAAACAAATAACAAATATGAAATTATCTGTGCTCTACATGTCAGATATCCACTAATACATAAAATGGAAAATGTGGCAACAATAAAACTTATAATATAATTGTTACTTCGTTTTATAAGTGTTGTAAATAAAACCAGTGCTATAAGAATAGAAATAAATACTGTAAATACGTAAAGTGCATTAAATCCTCCTATTTCATATAATTTAGCAATACATATATCAAATCCCCATCTTAACTTTGTAAATTTTAGATTATCATGCCATGTAAAAGATTCTGTATCGTCAATACCATTTTCTATAATATATTCTCCTGTTGGAATAGTAAAAAACACATCATTTTCGAATGTTTTATTAATACAGCTAATTACAATAAACACTAAACAAATAGTAAGAAAACTGTACAATCTAATTTTTTTCATTAATATTCCCTTCTTCATTTTAATACTAATTTTGTTAATTATTATTCTATATCATTTATTTCTTTTATGCAATAAAAAAAATAACGGAAGATACTTTTTTATATCTCCCTTTATTTTATATTTTTTCTTCTTCACTATTTTCTTTTGTATCATTATTAAGATAATATCTCGCAATTAATTCATCTAATTCTACACTTAATTTATATATTTCTTGATAATTTTTTCCAGTTATTATGCTCTCGTTTAACCTTTCTCTTGCTTTACAGATTTCTTCGTTTAACATATTAACCAACTCTCCTTTTACCATGTAGCTTGTCTCTTTTGTATATTTATAGAATACCACATTTTAGGCATCTAAGTCAACAAAAAAACTGTATTTCTCCCTATTTCAAGCAACTTTTCATCTTGCTTTTTCGACATCTTTCGACATATCTTTATATTTATTTTTTTTATATATCAAAATACAACTAAATACTATAAAAAGAACTAAAGACAATATTTGAGAAATTCTGCAATTAAATAACATTAAACTATCTGTTCTTAATCCTTCTATAAAAAATCTTATAACAGCATATAAAATGATGTATAAATATGTAATTTCTCCGGAAAACTTTCTTTTTTTACTTAAAATTGACAAAATTATAAAAATTGCCAAAGTACATATTGATTCATATAGAAAGGTTGGATGAACATATTTTGTAATACCATTTTCAATAATTTCCATTTTTATTGGAAAATTTGTTTCATATCCATATGCTTCTATATTAATATAATTTCCCCATCTTCCAATTGATTGGCATAATGCTATAACAGGGGCAATAAAATCTGTTATGTCTAATGTATTTATTTTTTTTACCTTACTATAAATAGCAATGACTAGTAATCCACCTATGATTCCCCCATAAATAGCTAATCCTCCATTTTTTATTTGTAGAATTTCTAATGGTTCGCTTATATAATAATCAAGTTTAAAAAGAACATAATATAATCTTGCACCAATAATTGCTATTGGAAGCATAATTATTGCTAAGTCAATTAAATCATCAAATTTTATTCCAAATCTACCATTATGCATTTTGCACCATATAATAGCCATAATCATTGAAGAAACTATTAAAACTGCGTACCAATATATTGGTATTCCAAATATTTCAAATGCTAATCTAGGAATAATTCCTGTTTTTATAATCATTCTTATTTCTCCTTCTAAATACTTTACAAATTTATGTAGTACACTGATTTAATACAATTAAATCAGTGTACTCAATCAACTATCTTAGCTTATTTTGGTCTTATAATACTAATAGCCATTTTATCTTCATTAAATATTTCATTAAATAATTGCTCTGTATATTCTTTTGTAACATTATCAAATTTTTCTATATAATCGAAACTGTTAATTCCTTTAAAAGAGTCTGATAAGAACATTCTAGCAATATATCCAACATTATTATATTCTGTAACATAGTCTCCATATAGTTTTCTTTTTATTCTTTCAAAATCTTCTTTATTTAATCCATTTTCTCTAAATTTTTCAATTTCTTTTTTAAATTTTTCATATATTTTTTCCGGATTTTTAGATTGTCCTCCAACTAAAATATGAGCATATTGCTTAGAAAATTCATAGTCCATGTCAGGTTCTGAAAGTAAATCCCCATCATTATATAATTTCTTATATAAATTTGAACTTTTTCCAATTAGCAAATTTAATATAATTGAAACTGCTATATGTCTTTTTACCGCTTCTTCTGAACTTGGAACTTTATCTTTTATTGCAACCATAAATATTGGAGAACTTACCTCCATATTTACTTCTTTGCTACTCATATTTATGCTTTCTTCTTCATGTTCATAAATTCTCTTTATTTCCCCTTGGTTATCTTTAGGAATTAATCTACTTTTTATTTCTTCTAATAAATCCTCTGGTACAAAATCTCCACATACGACTAATGTCATATTGCTTGGATGATAAAAAGTATTATAACATTTGTACAAAACATCAGGATCAATTTTGCTTATAGATTCAATAGTTCCAGCAATATCAAGTTTTACAGCATTTTTGTGATATAAGCAATCCATTGCATTTAAATATAATTGAAAACCAGGATCATCATCATACATTTTAATTTCTTGACCAATTATTCCCTTTTCTTTCTCTACATTTTCATCTGTAAAATAAGGATTTTGTACATAATCCATTAATTCATCCAAACCTTCATAAAATTTATCAGAAGAACATTCAAATAAATAGGCTGTATGGTCATTTGTTGTATATGCATTTGCGTCTAATCCAAGTGCCATCAAAACATCTAAACTGTTTCTTCCATTTTTTTGTTCAAACATTTTATGTTCCAAAAAATGAGCTACACCATCTGGAATAAATACCTCTTCATTAGTTTGTGGCATTATAAATCTATTATCAATTGACCCAAAATTTGTTCCCCACATTACATATTTTTTATTTGTATTTGCTTTTGGTATTATAATTATATTTAAACCATTTTCTAATTTTTCAAAATAAGCCTTTTCCTTAATCTTCGTGCTTTCAATAATTTTCATAATCTTCATTTTCCTTTCATTTTGAAACATTTCGGGACGGTCTTTTTTTGTTTCATTTTTGAAACATTTTAACTCTGTCCCCAAATGTTTCAATTTTAATCTTTTAAAAAGTAAATTGTATTAATTTGTATATTTTTAGCAACTTCCATAATTTGTTCTTTATTAATTTCATTTATTTTTTTAATATATTCTTCAATAGAAACAAATTCATCAGATAACTCTTGAGAAAAATAATATGTTATTTCTGAATCTTGAGATTCTGGAATACTTCCAATAGAAGACTCAATTATTGTTTTTGCATTTTGTATATCTTCATTTGTAAAATCTCCATCTTTCATTTGTTTTAACTGTTCTTTTATTATTTCAAGAGCTTTTTCATAATTAGGTATATCTATACCACATTTTATAAAAATATTATCTTTTTGTCTTAAATAATTAGATCCAGCAGTATAAGCTAAACTAGCTTTTTCTCTTACATTTTGGAACATTTTTGAATTTGCGCTTCCTCCTAAAATAATATTATATACAGAAACTGCATATTTGAATTCTTTTTTATTATTTAAAACATCTAGTCCTATAATTAATTTTCCTTGAGAAATTTGCATACTCTCAGTAACTATTTTTGGTTCATCAATTTTAGATTTAGAATTTTCTTCTTTATTAATATTATAGTTTGCATTTCTTTCATTTAAATTCTGTATTATTTCATTTTCTTTTATTTCTTCAATAATTTGTCCATCTAAATTTCCAGATACAAATATATCTATTTTTACATTTTTTATTAAATCTAAATAATAATCATATAAATTTTTACTGTCTAATTTTTCCAAATCTTCTATATAACCATATTTATATGCTCCATAAGGTTGATCTTTATACATTTCTTCTATACATCTATCAAACGCATATTTTGCTTTATTATCTATTTTCCCTTCTATTATTTGTTTTAAATTTTCTTTTTCACCTTCAACATATTCTGATTTAAATTGTCCATTTTCTAAATAAGGATTAAACACAATATCTAACAATATTTCAATACATTCTTTGCTCAAATTTTCTTGTTCTGGTAAAAATTCATTATTAATACTTTCCAAATAAAATTTCATTATATGATTGTCTCCTGTTTTTTCAACACCACAGTCGAAACTTGCTCCATACATATTTTCAAGTGCTTTACTTATATCTTCTTGATTTGTTAAGTTTTTAGTTCCTCTTCTTAAAACTGCTGTTAATAAAGCATTTTTTGTTACAGTATTTCTATCTAATTTTGTTGTTAGAAAAACTGCAAATAAATTTGTTTTGAATTTATTTGTATTAATTTTATGAATTGTTATTCCTTTTTTTATGTCTTCTTTTTTATAATTCATCATAAAACCTTCTTTCTTTCTATTTTTTATTTATTATAATACAATTTGGAAAAAATATACAATAGACAGTTATAAAAATGAATAAATAAATAAAATTTGTGTACAATAATAATGAATAGCTACAAATTTAAATGAAGGGAGAAATAAATATGAGAATAATTAATACAATAGCTTTAATTTTGGTAATTATTGGCGGACTAAACTGGGGTTTGGTAGGATTATTTAACTTTAATCTAGTAGATTTTTTATTCGGAGCAGGCTCTATATTATCAAAAATTGTATATATATTAGTTGGAATAGCAAGTTTATGGTGTATTAGTCTTTTTGCAAAAATTTTTGAATAAAAAAAAGACGGAAAAAATTTAAAAAGTTCATAATTTTTTCCGTCTTTTATTTTTTTGGCTTTAAGCTAATATTTTTTTAACAACTTCATTAATCATTCTTCCGTCTGCTGTTACACCTAATTTTTCTTTAGCTGTTTTCATTACAATTCCCATATCTTTCATAGATGTAGCACCAACTTCTGCAATAATTTCTTTTACTTTTTCAGTTAGTTCTTCTTCTGATAATTTTTTAGGTAAATATTCTTCTAATACAGACATTTCTTCTTTTATTTGGCTTATTAAATCTTCTCTTCCTGATTTTTCATAATCTGCTAAAGAATCATTTCTCTTTTTAAATTCCTTTGCAATTACCTCTAAAATTTGATCATCATTTAGTTCTATTTTTTTGTCTTTCTCAACTTGTAATATTGCTGCTCTAACCATTTGAACTGTGTTTTTTCTGTTAACATTTTTTTCTTTCATTGAAGTCTTTAAATCTTCCAACAATTTTTCTTTTAACATAACAATCATTCCTTCCATATATTACAAAAGTGCAAGTTTAAAACTTGCACCCTTAACAAACTACTAAAATTTTCTTTTTCTAGCAGCCTCTGATTTTTTCTTTCTTTTAACACTAGGTTTTTCATAGTGTTCTCTTTTACGAACTTCTTGTAATACTTGGTTTCTAGCGCATTGTCTTTTAAATCTTTTTAAAGCTTCCTCCAAGTTACCATTATTTTTTACTTCTGGCATATATAATTCCCCTCCTTCCGGTATTACCTTACCTTATTGGATGTCTTCCTAGGGGTTGTTTTTTCCTTTAACCCTTTATGTACGAATATTATTATACTCTAAGCATAACCCCATTGTCAATACAATTACTAGATTTTTCCAATTTTTCTTGAAAAACATTTGTCGAAATTTGTCAACAATCAAAATTAATTTCATATTATATATTATAGGAGGTGAATTTCTATGAATGAAGAAATAGATATTTACTGCTGCAAAAAAAATAAAAAGTCAAAAGGTTGTTGCATAGATTTAACTATATTTATTTTATCTATATTATTAGCATTTATAGTAGGTGTTCTTATTGGAGCAGTTACAGGCTTGTTTGCTGCCTTAGGTTTAGGAGCTGTTATAGCTATAATTGTTACTTTAGTTGTATTATTAATTGTTAGAATAATAATGCTAATTTGTGATAAAGATAAAAGAAAATGCTGTTAATTTATTATAAAATCTATTTTTATTATTGATTTTCTCTAAAAAATATGATATTATAATAAACATAATATGTAGCATAACAAGAGAATAGTAATAAACTCACTTTTATTCAGAGAGATTATGGTTGGTGTGAATAATCTAAAATAGTTTATGAATCTACTCTTCAGCTTTTAGTGAAAACTAAACCTAGTAATGCCAGGTTACAAGCATTGTTAAGATATGATATTTGCTTATTATAGCATATTTCATAATTAAGGTGGCACCACGATAAATTATTCGTCCTTATGAGCTTTCATAAGGACGTTTTTGATTTTTATATTATCTAAGAGTCCACAAAAAAACGAAAGGAGAATATTACAAAACAATCTCAAAGATTTATGTTATGCAACGAACTAGAAAAAAATTATATTAATTAGGAGGTATTATTATGATAGATATTAAATTTCTTAGAGAAAATCCAGATGTTGTAAAGGAAAACATCAAGAAAAAATTTCAAGATCAAAAATTAGTTTTGGTTGATGAAGTTATTGAATTAGATATTAAAAATCGTCAAGCTATGCAAAACGGTGATAATTTGAGAGCTAAAAGAAAAACTTTAAGTAACGAAATCGGAAACCTAATGAAACAAGGACAAAAAGATGAAGCAGAAAAAATAAAAGCTGAAGTTCAAAAAATAAATGATGAACTTGTAGAAAATGAAAAAAAAGAAACTGAATTGGCTGAAGCTATCAAAGAAAGAATGATGAAAATTCCAAATATTATTGACCCTTCTGTTCCAATTGGTAAAGATGATAGTGAAAACGTTGAAGTTCAAAAATTTGGTGATCCTGCCGTTCCAAGCTATGAAATACCACATCATGCTGATATTATAGATAGATTTAATGGTTTAGATAAAGAATCTGCAGGACGTACAAGTGGTGTTGGATTTTATTATTTAATTGGTGATGTTGCAAGACTTCACGAAGCAATGCTTGCATATGCAAGAGACTATATGATTGCCAATGGATTTACTTATACTATCCCACCATTCATGATTCGTAGCGATGTAGTTACAGGTGTTATGAGTTTTGAAGAAATGGATGCAATGATGTACAAAATTGAAAACGAAGATTTATACTTAATAGGAACATCTGAACATTCAATGATAGGTAGATTTAAAGGACAACTTGTAAAAAAAGATGAACTACCAATTACAATGACATCTTATTCTCCTTGTTTCAGAAAAGAAATTGGTTCTCATGGATTGGAAGAAAGAGGTTTATACCGTGTACATCAATTCGAAAAGCAAGAAATGATAGTTCTTTGTGAACCAGAAGATTCTATGAATTGGTATGATAAAATGTGGAAATTAACTGTAGATTTATTCAGAAGTTGGAATGTTCCTGTAAGACAATTAGATTGTTGTTCTGGTGATATGGCCGATTTAAAAGTTAAATCTTGTGATGTTGAAGCATGGAGTCCTCGTCAACAAAAATATTTTGAAGTTGGAAGTTGTTCTACTTTAGGGGATGCTCAAGCAAGAAGATTAGGAATTCGTGTAAAAAATGAAAAAGGAAATTACTATCCACACACTCTAAATAATACTGTTGTTGCTACTCCAAGAGGTTTAATTGCAGTATTAGAAAACAATTACAATGAAGATGGAAGTGTTACAGTACCTGAAGTACTAAGACCATATATGGGTGGACTAGAAAAAATTGTACCTAAAAATTAAAACAGATTTTGTGAAACATTTTTGGACGGTCTTAACTTGTTTCAAAAATGAAACAAAACAAGACCGTCCCGGAATGTTTCAAATTTAAAAGGAGGAACTAAAATGTTAATTAAAAATCCTAAAATTGAAATTTCTGCAACATCTCCAAAGCAATACCCTACTTCTGGACTTCCAGAAATTGTTTTAGTTGGAAAATCTAATGTTGGTAAATCTTCTTTTATTAACACTATGATTAATAGAAAAAAATTAGCAAGAACAAGTAGTGAGCCTGGTAAAACTAGACAAATTAATTTCTATAATATGGATGACAAATTCTACTTTGTTGATTTACCTGGTTATGGTTATAGTAAAATGTCTAAAGTTGAACAAGAAAAAGTTAATCATTTTATTGACGAATATCTACATGTTAGAAAAAATATTTCACTTATAATTTTATTAATTGATATTAGACATGAGCCAGGAGCTAATGATAGAATGATGTATGATTACATAATCCGCTCAGGATTGCCATTTATGGTTCTTTGTAATAAAGCTGATAAAATAGCCGTTACCAAAGTTGAAAATGCCGTAAAAGCCATTCAAAGCGATTTAAACCCTATTGGTGATTTTACATTTATGCCTTTTTCTGCTGAAAGAAAGATTTATTCTGAAGATGTTTGGAATATTTTAGAAGATTATATTTAAAATAGATAAAAACATAATAGTTAAAACTATTATGTTTTTATTATTATCAAATTAAATGAATACACCTATATTTTTCAAAACTATACTCATCAACTCTTTTACCAAACACATCATAGGTATGCGCTGCTACTAGAGTATTTCCTATACAATCCCCTTTTTTTACCACTATAAGTCCATGAGAAAATCGTGCTCCATCAAAACTCAATTGAATAACATCCCCTATTTCTAACATTTCAA